>NZ_CP126267.1:3000000-3300000 GCF_001864935.2 Curtobacterium sp. MCBA15_012 | reverse complement strand
CTCGTCCGCACCGGTGACGGCCAGATCCTGGCGCTCGACGGCAAGGTCTCGCTCGACGAGAACGCCGACTTCCGCCACGAGGGCCACGCCGAGCTCGAGGACACCGCGAGCGAGGACCCGCTCGAGGCCAAGGCGAAGCAGCACGGCCTCAACTACGTCAAGCTCGACGGCCAGGTCGGCGTGATCGGCAACGGCGCCGGGCTCGTCATGTCGACGCTCGACGTCGTCGCCTACGCCGGTGAGCGCCACGGCGGCGTGAAGCCCGCCAACTTCCTCGACATCGGCGGCGGTGCGTCGGCCGAGGTCATGGCGAACGGCCTCGACGTCATCCTCGGCGACCCGCAGGTGAAGAGCGTGTTCGTGAACGTCTTCGGCGGCATCACCGCCTGCGACGCCGTCGCGAACGGCATCGTCGCCGCGCTCGGCATCCTCGGCGACGCGGCCACCAAGCCGCTCGTCGTCCGCCTGGACGGCAACAACGTGGACGAGGGTCGTCGGATCCTGGCGGAGGCGGCGCACCCGCTCGTCACCGTCGCCGCGACCATGGACGACGCGGCCGAGAAGGCCGCCGAACTCGCCGCTGCAGCGGCCTGAAGGGACTGACCATGTCGATCTTCCTCACCAAGGACTCCAAGGTCATCGTCCAGGGCATCACCGGCGGCGAGGGCACGAAGCACACCGCGCTCATGCTCGGGGCGGGCACGCAGGTGGTCGGTGGCGTCAACGCCCGCAAGGCCGGCACCACCGTGACCCACGGCGACGTCGAGCTGCCCGTGTTCGGCTCGGTGCGCGAGGCCGTCGACACCACCGGTGCCGACGTCTCGATCGTCTTCGTCCCGCCGGCGTTCGCGAAGGACGCCGTGATGGAGGCCATCGACGCCGAGGTCCCCCTCGTCGTCGTCATCACCGAGGGCATCCCCGTGCAGGACTCCGCGGCGTTCTGGGCGCACGCGAAGGCGCTCGGCGGGAAGACCCGCATCATCGGGCCGAACTGCCCCGGCATCATCACCCCGGGGGAGTCGCTCGTCGGCATCACCCCGGCGACGATCACCGGCAAGGGTCCGATCGGTCTCGTGTCGAAGTCGGGCACCCTGACCTACCAGATGATGTACGAGCTGCGTGACCTGGGCTTCTCGACCGCCATCGGCATCGGCGGCGACCCGGTCGTCGGGACGACGCACATCGACGCGCTCGCCGCGTTCGAGGCCGACCCGGAGACCGAGGCCATCGTGATGATCGGCGAGATCGGCGGCGACGCCGAGGAGCGTGCCGCCGACTACATCAAGGCGCACGTCACGAAGCCGGTCGTCGGCTACGTCGCGGGCTTCACGGCCCCCGAGGGCAAGACGATGGGCCACGCGGGCGCGATCGTGTCCGGGTCCGCCGGCACCGCCGAGGCGAAGAAGCAGGCGCTCGAGGCCGCGGGCGTCAAGGTCGGCAAGACGCCGTCCGAGACGGCCGCGCTGCTGCGCGAGGTGGTCGCCGCGCGCTAGCGGCGCACGTCCGACACGGACGGACGGGAGGCGCGGTGCCGGTCGGTACCGCGCCTCCCGTCTGCCTGTGGACGGTCGTGAGTCTCCACCGGTGCCGCGCGGCTCGCCCGCGTCACCACGGGCGGCACGTACCCTGGCCCGGATGAACCGCCTGGGAACCGCACTGCTGGCCGCCGTCGAGGCGATCGTGACGGTCGGCGTGGGCCTCGGCATCGCACTCGTGCCGCTGACCCTGCTCTGGGGCTTCGAGTACGGGCTCCAGGTCGACTGGGACGTCTTCTGGAAGGCCGCGGGCAGCGTCTGGCTCGTCGGGCACGGTGTGGACGTCACGTTCCGGCTCGGTGCGGACGCCGCCGGGGCCGCCGGGGTCGAGGGCGCGGCCGGGGACGTGCACGTCACGCTCGCGGCGCTCGGGTTCGCCGTCGTCACCGCCTGGCTCGGTGGACGCGCCGGACGGCGGTTCGCCGAGACCGACCACCGGACCACCGGCCTGCTCGTCGGGACCGTCGGCGTCGCCCTGCTCGGCACCGGCGTCGCGCTGTCGGCCTCGTCCGCCGCGATCCACCCCGTGGTGTGGCAGTCCGTCGTGCTGCCCGCGCTCTGGTTCGCGGTCCCGGCGCTCGTCACCTCCGAGGTGTGCCGTCGTCGTCGCGCCCTGCCGGCCGACCCGCTGACGCAGCGCGTGCTCGACCTGACCGACCGGATCCCCGGGGTATGGCGCACCACCGCGGCCTTCGCGCTCCGCGCCGGCACGATCGTGACGGCCGTCGTGGTCGCGGCCGCCGGGGTCGTCGTCGCCCTGCTGCTGCTCACCTCGTTCGCCGACGTGATCGCCCTGTACGAGCGCTCGCACGCGGGTGTCGTCGGCGGCATCGCGATGACCGTCGGCCAGCTCGCGTTCCTGCCCGACCTGGTCGCGTGGGCCACCGCGTGGCTGGTCGGCCCCGGCTTCGCGATCGGCTCCGGGTCGAGCGTCTCGCCGGTCGGCACCGTGCTCGGCCCGATCCCGGGCATCCCCGTGTTCGGTGCCCTGCCGGCGTCCGGGCACACCTTCGGCCTGCTCTGGGTCCTCGTGCCCGTGGTGGCCGGCTTCGTCGTCGGCGGACTCCTGCGTCCCCGGCTCGTGCAGGCGCTCGGCGACCGGGACTCGGCGGTGCAGCGGGCCCTCGCCGGTGTCGCCACGGGCGTCGTCGCGGGCGTGCTCACCGGCGTCCTGACCGGCATCGCGTCGGGGTCGGTCGGCCCGGGGCGACTCGCCCAGGCCGGTCCGGACGGGCTGCTCGTCGGGCTGTTCGCGGCGCTCGAGGTCGGCGTCCCCGCGGTCGTCGCACTCGCGATCGGCAGCGACCTGCTCCGGACGCCCGAGGGCGGCTGGGGGCGGGAGCGCTGGCACGAGGCGTCGGACGGCGCCGATGCCGACGCGGCCGCCGAGGACGCCCGTGCCGGGTCGCTCGTCGCCGCCCTCGACGAGGCCGGGGCCGGTCGCGCCGGCGAGCCGCACCGCTTCGTCGTCCGGGAGGCGCACGACTCGTCCACGCACGTCGACCACCCCGATGCGCCCGTCGACGACCCCGGGGCCGTCGACCCGGTCCTGGCCGGGCAGGTGACCGAGCCCATCACCGACGAGCCCGTCACCGCCCCGCCCGTCGCCGCCGAGCCCGTCCCGCACGAGCCCGTCCCGCACGAGCCCGTCCCGCACGAGCCCGTGGCAGCGCGCCCCGCGTCGCCGTCCGCGTCCGCCCCCGCGCCGCCGTCCTCGTCCACGCCCGTGGCGGAGCCCGACGACGTCCCGCTGCCGGACTGGGCCCGCACCGACGTGGTCGCCGCCGAGCGCGTCGCCCCGGTCGCTGCCCCGATCGACCGCGCCTCGCACTCGCCGCGCGGAGCCGTGAGCAACCTGCGCGACCGCCTCCGTGGTGCGGCCGACGGGGTCCGATCGCGCGCCGCCGACCTGCGTGGCCTGCGCGACCGCGTGCCCGGAGCGGGCGCACCCGACCGGGCCGCACTCCCCGAGCAGGACGCCGAGCCGCTGCCGCACGCCCCGGGCACCGAGCCCCAGCCCGCGTTCCCGTGGAGCACCGAGGAGTTCGTCGGAGGGCGGGACGACACCGGCGTCGACGTCCCGGACGAGCAGCGTGGGCAGGACGGGCAGGACGAGACGGGCGGCCGACGCGACCACGGCGACCCCGCACGTCCGGCTCCGACCGGTGGCCGCTCGAACTGGGACGCGACCGACCAGATCGCCGAGGACGAACTGCCCTGGTGGCGTCGTCCGAAGCACGACGCGTAGCCGCGCCACGCCGCGTCGTCCTGCGCCGCTAGGCTGGTGTCCGTGCTCGAACTGGTCGTCCTGATCTCCGGTACCGGGTCGAACCTGCGGGCCCTGCTCCAGGCGACCACCGCTGCCGAGTACCCCGCCCGCGTCGTCGCGATCGGGGCCGACCGCGACGCCGAGGGCCTCGGGCTCGGCGAGGAGTTCGGCATCCCGACCTTCACGGTCCCGTTCTCGCGCTACGCCTCGCGCGAGGAGTGGGGCGCCGAGCTCGCCGCCCAGATCCGCCCGTGGTCGCCCGACCTGCTCGTGCTCTCCGGCCTCATGCGCCTGCTGCCCCACGCCGTGGTGTCCGAGTTCGCCCCGGCGATCATCAACACGCACCCCGCGTACCTGCCCGAGTTCCCCGGCGCGCACGGCGTCCGGGACGCCCTCGCCGCCGGGGTCGAGCAGACCGGCGCGAGCGTCATCCAGGTCGACGACGGTGTGGACACCGGCCCGATCCTGGCCCAGGAACGCGTCCCGGTGCTGCCGGGCGACACCGAGTCGACGCTGCACGACCGCATCAAGCCGGTCGAGCGTCGCCTGCTCATCCAGACCGTCCTCGACATCGCCACCGGCACCACCGACCTGAAGGGCCCCCCGAGCGCATGAGCGTGCACGCCGCCGACCCCAGCCTCTACCGCCACCGCGACGTCGTCCCCGTGCGTCGCGCCCTCGTCTCGGTCAGCGACAAGAGCGGGCTACTGGAGCTCGCCGGTGCCCTGGCCGACGCCGGGGTCGAGCTCGTGTCGACGGGCAGCACCGCGCAGACGATCCGCGACGCCGGGTACGCCGTGACCGACGTGTCGAGCGTGACCGGGTTCCCGGAGTCGCTCGACGGCCGTGTCAAGACCCTGCACCCCGCCGTGCACGCCGGGCTGCTCGCCGACCTGCGGCTGGCGTCGCACGAGCAGCAGCTCGCCGAGCTCGGCATCGCGCCGTTCGAGCTCGTCGTGGTGAACCTCTACCCCTTCGTCGAGACCGTGGCCTCCGGTGCCGACGCCGCGACCGTGGTCGAGAACGTCGACATCGGCGGCCCCGCGATGGTCCGGGCATCGGCGAAGAACCACCCGAACGTCGCGATCGTCGTGTCGCCGTCCTCCTACGCCGAGGTCGTCGAGGCCGTGCGGGCCGGTGGCACGAGCCTCGCGCTCCGGAAGCGCCTCGCCGCGCAGGCGTTCGCGCACACCGCCTCGTACGACGCCGCGGTCGCGTCGTACTTCGCCAGCGACGTCGTCGAGCAGGCCGCGGCCCCGACGACCGCCGGTGACCTCGCGACGCCCGGGTCGTTCGACGCGCACCTGCGGATCGACGCCGACCTGGCTGCGACCCTCCGCTACGGCGAGAACGCGCACCAGGCGGCGGCGCTGTACACGACCGTCGGGGGAGCGGGCATCGCCCAGGCGACGCAGCTGCACGGCAAGGAGATGTCGTACAACAACTACGTCGACGCCGACGCCGCCGTCCGTGCCGCGTACGACTTCGACACCCCCGCGGTCGCGATCATCAAGCACGCGAACCCGTGCGGCATCGCGACCGCCCCCGCCGACGCGGTCGACCCGATCGCCTCGGCCCACGCCGCCGCCCACGCGTGCGACCCGCTCTCGGCGTTCGGTGGCGTCATCGCGGCGAACCGCCCGGTCACGCTGCAGATGGCCGAGACGGTCGCGGACATCTTCACCGAGGTCGTCATCGCTCCGGCGTTCGACCCCGAGGCGCTCGAGCTCCTGTCCCGGAAGAAGAACATCCGGCTGCTCACCCTGCCGGCCGACTTCGCCCTCGCGACCCGCGAGGTCAAGCAGGTCTCCGGCGGCTTCCTCGTGCAGGACGCCGACCGCTTCACGACCTTCGACCAGTCCACGTGGGACCTCGTCGCCGGTGCACCCGCTGACGACGCCACCCTGGCCGACCTCGCGTTCGCGTGGAAGGCCAGCCGTGCGGTGAAGTCGAACGCGATCCTGCTCGCCGACCGGGGCGCGAGCGTCGGCGTCGGCATGGGCCAGGTGAACCGGGTGGACTCCTGCCACCTGGCCGTCACCCGCGCGGGCGACCGTGCCGCCGGGAGCGTCGCCGCCTCCGACGCGTTCTTCCCGTTCGCCGACGGCTTGCAGGTGCTGCTCGACGCCGGGGTCCGCGCGGTCGCCCAGCCGGGCGGGAGCGTGCGTGACGCCGAGGTGATCGCGGCGGCGCAGGCGGCCGGCGTGACGATGTACTTCACGGGCGAGCGGCACTTCTTCCACTGACGCCGACGCAGGCACCGGCAGCGGCGTCGGTGCCTGTGCCCGGCGACGGCACCGGGCGCCGGCAGGTTCTTCCACCGCGTCGATCAACCACGACTTCGTCCGGACCCGTTGCGCGGCACGAGCGACTGTCAATAGTCTGTAAGGCTCCGCGACCGACGCCGACGATCCCCTGTGGATCGGCCGTCCCGTGGACACAACGGTGACGAAGACGACGACTGGAGTGACGATGGACACGACGACCGGCACAGTGGCATCGGCTGCCCGGACGGGGATCGTGTCCCTCGTGGGGAACACCCCGGATCCGCGACCCAGGTCCCGCACGGCCCAGCCGCGCTCGACCCCGGCCGTGGCCGCCGTCTAGCCAGGCGCCCCCGACGCCCCGCGCGCACGACGACCCCGTCGTCGGGCGCGCACCGCCCGCTCGACGCCCGGGGGACCGACGTCCCCCGGCACGACCGGCCCGTGTGCCGTCACACCACGTGACGGTGCCGGCGCGACCACGCGCCCGGCCGGAGCCCACCACGCAACGCCCACCGTGCCTCCCGGCCGGCCCGACGCCCACCGACGCGACCCGTCGGCGGACCGACGACCCGACCGGGTGGGACGGCAGATGCACGAGGACGCAACCCATGTCCCAGACGCCCGACCAGGCGCGCCCGTCCACCGTCCGACCCTCCACCGACCGACCCTCCACGCTGCGCGCGATCGCGCGCATCATGCCCTACGTGCGCCCGTACCGCGGGCGCCTGATCGGCGGCGTGGCCGCCGCGATGGGCGCCTCGCTCGTCGCGCTCGCCATCCCCTACGTGCTGCAGTGGCTCGTCGACGGCCCGCTGTCGACCGGCGACGCCGGGCAGATCTGGCCGGCCGGCCTGGCCGTGCTCGCACTCGGCGCCCTCGAGGCGTTCTTCATCGCCTCGCGCCGCCGACTGGTGATGCGGCCCTCGACCCGCATCGAGTCGAACATGCGCAACGCGCTGTACGCGAAGCTGCAGGACCTGCCGGTGTCGTTCCACGACCGCTGGGAGTCCGGGCAGCTGCTGTCCCGCTCGGTGTCCGACCTGTCGCTCATCCGTCGCTGGCTGGCGTTCGGCGTCGTCCTGCTCGTGGTGAACATCGTGACCATCGCGGTCGGCTTCGTCGTGCTGTTCACCTTCGGGTGGCTGCTCGGGGTGATCTTCCTGGTGGCGTGCATCCCGATCTGGGTGACCGCGCTGCTGTTCGAGCGCCGCTACTCGATCGTCGCGCGCCGCAGCCAGGACCAGGTCGGTGACCTCGCGACGAGCGTCGAGCAGTCGGTGCACGGCATCCGCGTGCTCAAGGCGTTCGGTCGCGGCCGCAGCAAGCTCGAGGAGTTCAGCGAGCAGGCCGAGGCGCTCCGCGGCACCGAGATCGAGAAGGCGAAGGCCATCGCCGGCATCTGGCTCTGGCTGCTGCTCGTCCCCGACGTCGCGTTCGCGCTGTGCCTGCTCGCCGGCATCTGGCTCGCGTCCCAGGGCGAGATGACGGTCGGGCAGCTCTTCGCGTTCTTCGCGACCGCGACCGTGCTGCGGTTCCCGATCGAGTCGATCGGGTTCTTCCTGTCGATGACCTTCGACACCCGCACCGCGATCGACCGGTTCTTCGAGGTGATGGACTCCGAGAACACGATCCAGGACCCCGCGGAGCCGAAGACCATCGCGGAACCGCACGGTGCGCTGTCGTTCAACGACGTGCACTTCCGGTACCAGGACGCGACCGACGAGTACCCGGACCTGGTCGACGGCGTCGAGCTGCAGCTGCAGCCCGGCGAGACCATGGCGCTCGTCGGCCTGACCGGTAGCGGCAAGACCACGCTGCTGTCGCTCGTCCCGCGGCTCTACGACGTCACCGGCGGCTCGATCACGATCGACGGCGTCGACGTCCGTGACCTCACCCGCGCCGAGCTCCGTCGGCACGTCGGCGTCGCGTTCGAGGACGCCACGCTCTTCTCGACGAGCGTGCGTGACAACGTGCTGCTCGGGCGTCCGGACCTCAGCGGGGACGAGGCCGAGCGGATCATGCGCGAGGCCCTCGACATCGCGCAGGCGTCCTTCGTCGACGACCTGCCCGAGGGCGTCGACACCCGCGTCGGCGAGGAGGGGCTGTCCCTCTCCGGTGGGCAGCGGCAGCGCCTGGCGCTCGCGCGCGCGATCGCCGCGCGGCCGTCGGTCCTCGTGCTCGACGACCCGCTGTCCGCGCTCGACGTCGACACCGAGGCGCGGGTCGAGGCCGGGCTCCGCCGGGTCCTCGCCGACACCACGTCGCTCATCGTCGCGCACCGCCCGTCCACCGTGACGCTCGCCGACCGGGTGGCGCTCATGGAGGGCGGCCGGATCACCGCCGTCGGCACCCACTCGGAGCTGATGGCCACCAACGAGCACTACCGCTACGTCATCTCCTCGCTCGACGAGGACGACGCACCCGCCCGAGAGGAGGCGATGGCATGACCCAGCAGGACCAGTTCCCGCCCGTCGACACGGCAGCCGGGCCGGGAGGCACGGATCCCGTCGGTGCCGAGGCTGCGGACACGCAGACTGCCGCACCGATCACCGCGTCCGTCACCACCCTCGGCGTGCGCGGCGAGGAGCGGCAGGACTACACGAAGGCGGAGAGCAAGCGCCTGCGGCGCCGCTCGCTCGCCCTGCTCGGCTCGCTGACGGCACCGCTGAAGCTGCGCCTGGTCTGGCTCGGCGTGGTCGTGGTCGTCTCCACCGCCGGCACCGTCGCCGGCCCCGCGCTCATCGCGTGGGGCATCGACAACGCCCTGCCCGCGGTGCTCGACCGCGACGACTGGACGCCGGCGTTCGGCGTCGTCGCGACGTACGTCGTGGTCGCGATCCTCGGCGCCGTGCTCACGGCCTGGTACACCGTGCTCGCGGCCCGGATCAGCCAGGCGATCCTGTTCGACCTGCGGAAGCGCGTGTTCCTGCACACGCAGCGGCTCTCGCTCGAGTTCCACGAGACGTACACGTCCGGCCGGATCATCTCGCGCCAGACGAGCGACCTCGACTCGATCCGCGAGCTGCTCGACTCCGGGCTGAACCAGCTCATCCAGGGCGTGCTGTACATGGTGTTCACGGCGATCGCCCTGGTGCTGCTCGACCCGACGTCCGGACTCGTGCTCGCGGTGTCGCTCGTGCCGCTGTGGTTCCTGGTCCGCTGGTTCCAGACCCGGTCGCAGACGCTGTTCCGCGCCACCCGCACCACCTCGGCGAGGGTGATCGTGCACTTCGTCGAGACGATGACGGGCATCCGGGCGGTGCAGGCGTTCCGCAAGGAGTCCCGCAACCGTGACGAGTACGGCGGGTACGTCGAGCAGTACCGGGTGGCGAACACGAAGGTGTTCAACCTGTTCGGGACGTTCGACCCGGTGCTCGTGCTCATCGGCAACGCGACGCTCGCCGCGGTCGTCATCGTCGGCGGCTTCCGGATCGTCGGCGGTTCGCTCGAGGTCGGCGCGCTGCTCGCGGTCGCGCTGTACGCCAAGCGGTTCTTCGACCCCGCGCAGGAACTCGCGATGTTCTACAACGGGTACCAGTCCGCGTCGGCGGCGATGGAGAAGATCTCCGGCGTCCTCGAGGAACGGCCGAGCGTGCCGGATCCGGTGAAGCCGGTCCGCCTGCCCGACGCCACCGGGAAGATGGACTTCGAGCGGGTCGAGTTCGCGTACAACGCGGGCAAGGTCGTGCTGCCGGAGTTCGACCTCCACATCCCGGCGGGGCAGACCATCGCGCTCGTCGGGTCGACCGGTGCCGGGAAGTCGACGCTCGCCAAGCTGATGGCGCGCTTCTACGACCCGACGACGGGCTCCGTGCAGCTCGACGGCGTCGACCTGCGGGACCTCGACCCGAAGGACATGCGCCGTGCGATCGTCATGGTGACGCAGGAGGCGTACCTGTTCTCGGGCTCGGTGGCGGACAACATCGCGCTCGGCAAGCCCGGGGCGACCCGTGCCGAGATCGAGGCGGCGGCCCGGGCCGTTGGAGCGCACGAGTTCATCACGGCGCTCCCGGACGGGTACGACACCGACGTGAACAAGCGCGGTGGCCGGGTGTCGGCCGGGCAGCGGCAGCTCCTGTCGTTCGCCCGGGCGTTCATCGCCGACCCGAAGGTGCTCATCCTCGACGAGGCGACCGCGTCGCTCGACATCCCGTCCGAGCGGCTCGTGCAGGAGGGCCTCGAGACGCTGCTCGCCGACCGCACCGCGGTGATCATCGCGCACCGGCTGTCGACCGTGGCGATCGCCCACCGGGTGCTCGTGATGGAGTACGGCCGGATCGTCGAGGACGGCACGCCCGACGACCTCATCGCGGGCACCGGGCGGTTCGCCCAGCTGCACGCGGCGTGGCGGGACTCGCTCGTGTGAGCGGCGCCGGGCTGCGCGCACGTGGTTGTCTTGGGGGATGAGCAACGACAGCGTGCAGCCCGGCGGCGTCGCCCTGCGCGACCCCTTCTACGGGGCACCGTTCACCGAGGCCCTGCGCCGCTTCTGGCGGAAGTACACCGTCTTCACCGGACGGGCCTCGCGCTCCGAGTTCTGGTGGTGGTGGATCACCTGGTTCGCGATCGGCCTCGTGCTGCAGCTCGCACCGCAGGCGTTCACCCCCGACGCGCCGATGCTCGAGAACCCCGTCGGCTCGTACCTGTTCGTGCTGTGGGGGCTCGCGACGCTGGTCGGCTCGCTCGCCCTCGGCGCCCGGCGGCTGCACGACGCGAACCTGTCCGGCTTCTGGCAGTTCCTGCACGTGCTGCCGGTCGTCGGCTCGATCGTGCTGTTCGTGCTCTTCCTGCTGCCCACGAACCCGAAGGGCGTGCGGTTCGACTGACGCCGGAGCGTGGTCGTCGGGCAGGATGGACGTCGACCACACCACGGACCCGGGGGGACCAGATGTTCGGCATCGGCAAGAAGAAGACCACGACGACGCCCGAGGGGGCAGCACCCGGCGTGGCAGCGCCCGACGCGACCGCTGCGGGGGCCACGACCGCGGCGGCCGCCTCGGCCCCGGCGTCGGACCTGGGGCTCGCGAAGGGGCGGATCAGCCTCGAGAAGCGGCAGGTCGTCAGCCTGACGAAGACACCGACGATCACCGTCACGATCTCGTGGCCGAACGCCACCGACTACGACGTGTTCGCGCTCGTGCAGTACCAGGACGGACACGTCGAGACCGTGGCGCAGTTCGGGACGAAGGACGACCGGAAGTCCTCGCCGCGCACCGCCGACGGCACCGTCGTGCACCGCGGGGACGAGCGTCGCGGGGCCGGTCGGACGACCATGGCGGACGAGGTGATCGACATCACGCTGAACCCCTCGATCGCGCGGATCGTGCCGGTCGTGTACTCCGCGCAGTCGAACGGCACCGGGTCGTTCCGCCGGTACCAGGTGAGCACGGCCGTCGACAACGGTGCCGGTGACGTCGTCGAGATCGCCGCGCGCGACGCCGACGCGAACGACAAGGTCTACACGTGCGTGCCCGCCGTCATCACGAACGGCGACCACGTCCGGATCGAGAAGCTCGAGGCGTACTCGAAGCCGGGGTCCGAGCGTCGCCCGGTCGTCGAGGCCGACGGCACCGTCCGCATGGACGCCGGGTCGGTGAACGCCTACAAGTGACGCGCCGGGCCGGGCCGGGCCGGGCCGGGCCGGGCCGGGCCGGGCCGGGCCCGGCGGGCGGGTCCGACGCGGTCGGCCGTCGCGCGCTGCGCACAACCGGAGGCACGTCGCACCACGGATCGCCGTGGTGCGACGTGCTCTTGGTTGCGCGGGAGCACGTCGCGCCGCGCGGGACGCGGCGACCGTGGCCGGACCGCGCCGGGCCGGCGGCCGGACCGCCGAGGCGGGTCAGGACCGGTCGTCGGCGTCCGTGGTGGGTGACCAGCGCGCACGGGGCATGTCGACCCTCCAGGCCGACCGGCCCTGCACGAGCGGCGTCCCCTCGACGCGGTAGTGCTCGAGCGCGCGGGCCTCGTGCCGCACCGGCGGCAGCCCGCCGGACCGGACCACGCGCCACCACGGCAGGTCGGAGCCCTCGTGCGCCATCACCTTGCCGACCGCGCGGGACGCGCGCGAGCCGAGCGCCGCCGCGACGTCGCCGTAGGTCATCACCCGGCCCGCCGGGATGCACCGGACGACCTCGGCGACGGCGGCGCCGAAGTCCTCGGGGTCGGGCGTGCCGGCCGCGTCGTCGGTCAGAGCGTCAGCGAGGCGAAGTGGTCGCCGTACTGGGTCTCGCGGACCACCGAGAAGCCGAGTGCGCGGAAGAAGGCCTCGGGGCCGACCTCACCGCCGGGCTCGTAGACGACCGTCAACCGTTCGAAGCCGCGGCTGCGGGCCTCGTCCGCCAGGCCGTGCACTGCGAAGCGACCGACGCCACGACCCTGTGCCGACGCGGCGACGTTGACGCGCCAGATCGCGCTGCGGAGCTCCTCGGCGGCGTTGTCCTCGTCGAAGGTGCCGATGATCATGCCGACCACCTCGTCACCGTCGAGGACGACACGGGTCCAGGCCGAGCTCGGCTTGACGTCGGACTCGGCGACGCCGTAGGTCGTCGGCTGGACGAACTCCTCCTGCCCCGGCTTGAGCGTCAGGGAGTTGGCCGCGGCTGCCGTGGTCGCGGAGAGTTCTACGAGGCGCAGGTCGGACATGGGGTCAGGGTATCGGTGCACCCGGTCGGGGGCCAGGACGGTGACGCCACCGTTGCAGCACCGTTGCGGTGTCAGAGTCGTGGTGGCCGGTGATCCGGCGCCTCGGCCGTCGCTGCTGCGGGTGGTGTCGGCGGCGGCGCCGCTGCGCGCGCGTCGTCCGTCCTGGAGGGGCTGATCCGTCGCGGTAGGGTCGCGGACATGGCGGAGCACCGACGCGGCGCGAACATGCCGTCGATCGGCGGCTTCAACCGCACCGTCGTGCTCGACGCCGTCCGCCGCTCGCCCGACGGACTGAGTCGGGTGGAGCTCGCCGCACGGACGGGCCTCAGCGCGCAGACCGTGTCGAACGTGACCCGCTTCCTCATCGACGCCGGGATGATCGTCGAGTCGGGCACGGTCGTCGCCGGACGCGGCAAGCCCCGGACGATCCTGCGGCTCGAGGCCTCGAGCCGGTTCGCGGTCGGCGTGCACGTCGACCCCGCGGTCGTGACGTACGTGCTCCTCGACCTGGCCGGGTCCGTCGTCGCGGAGTCCACGACCTCGACCCCGTCCGCCGAGGACCCGACCGAGGTCGTGCGCACGATCGCCTCGGCGGTCGGACGGCTCGTCGGCGGGGCGGGCGTCGACGTCGAGGCGGTGCTCGGGGTCGGCATCGCGAGCCCCGGACCGATCGACGTCGACGCCGGCGTGGTGCTCGACCCGCCGTTCCTGCCCCGGTGGCGCGACGTGCCGCTGCGCGACGCGATCGCCGAGGCCACGGGCTTCCCGGTGCTGCTCGAGAAGGACGTCACCGCGGCGGTGGTCGGCGAGATGTTCCTGGCGGGGGAGTCCTCGGCGCGGAACTTCGCCTTCGTGTACTTCGGCACCGGCTTCGGCGTGGGGCTCGCGATCGACCACGAGCCCGTCCGCGGGGTGGGGTCGAACGCCGGGGACGCCGGGCACATCATGGTCGAGCAGGGTGCCCTCGCCGGGACGCCCGAGGGGTCCGGCTCCCGCGGGGAGGTCGGGGCGACCGTGGCACCCGGTCGGCTGCTGCGGGTGGGGGCGGCGCGGGGGCTGCGGCTCGGGGTGGACGGGACGCGCGGTGGTCACGGCGGTGCGGTGGCCGACGGCGGCGGGCTCGGCGGCGGGGCTGGCGAACCCGGTGCCGGTGCCGGTGCCGGTGCCGGTGTGCTCGACGTCGGTGTGCTCGACGTCGGTGTCGAGGACGTCGCCGCGGTACAGCGCTCCTGGGCCGCCCTCGGCGAGGCGATCCGCGCGGGCGACCCGGCGGCGGTGTCGCTCGCGGCCGATGCCGGCACCGTGATGGGCAACGCGGTCGTGCTCATCGTCAACCTGCTCGACGTCGACCGGGTCGTGTTCGGGGGTCCGTTCTGGTCCGACATCGCCCCGGTCGCGCTGCCCGCCGCCCGCGAGGCCGTGATCGGTTCCCGGAACCTCGTCCCGAAGCACCCGATCGCGGTGCAGGACAGTGGTCGGGGTGCGGACGTCGCGGCGGTCGGAGCGGCGTGCCTCGTGCTCGACGCCGCACTGTCCCCGCGGGCGAGCGCGCTGCTCATCCGGCACTGACCCCGCTCGCCGCGGGGTGATCGGGCGCCGGGTCGACCCGGCAGCGCCGCGCGACATCGCGGACGTCGGACGACAGCGGCGCTGTCGCTCGCCAGCGCGTGGATGCGTCCCGCCAGCGCACGGCGCCGACCCGCCGGCCCCGTGCGACATCGCGGACGTCGGACGACAGCGGCGGTGTCGCTCGCAACCGCGCAACCCCGCAACCGCGCAACCCCGCAACCCCGCAACCCCGCGACCCCGCGACCGTGCGACCCCGCGACCCCGCACGACCGAACCCACCCCGCACGACCACCGATCCGACGCCGATCCGTGACCCGCACCCCTTGACACGGATTAAGTCCACACGCTGTACTAATCCTGCGCGCGGGTGACGGAGCCCGCGGACATCCCGTGCAAAGGAGCACCGATGAAACGCCGCACCCGCATCATCGCCGGCCTCGCAGCCGTGGCAGTCGCCGCGGTCGGGCTGGCTGGCTGTTCCAGCTCGGGGTCCGCCTCGAGCGACACGATCAAGATCGCCTACCAGAAGTACGGCGCCTTCCAGCAGCTCGACGCCCAGATGAAGGAGGTCAAGACCGAGTACGAGAAGGCCAACCCCGGCAAGACGGTCACGCTCGTCCCGATCCAGGCCCAGGGCAACGACTACTACACGAAGCTCGCGCTCATGAACAAGGCGCCCGCGACCGCTCCGGACGTCATGTACGAGGACACCTTCCTCATCAAGTCCGACGCCGAGGCCGGCTACCTGCTGCCCCTCGACGACTACGTGGCGAAGTGGAAGGACTGGGACCAGTTCTACGACAACGCCAAGCAGGCCGGACAGGGTGACGACGGCAAGATCTACGGCGTCTCGATGGGCACCGACACCCGGGCGCTCTGGTACAACAAGGACATCTTCGCCAAGGTCGGCCTGCCCGTCCCGTGGGAGCCCAAGACCTGGGACGACGTGCTCGCCGCCGCGAAGACCATCAAGGAGAAGGACGCGGGCGTCATCCCGTTCAACATCTACTCCGGCAAGGCGCAGGGCGAAGCGTCCACCATGCAGGGATTCGAGATGCTCCTGTACGGCGCGGAGGGCGACGGCAACACGCTGTACAAGGACAAGAAGTGGGTCGTCGGCTCGAAGCAGTTCCAGGACTCGCTGCAGTTCGTCGAGGACGTCTACCAGGGCGGCCTCGGCCCGACCCCGCAGCAGGCGCTCGACACGAACGTCGGCACGACCATCACGCAGACGTGGCTGCCGCAGGGCAAGCTCGCGATCGACCTCGACGGCTCGTGGCAGTCGGGCTCGTGGCTCGAGTCCGGCACCGCTCCGTGGAAGCAGTGGAACGACGTGATGGGGCAGGCGCCCTTCCCGACGCAGAACGGCCAGGAGCCGGGCTACAACTCGATGTCCGGCGGCTGGACGCTCGCGGTGGGCAAGAACTCGAAGAACCCGAAGGCGGCGTTCGACTTCATCTCGACCTTCCTGAGCAAGGACGGTTCCCTGAAGTACGACACCGAGAACAGCCAGATCGCGGTCCGGAAGGACGTCGCCGAGGACCCGACGTACACGGGTGCGAACCCGACGTTCTCGTTCTTCTCGGGGCTGGTGCAGCACACCAACTTCCGTCCCGCGACGAGCGACTACTCGCAGGTCTCGAACGCGATCCAGGTCGCCATGGAGTCCGTGATGACCGGGCAGCAGACACCCGCCCAGGCCGCGAAGGCCTACGACCGGTCGGTCCAACAGGTGGTCGGCGAGAAGAACACCGTCGACGCCGGGTAGCGGCGCGACCCGTCGACGGACTGGAGGCGCGGCTCACCACGTGCACCGCGCCTCCAGTCCGTCCCTCCCCACCTTCGCAGACCCCCTGGCGCACCCGGAAGGCAACCACCGTGTCAACCACCCCCCTCGCGCCGACGCTGTCGGCGCCCGGTGCGCCGAAGCGCACCGATCCGCCGACGCCGCGTCGGCGGCGCACCCTGCGGCAGGCGAGCCGAGCGGTCCCGCTGCTGCCGGCCGTCGTCCTGCTCGTCGTCTTCCTGCTCGGCCCCGTCGTCTCGTCCTTCTACGGGTCCTTCACCAACTCGGCGCTGACCGGCGCGAGCGCCGCGAACCAGCAGTTCGTCGGCCTGCAGAACTACGTCGAACTGTTCCAGGACCCGGACTTCCCGAAGTCCGTCGTCCTCACGATCGTGTTCCTGCTCGCCTCGGCGGTCGTCGGCCAGAACGTCCTCGGACTCGGGCTGGCGCTCCTCATGCGCAGCGCGAACCGGGTCGTCCGCGCGGTCGTCGGCACGTTCGTCGTCGCGGCCTGGGTGCTGCCGGAGATCGTGGCGTCGTTCGCGGCGTACGCGTTCTTCAACGACACCGGCACGCTCAACACGGTCCTGTCGTCGATCGGGATCACCGGGGCGAACTGGTTGTACACGTACCCGATGGTCGCCGTCGTCCTGGCGAACATCTGGCGCGGCACCGCGTTCTCGATGCTCGTGTACTCCGCCGCCGTGCAGGAGGTCCCCGAGGAGATCACCGAGTCGGCCGAGATGGACGGTGCGGCCGGGTGGCAACGGCTCGTCTACATCACGCTGCCGGTGATCCGGCGGTCCATCTCGACGAACCTCATGCTCACGACGCTGCAGACCCTGTCGGTGTTCACGCTCATCTTCGTGATGACCGGCGGCGGCCCGGGCACGAACTCGTCGACGCTGCCGATCCTGGCGTACCAGGAGGCGTTCAAGTTCTCGCAGCTCGGCTTCGGGACCGCGATCGCGACGATCCTGCTCGTGGTCGGTGCCGTGTTCTCGATCATCTACATCAAGGCCCTGAAGCCGGAGGTCGACTGATGGCCGTCACCGTCCCCGACCGCCCCGTGTCGAACGTCACGCGCTCGGTCACCGCCCCGGGCTCGCTGCACATGACGTCGCCGCGCGGCCGCACCATGCGCTGGGTGTCGAACGTCGTGCTGCTCGTCATCGCGGTGTGCTTCGCGGTGCCGCTGCTCTGGCTCGTGCTCGCCTCGTTCGACACGCAGGCGTCGCTGTCCGTGAAGCTCCCGACGCAGTTCACGCTCGACAACTTCACGAAGGTGCTCACGCCCGAACTGTCGTTCATCCCGCTCGGCAACAGCCTGCTGCTCTCCGGCGGCACCGCGGTCGTCACGGTCGTCGTCGCGATCCTCGCCGCGTACCCGCTGTCCCGCTACAAGATGCGCGTCAACAAGCCGTTCCTGTACAGCATCCTGTTCGGCACCGGTCTGCCGGTCACCGCGATGATGGTGCCCGTGTACGCACTGTTCGTGTCGCTCAACCTGATCGACAACGTGTGGGGCTGCATCTTCTTCCTCGCCGCCACGAGCCTGCCGATGGCGATCTGGATGGCGAAGAACTTCATGGACTCGGTGCCGATCTCGCTCGAGGAGGCCGCGTGGACCGACGGCGCCTCGATGTTCACCACGCTGTGGCGGATCGTCATCCCGCTCATGCGCCCGGGCATCGCGGTCGTGTTCATCTTCGTGTTCATCCAGGCGTGGGGGAACTTCTTCGTCCCCTTCGTCCTGCTGCTCTCGCCCGACAAGGTGCCCGCCGCCGTGAGCATCTTCAACTTCTTCGGGCAGAACGGAGCCGTCGCGTACGGGCAGCTCGCCGCGTTCTCGATCGTCTACTCCGTGCCCGTCATCGCCCTCTACGTCCTCGTCTCGCGCGGCCTCGGCGGGGCGAACGCCCTCGCCGGCGGCATCAAGGGCTGACACCCGCCTCCCTGCTGGAAAGGAACCACTCCATGCACCACGACGAACCGCTCGTCGAAGCCCGGATCGCCCGACTCGTCCGCGACCGGATCGACCCCGCCGTCCTGCGGCGGTCGGCCCCGGTCACGATCGACGCGTGGCAGGTCCCCGGCGAACCCGTCCCGTTCGCCGAGGCCGTCGCGGCCGAGTACACGCCGTTCCGGGTCGGCGACGCCTGGGGTGGACGACCGTGGGGGACGACCTGGTTCCGGGTGCGCGGGACGGTGCCCGCCGACTTCGGCACCGACCCCGGCACGACCGCCGAGCTGCGGGTCGACCTCGGGTTCTCGGGGCGCCAGCCCGGGTTCCAGGCGGAGGGCCTCGCCTGGCGTCCGGACGGCACGACCGTGAAGGGCATCGAGCCGCTCAACGACACCGTGCCGCTCGAGGTCGGGGCGGGCGGCACGTTCGAGCTCTACGTCGAGGCGGCCGCGAACCCGGACATCGGCGGCGACCACTTCCAGGGTGCGACGCCGCTCGGGTCGCGGGCCACCGCCGGCACGGAGCCGATCTACCGGCTCCGTGCCCTGGAGCTCGTCGAGCGCGACGACACGGTGTGGGAGTTGCAGCAGGACGTCCGGGTGCTCCGGGGTCTGATGGCCGAGCTGCCGACCGACGGCACCCGCGGGGCCGACCTGCTCCGCGTGCTCGAACGGGTCGCCGACGCCCTGGACCCCGACGACGTCGCCGGCACCGCCGCGGCGGCGCGGGAGGTCCTCGCGCCCGCCCTCGCCGTGCCCGCCAGCGCCGCCGCGCACCGGGCGATCGCCGTCGGGCACGCCCACATCGACTCCGCCTGGCTCTGGCCGGTGCGCGAGACGGTGCGGAAGTGCGCGCGCACGTTCTCGAACGTCCTCGACCTGATGGACCGCGACCCCGACTTCACCTTCGCGTGCTCGTCGGCGCAGCAGTACGCCTGGATCCGGGACGGCTACCCGTCGATCTGGGCACGGATCACGCAGCGCGTCGCCGAGGGACGCTGGATCCCGGTCGGCGGCATGTGGGTGGAGTCGGACACGAACCTGCCCGGCGGCGAGGCCCTTGCCCGCCAGTTCGTCGCGGGCAAGCGGTTCTTCCTCGAGGAGTTCGGCGTCGACACCCCCGAGGCGTGGCTACCCGACTCGTTCGGCTACACCGGCGCCCTGCCCCAGATCGTCCGTGCCGCCGGCTCGAAGTGGTTCGTGACGCAGAAGCCCTCGTGGAACGAGACGAACGTCATCCCGCACACCTCGTTCCACTGGGAGGGCATCGACGGCTCGCGCGTCCTGACCCACCTGCCCCCGGCCGACACGTACAACTCGGACGTCTCGGCGGCCGACCTGCACCGCGGTGAACGGCAGAACAAGGAGCGCGGCGTCGCGAACACCTCGATGCTGCTGTACGGCTTCGGCGACGGCGGTGGTGGCCCCACGCGTGAGATGGTCGCCGCGGCCCGCCGGCAGCACGACCTGGACGGGTCGCCCCGGGTCGACCTCGGGACCCCGGCGCAGGTGTTCGAGGAGCTCGAGCGCGCGCTGCCGACCCCCGCGGTGTGGTCCGGGGAGATGTACCTCGAGTTCCACCGCGGGACCTACACGTCGCAGATCCGCACGAAGCAGGGCAACCGCCGCTCCGAGCACCTGCTCCGCGAGGCCGAGACCTGGGCCGCGACCGCCGCGGTCCGGCACGGCACCGAGTACCCGTACGACGCACTCGAGTCGGTGTGGCACACGGTCCTGCTCCAGCAGTTCCACGACATCCTGCCGGGGTCGTCGATCGCGTGGGTCTACGAGAACGCCGAGGCCGAGTACGCCCGGGTCGCCGCCGTGCTCGAGGAGCTCATCGGCAGCGCGACGAGCGTGCTCGCGACCGGCGGCGGCACCGCCGACGGCGGTCGGGTGGTGCGCTTCAACGCCGCGCCGGTGGCGGCGGACGGGGTGACCGCGCTGGGAGGTGCGCCCGCCGACGCGGCGCGACCCGTGCCTCCCGTCCGACACGGCGACCACCTGGTGTTCGACACCGGCGTCGTCACCGCGACCATCGACGCGGACGGCCACGTCGTCTCCCTCGTCGAGCACCGGTCCGGTCGGGACGCGGTCGCCCCCGGGGCCGTCGCCGCGCAGTACACGGTGTTCCGCGACACCCCGAACCAGTGGGAGGCGTGGGACATCGACCGCGCCTACCAGCGGAACGGGACCGTGCTCGCGGCCGCGTCGGTCACGGTCGAGGGCGACACCGTCGTCGTCGAGCGGCCGTTCGGGTCCTCGTCGATCACCACGCGGTACTCGGCGGTCGTCGGGCAGCCGGAGCTGCTCGTCGAGACCGAGGTCGAGTGGCACGAGCGGCAGAAGCTCCTCAAGCTCGCGTTCCCGCTCGACGTGCGGGCGGCCGCGGCGTCGAGCGAGATCCAGTTCGGGCACATCGACCGGCCGACGCACCAGAACACCTCGTGGGACATGGCCCGATTCGAGACGTCCGCGCACCGCTGGGTGCACGTCGCCGAGCCGGGGTTCGGTGTCGCGGTCGCGAACGACTCGACCTACGGGCACGACATCACCCGCTCGACCCGTCCGGACGGCGGGACCACGACGCTCGTGCGCGAGTCGCTCCTGCGCGCGCCGACCTTCCCGGACCCGCACGCCGACCAGGGGCACCACGTGTTCCGCACGGTGCTGCGCGTCGGCGACTCGGTGCTCGACGCGGCGGACTCCGGCTACCGGCTCAACCTGCCGGTGCGCGCCGTGCCGGGCTCGGCCACGGTCGAGCCGCTCGTGACGGTGTCGTCGCCGCAGGTGTTCGTCGAGGCGGTCAAGCTCGCCGAGGACCGCTCGGGCGACGTCGTCGTGCGGCTGTACGAGGCGACCGGCGGCCGTGCGGCGGACGTGGGCGTGGACCTCGGGTTCGACGTCGCGGCGGTCGAGCGGGTGGACCTGCTCGAGCGGCCGCTGGGGTCGGGGTCGTGGGGCGCCGGGGAACGGGTCGTGCTGACGATGCGGCCGTTCGAGATCGTCACGCTGCGGGTGCGGCGGGGCTGAGGCGGGGTGGTTCCGGGCATACCTGGCTGTTCCGGGCGTACCTGGTCGCATCGACCGACCAGGTACGCCCGATCGTGCTCGGTACGGCGGTCGGTCGCCTCCTCCACAGGGGCGACGGCCTGGAGGCTCGTCCACAGTTCTCGACGTCGGCCTCCGTCCGGCCGTGGCGATCGGGCACCGTCGAGGCATGCAACGACCTCTTCCGATCCTCCGCGCGGGTCCGGCGCGGGAGACCTCCTGCGACGCGACGACCCTGCGACGGCGGACCAGGATCGCCGGGCCCGACCGCCTGGTCCGCGTCGGGCCGAACGCCTTCGTCGAGGGTGCGCTGTGGGACGCCGCCGGGCCCCGGCAGCGGTACGTCACGCGCGTCCACGGACGGCTCGGTCGGCTCGGCACCCGGGCCTCCGCGTCGCACGTGTCAGCGGCAGCGATCCACGGCCTCCCCGTCCTGAAGGGGTGGGGCGTCCCCGTGCACGCCACCGTGCCCGAGTCGATGTACCGCCGACGGACCGCCGATCTCGTGCTCCACACCCGGCCGCTCGATGACGACGAACGCGAGCAGGCGCACGGCATCTCGGTCACCTCCGTCCCGCGGACCGTGGTGGACATCGCCTCGGCCGCCGACCTGCGGACCGCCGTGGTCGTCACCGACCGGGTTCTCGCGACCGGGACGACGCGAGCGACGCTCCGAGCGGCGGTCGACCCGCGTGCTCGGAGCCGCCGGACCGTGGAGCGGGTGCTCGAGCTGTCGGACGGCCGCTCGGGTTCGCCGGCGGAGTCGTTCGCGCGGGTGGTCTTCCTCGAACTCGGACTCCCGACACCGGTGCTCCAGCAGGACTTCGTCGTGGACGGTCACCGGTACTCGGTCGACTTCTGGTTCCCGGACCACGGGGTCGTGATCGAGATCGACGGACGGGCGAAGTACTCGCAGGAGCGCTACCGCGACGGCCGTTCCCCGACCGAGGTCTTCGTGGCCGAGAAACGACGGCACGAGCGACTGCTCACCGTCCCGGTCGTCCGAGCGATCGTCCGCCTCGAGTGGCGAGACCTGTTCGACCCGGACCTCCTCGTCCGTCGGTTCCGTGCCGCCGGTCTGCCGTGCCCGGTCCGCCCGGTGCGCAGCGCTCGTCCGAGCCGACCGACGTGGTGAGCCCGAGGCGGTGAAGGGGCACAGCGGGGCCTGGTTACCGTGGCGCCATGGCTGTCAGGGAGATCTGGCTCGTGCGCCACGGGGAGTCGGAGGCGAACGTCGCCGCTGCCCGCGCCGAGGCCGACGGAGCAGACGTGATCGACGCGGGACACCGGGACGCCGACGTCCCGCTGAGCCCGCTGGGTCGGGAGCAGTCGCGGGCGCTCGGCCGTGAGCTCGCGGACCGCGGCGTCGACGACGTGCCGGTGCAGCTCTGGGTGTCGCCGTACCTGCGGGCGCAGCAGACGATCCGCACCGCGCTCGAGGCGGGCGGCATCGACGAGCCCACCCGGCGCGTGGACGAACGGCTCCGGGACCGTGAGCTCGGCGTGCTCGACCTGCTCACCCGACAGGGCGTGCAGCACCGGTACCCGGACGAGGAACGCCGGCGGCAGTGGCTCGGCAAGTACTACCACCGGCCGGCGGGCGGGGAGTCCTGGGCGGACGTGATGCTGCGCCTCCGGTCGCTGCTGCACGACGTCGACCGGCTCGACGGACCGGAGCGGCTGCTCGTCGCGGCGCACGACGCCGTCGTGATGCTCACCGTGGCCGTGTGCCTCGACCTGGACGAACCGGAGCTGATGGCCTTCGCGGCCGAGCACACCGTGGCGAACGCCTCGCTCACGCGACTCCGACGGGACACCGTCGGCGCACCGTGGTCGCTCGAGGAGTTCTCGGCCGTCGGCCACCTCGACGACGACGAGGTCACCGAGCACAGCGGGCGGAAGGACGACACCCGTGTCGCCTGAGCCGATCACCCCGAACGCCCTGCGGCAGTGGCCGCTCCCGGAGCCCGGCGCGGGCAAGTACGGCCGTGGGCAGGTGCTCGTCATCGGGGGAGCGGCACGGACACCGGGTGCGGCGATGCTCTCGGCGCTCGCCGCACTCCGGGTCGGCGCGGGGCGGCTCACCCTCGCCGTCGCGGCGAGCGTCGCAGCGGAGGTGTCCGTCGCCGTCCCGGAGTCCGGCGTCCAGCCCCTCGACGAGGACGACGCCGGCCACATCGCGGTCGGCGCGATCGACGCGGCCGCGGACGACGCCGGCAGCGCGGACGCGGTCCTGATCGGCCCCGGACTCGACCATCCCGACGGTGCTCGTGACCTCGTGGCACGGATCGCGGACGTCGTCGGACCGGAGACGAAGGTCGTGCTCGACGCCTTCGCGCTCGGCGTCGCGGCGGACGTGGCCGACCGCCTCGAACCCCTGCGCGGACGCCTCGTGATGACCCCGAACAGCGGCGAGGCCGAACGGCTGCTCGGACGGGACTGCGGCGAGGACGACGTCGCCGACGCCCGGGAGATCGCCGAGCGGTTCGGCGCGGTCGTCGCACTGTCGGACGTCGTCGCCGCACCGGACGGCCGGGTCTGGGTGAAGGGCACCGGTGCCGGAGGCCTGGGGACCAGCGGGAGCGGCGACGTCCTCTCCGGTGTCGTCGTCGGGCTGCTCGCACGTGGGGCCGACCCGGCACAGGCGGCGGCGTGGGCGTCCTCCGTGCACGCCGCGGCGGGCGACCGTCTCGCCGTGCAGGTCGGCCCGCTCGGCTACCTGGCGAGCGAACTGCTCGCCGAGATCCCGCGCGTGCTGGTGGAGCTCGGCGGCTGACCGCACCGGACACCCGGCCGGAACGGGCGTACCCGGTCGTCCTGGACCACCAGGGACGCCCGGAACGACCGACCACGCCATCCAGGCGACGCCATCCAGGCGCGCTGTCCCCGCTCAGCCCTGCAGAGCCTCCACGGCCTTGTCGATGCGCCGCTGCCGGGTCTCCGGCGCCTTAGCCTGCACCACCGGGTCGACGAGCGCGCGCTGCCGTGAGTTCGACAGCGTCTCGAACGCCGCCCGCACCCCGGCCGCCTCGAACGCGTGCGCCAGGTCCTCCGGCACGTCGACGGTCCGCGGCAGGGTGTCGACCTCGAGCGTGACGTCGACGGTGTCCCCGGCCGCGATGCCCGCAGCGCGGCGGTGCTCGGCCGACAGCGGGACGAGCGACTGTCCGCCCATCACCCCGATCGTGGACCGGTAGGTGTAGCCGCCGTCGATCGTGACGACCACGGCCGGGCGACCCCCGGCGCCGAGCGCCTCGACGACCTCCGGCGGCACGGGCGGTCCGGTGGCCGTCCCCCGTGCCTGCAGAACCGTCGTCGTGAACCGCATCCGTGCCTCCAGACCGCAGAACGCGCCATCGGCGCGGACCAGCGAGCGAGCGAACAGGTGGACCGGGCCACCGGACCAGCGGACCGTCCCGCCGGACAAGCGAAACCGTACAGCCGCACCCGCTGTTCCGCCATCGTTCACCGCCGCGGCAGGACGCGGAAACCGGCCGCGTCCACGATCGTCCCGGACGCGGCTCCGGACGACAAGACCCGGATGCCGGGACCCGGACCACCGGGCCCGGGATGCCGGGACCCGGCCCACCGGCCCCGGAGACCCGGACCCGGCCCCACCGGACCCGGACCGCACCGACCAGCACCGAACCGCAACCAGGACCCCGCCCCGGCCCCCCGATCCGGGCACCCCCGCACCCGAAAGGCGCACCCCGTGCAGCACACCCGTACCCTCGCCGGCATCGCCCTCGCCGCCGCGGCCGTCGTCACCCTCGCCGGCTGCTCGGCGACGAGCAGCGCGGCGACGTCGAGCGACACCGACTGGAAGACCGCCACCAGCGCCCAGGCAGGCGGCGGCATGGACGCCCTCGTGCAGGCCGCGAAGGCCGAGGGCAAGCTCAACGTCATCGCCCTCCCGCCCACCTGGGCGAACTACGGCAAGATCATCGCCGGCTTCGAGAAGAAGTACCCCGGCATCACGATCACCTCGGCGAACCCCAACGGGTCGAGCGCCGACGAGGTCGCCGCGGTGAAGTCGCAGAAGGGCCAGTCCACCGCCCCCGACGTGCTCGACCTCGGCAACGCCGTGATGCAGCAGAACCTCGGGCTGCTCACCGACTACAAGGTGGCGAACTGGTCGGACATCCCGGAGGACCTGAAGGACGCGGACGGCAAGTGGACCCGTGACTACACGGGCCTCATGTCGATCGGCTACGACTCCTCGAAGATCACCAAGGCGCCGAAGGACCTGAACGACCTGCTCGGCAGCGAGTACAAGGGCAAGGTCTCGATCGCGGGCGACCCGACGCAGGCGAACCAGGCCGCGAGCGCCGTGTACCTCGCCGCGCTCGAGAACGGCGGTTCGGCCGACGACATCACGAAGGGCGTCGACTACTTCGGCAAGCTCAAGCAGGCCGGCAACTTCCAGAACGTCCTGCCGACGCAGGCGACGGTGGCCTCGGGCGAGACCCCGGTCGTCGTGCAGTGGTCGTACAACAACCTCGCGTGGGGTCCGGCCGCCGGTGCGAGCGGGAACAAGAACTGGAAGACGGTCATCCCGGAGGGGAAGGCCCTCGGCTCGTACTACTCGCAGGCCATCAACAAGGACGCCCCGCACCCGGCGGCCGCGCGGCTCTGGCAGGAGTACATCGCCAGCCCGGAGGCGCAGAACCTGTACCTGCAGGCGGGCGCCTTCCCGTCGACCCTCGCCGCGATGGAGCAGTCCGGCAAGGTCGACGCCGACGCCCTCAAGGCCGCCGGTGGCATGCCGAAGGACACCGTCGAGCTGACCGACGCGCAGGTCACCGAGGCCGCGAAGGTCCTCGCTGCGAAGTGGTCCACCACGATGGGGTCCTGAGGCGCATGACGACGGCACCAGCGGCGGGGCCACGGACCGCGGGTCCGGCCGCCACGAGCACCGCACCCACGTCCGACCCCGCCGCCGGTGCCGGCCAGCCCGGCACGACCGCCGGGCACGGCAGCCCCGGCACGTCCGGACCGGCCGCGACCGCTCGCCGCGACGCGGCCCCCCGTGTCCGGCGTCGCCCCGGCCTCGCCTGGCTCGGGCTCACCCCCTTCGCCGCGTACGTCCTGCTGTTCCTCGCCGTCCCCGCCGCGATCGCGGTCGGCAGCGGGTTCACCACGGGCGACGGCGCGTTCACCCTCGCCAACCTCGCCGCGTTCTCCGACCCGTCCGTCCTCCGTGCGTTCGGCGGCTCGTTCGGCCTCTCGGCGGTCTCGGCCGTGATCGGTGCCGTCGTCGGGGCCGTCGTCTGCTGGGCGCTCGCCGCGCTCGACCCGGACGGGCTCGTCCGGTCCCTGATCGACGCCGCGGCGAGCGTGCTCGCGCAGTTCGGCGGCGTCATGCTCGCCTTCGCCTTCATCGCGACGATCGGCGCGCAGGGCCTCGTGACGACGTGGCTCGTGTCCACCCTCGGTGTCGACATCAACGCGAACGGCACGTTCCTGTACACGGTCCCCGGGCTCGTCCTGCCCTACGTCTCGTTCCAGGTCCCGCTGATGGTCCTCACGTTCATGCCCGCGCTCGAGGGCGTGAAGACCCAGTGGGGCGAGGCTGCGGCCACCCTCGGCGCCCCGCGCGGGACCTACTGGCGCCGGGTCGCGCTGCCGGTCCTCGCCCCGGCGTTCTGGGGATCGCTCCTGCTCCTGTTCGCGAACGCGTTCTCGTCCTTCGCGACGGCCGCCGCGCTCATCTCGCAGGGCGGCATCGTCCCGCTGACGATCCGCGCGCAGCTCACGAGCGAGACCGTCCTCGGCCTGCAGAACGTCGCCGGGGTGCTCGCGCTCGGCATGGTCGTGGTGATGGCGGTCGTGATGGGTGCCTACGCGCTGCTGCAGCGCCGGGCAGCACGGTGGCAGCGGTGAGCGCCGTCGGCACGCGTCCGACGGGTGGGCCCGGCGGCCCGCGTCGGACGGCAGCCGCCGTCGGCACGCGTCCGACGGGCGGCGCGGTGGGCACCGCCGGCCCGCGTCCGCCGCGTGAACGGGCGGGCCGGTCTGGAGGCGCGCCCCGCCCCCGCCGCTTCGGCGTCGCCCCGTCACGGGTCACCGCGGCGATCGTGCTGGTCGTCGTCGGCCTCGTGAGTGCCGTCCCGTTCGTCGCCCTCGTGCAGTTCACCTTCCGCCAGGGGACCGACGGCGGCCTGACCCTCGACCACTACGCCGCGATCGTCGACCCGGCGAACGCGGCCACCTACCAGCCGGTGTTCGACGGGCTCGGGGCGTCCCTGCTCATCGCCCTCATCACGGTCGGGATCGTGCTGCTCGTGCTGCTGCCCGCGCAGGTCATCACCGCGATGCGGTACCCGCGGCTCCGGCGCGTGCTCGAGTTCGTCTGCCTCGTGCCGATCACCGTGCCGGTCGTCGTGCTCGTCGTCGGGTTCGTCCCCGTGTACCAGGTGGTGGCGCAGGTCCTCGGGTCGGACGCGTGGACGCTCTCGTTCGCCGTCGGGATCGTGGCGCTGCCGTTCGCGTTCCGTCCGATCGCGACCGCGCTGACCGCCGTCGACGTCACGACCCTGTCCGAGGCCGCCCGCACGCTCGGGGCCTCGTGGTGGACCGTGACGTGGCGCATCCTGCTGCCGAACCTCCGCCGCGGGATCACCGCCGCGTGCTTCCTCACCATCACCGTCGTCCTCGGCGAGTACACCCTCGCCTCGTTCCTGTCCCGGACCACGTTCCAGACCGCGCTGCTGCTCGTGCAGTCGACCGACCCGTACGTCGCGGCGGTGTTCTCGCTCGCCGCACTGCTGTTCGGCTTCGTGCTGCTCGTCCTCATCGGCCGCGTCGGGGTGTCCCGCAGGTCCCGCACCAAGGAGTCCGCATGACCGTCACCGCCCCAGCCGCACCGGCGTCCCTCGCCGCCGAGGGCGCGGCCGTCGAGCTCGAGGCCGTCGAGAAGCACTACGGCACGCACCGCGCCCTGGCCGGGCTGTCGCTCCGCATCGAGCCGGGGGAGTTCGTCTCGCTGCTCGGACCGTCGGGCTGCGGCAAGACCACCGCGCTCCGGGCGCTCGCCGGGCTCGAGGCGATCGACGCCGGCGCGATCCGCATCGACGGTGCCGACGTCGCGCACACCCCGGTGGAGCGGCGGGACATCGGCATGGTGTTCCAGCAGTACTCGCTGTTCCCGCACATGACGGTGCGCCAGAACGTGTCGTTCGGGCTCGAGATGCGACGGGTCCCGCCCGTCGAGCGCCGCTCCCGGGTCGTCGACGCGCTCGACATGGTGCACCTCGGGGACTTCGCCGACCGCTACCCGCACCAGCTCTCGGGCGGCCAGCAGCAGCGCGTCGCCCTCGCCCGCGCGCTCGTCACCCGCCCCCGGGTCCTGCTGCTCGACGAGCCGCTGTCGGCGCTCGACGCCAAGGTGCGCGTGTCCCTCCGCGACGAGATCCGACGCATCCAGAGCGACCTCGGCATCACCACCGTGTTCGTCACCCACGACCAGGAGGAGGCGCTCGCCGTCTCCGACCGGATCGCGGTGATGCACGACGGCGGCATCGAGCAGGTCGGGACGCCCGAGGAGCTCTACCGCACCCCGTCGTCGGCGTTCACGGCGGACTTCGTCGGGCAGTCGAACCGGCTCCGGGGCGACCTGCGCGGCGGGGACGTGTTCGTGTACGGCTTCCGGGTGCCCGCGCTCGACGGCTCGGCACCCGACGGTCCGGTGATCGCACACGTCCGGCCCGAGGACGTCGCCTTCGCCGCAGAGGGCGTCACCGGCACGGTCGTGGCCTCGAGCTTCCTCGGCTCGATCCGGCGCACCACGGTCCGGCTCGACGACGACACCGTCGTGACCGTCCAGCACGAGGTCGGTGATCGCCGCACCCCGGGCGACCCGGTCGCGCTGCGCCTGCTCGGCGCCCCGGTCGCGGTCGCGCGGCTCGTGTAGCGCGCACGTGGTCGGGCGCGTTGCGCTGCGACCCACGCGCTGGGCGACACCTCGCGGGGCACGCTGCCCGTGGGCTGTCGCTGCGGCCGTGACGTCGGCTCCGCGCCGCGGACGGGAGGCGCGTGGCGGCCTGGCACCGTGCCTCCCGTCCGGCGTCTCCTCACCACCGCGACCGACTCGGCGGACCTGCGCTCGCGCTGCATGTGGAACATCAGTCCGGTAGGCTCGCCGCACGGAACCGAGGGAGTGCTGGTGGATCGCAGGACCGGGACGTCGGCGGCGGCCGTCGCCGTCCTGCTCGCCGGCTTCGGCGCGGTCGCCGTGCTCACGGGCGTCCAGACGGGCTCGGACGTGCGCTGGGTCGTGATCGCGAGCAGGGTCGGCATCGGTGTGGTGTCCGTGCTCGCCGGCCTCGCGCTCGTACGGCTGCGGGAGCGTGGCCCTCGGCGACGGCGGGACGGGCCCCGGCGACGGGGTCGTCGCTGAGCTGGTGACCCGCCGGGGCCGGGTCAGCGCTCGAAGCGCGCCTCCCGCTCGTCGGCCAGTGCGGCGGCGACGCGGGCCCGCATGTCCGCGGACATCTCGGGGAGCGCGTCGAGCGGTGCCCAGAACGCCTCGGTGTTCTCGCCGTCGGCGGGCGCGGGCGTGCCGGAGACCCAGCGGCACGCGAACACCAGGTCGAGGTACTGCGCGCGGTCCCCGTTCGGGTACGTCATCTCGGGCAGGACCTGCACCCACGCCAGACGTTCGGCGACCGCGACGACGTCGGCCTCCTCGAGGACCTCGCGTTCGGCGGCGACCGCGGGCTCCTCGCCCGGGTCGACGATGCCCGTCACCGGCGTGTACGCGCCCGTGTCAGCGCGACGGACGACGAGCAGCTCGCGGGCGTCGCCCTCGCCGCGGGTCACGACGGCGGTCACACCGGTCAGCCAGAGCAGGTCCGTGCCGATCTTCGCGCGGAGGGACAGGACGAAGTCGGGGGTGGGCATGCCCTCACGCTACCGCCCACCCCTGTCGCGAAGTGGTCATGACCAGTACGCTGGCGGCGTGGAGATCATCATCCTGCCGACGCCGGCCGAGGTCGGGCGTGTGGCCGCAGCGAAGATCGCGTCCGTCGTGACCGAGAAGCCGTCCGCCGTCGTGGGCCTGGCGACGGGGTCGAGTCCGCAGGGGATCTACGCCGACCTGCGACGCCGGGTCGAGGCGGGGGAGGTGTCGTTCGGCGCCGCCCGCGGGTTCGCGCTCGACGAGTACGTCGGCATCCCGCTCGAGCACCCGGAGTCCTACGCGAGCGTCATCGCCCGGGACGTCGTGGAGCCGCTCGGGTTCGACCCCGCTCGGGTCCGCGTGCCGGACGGCCGGGCCGCCGACCTGGCGTTCGCGGCCAAGGAGTACGACGCCGCGATCCGCGCCGCTGGTGGGGTCGACGTGCAGATCCTCGGCATCGGGGCGAACGGGCACATCGGGTTCAACGAGCCGACGTCGTCGTTCGCCTCGCGCACCCGCATCAAGACGCTCGCACCCTCGACGCGCGAGGCCAACGCCCGCTTCTTCGACTCGCTCGACCAGGTGCCGACGCACTGCATGACGCAGGGGCTCGGGACGATCCTCGAGGCCCGCGAGCTCGTGCTCGTCGCCCAGGGATCCGCGAAGGCCGACGCCGTCGCCGCCGCGGTCGAGGGGCCGCTGTCGTCGTTCGTCCCCGGGTCGGCGCTGCAGCTGCACGAGCACGCGACGGTCGTCGTCGACGAGGAGGCCGCGGCCGGCTTGCGCCTCGCCGACTACTACCGGTACACGTACGCGAACAAGCCCGAGTGGCAGCGGTTCGAGTGACGGGGCGCTGCGGCGCGGGTGCTGGCCGGGCTGCGGACGTCGTGTGAGGGTGCGGTGCGCGTCGGGTGTCAGCGGGCGGCGGCCAGGCGGGCGAGCCCCTCACGCAGGGTCTCCTCGGAGCACCCGAAGTTGAGCCGGGCGTGCCCGACCCCCTGCCGCCCGAAGTCCCGCCCGTTCGTCAGCGCGACCTTCGCCCGCTCGACCAGGAGCAGCGCGGGGTCGTCGCCCCACGGCAGGGCCCGCAGGTCGAGCCAGGCCAGGTACGACGCCTGCGGCTGCCGGTACCCCGCGCCGGGCAGCAGTGTGCCGAGCTCCTCGGCGAGCACCCGTCGGTTCGCCGCGAGCTCCGCCAGGACTGACGCCAGCCATGGCTCGCCGTCGCGGAACGCCGCCACGCTCGCGGTGTAGCCGAGGATGCCCGTCCGCTCGACGACCTCGACGGGCAGGCCGTCGAACCAGCCCCGGGCACGGTCGGACGCGCCCACCATGAGCGCGCACTTCGTCCCGGCCAGGTTCCACGCCTTGCTCGCGCTCGTCAGGGCGACCCCGTGCTCGACCGCCTCGGGCCCACAGGTCAGGAAGGGCGTGAACACCGCGTCGGCGTGCGTGAGCGGCGCGTGGATCTCGTCCGACACCACCACGGCGTCCCACTCGGCCGCGAGCTGCGCGAGGGCGACGAGCGACTCCCGGGGGTGCACGAGCCCGAGCGGGTTGTGCGGGTTGCAGAGCAGCACGGTGCGGGCGCCCTCGGCGAAGGCCCGGCGCAGGCCGTCGAGGTCGATCCGCCACCCGGCCGTGGTGCCGAACGGGTCCGGTTCGCCCTCGGGGGCGACGAGCGGGACCTCGGTCACGACCCCGCCGGCCTCGTGCACGTAGTCCCAGAACGGCGGGTACACGGGCGGCATCACGACGACCTGGTCACCCGGGGCGATCACCCGGCGCAGCACCTCGACGGCCGCGACGGACACGTCCGTGGTGGTCCGGACGAGGTCGGGGTCGACGTCCCACCCCCACCGGCGAGCGGCGAAGTCGGCGAACACCTCGGGCAGGACCCGGGTGTGCCCGAGGTAGCCGGTGTCCCCGTTCGTGACGGCTCGGGCGAGGGCCTCGCGGATCGGTTCGGCGGGCACGGAGTCCATCTCGGCGACGAACATCGGCAGTACGTCGGCGGGGTACGCGGTGTACTTCTCGCTCGTGCGGTCGCGGCGGGCATCGAACGGCGAGACCATGACGCTCATGCGGCCAGCCTGGCACCGAGGGGGTCGGGGTGTCGGACGGGCTCGGCGCGGGCGGGCGCTCCGCACGGACGGCGTGCTCGGTGCGGACGGGTGCCCACCCAGACGGCGTGCGCACCGTGGTCCGCGCGGCGCGCGTCGTCAGTCGGTCGGCAGCTCGCGCCCGGCGCCCCACACCCGCAGCACGTCGAGCCCTGGCGACAGCGCCACCAGGTCCGCCGCGTACCCGGGTGCGATCCGCCCGAGCCGGTCCCCGGCCCCGAGCGCGGCAGCGGGGACGGCGGTGAGCGCACCGACGGCGTCGGGCAGCGAGACCCCCGCCGCCGAGACCGCGAGCCGCAGGGCCTGGTCCTGGGTGAGCGTCGACCCCGCGATCGTGTCGGTGCCCGCCACGCGCGCGACCCCGTCGGTCACGGTGACGGCGAGTGACCCGAGCGCGTACGAGCCGTCCGGTGACCCGGCGGCACCCATCGCGTCGGTGATGAGCGCGACCCGTCCCGGCGCCCCGCGGAGCAGGACACGGGCGACGGCGGGGTGCACGTGCACGCCGTCGAGGATGAGTTCGAGCGTCACCCGGTCGTCCTCGAGCGCGGCGGCGATCGGTCCCGGCGCACGGTGGTGCAGCCCCGGCATGGCGTTGCACGCGTGCGTGAGCAGGGTGGCGCCGGCGTCGAACGCGGCCCGGGCCTGGTCGTACGAGCAGACGGTGTGCCCGACGGCGACGGTGACCCCGGCGGCGGTGAAGCGGCGGACGGCGTCGAGCGCTCCCGGCAGCTCGGGCGCGATCGTCACCTGGCGGAGGACACCGTCTCCGGCCTCGAGCAGGGTCTCGACGGTGGCCGGTGTCGGGTCGAGCAGGAACGAGGCGTTGTGCGCGCCCTTGTTGTGCGGCGAGAGGAACGGCCCCTCGAGGTGCACGCCGAGGACGAGCGGGTCGGTGGCCGCGACGGCACGGATGCGGTCGAGCGATGCCACCAGGGACGGGATCGGGTTCGCGACGAGGGACAGCACCGACCGGGTCGTGCCGTGCGCTCGGTGCACGGCGAGGGCGGCGTCGAACGTGTCGTCCTCGTAGGCGGCTCCACCCCCGCCGTGGCCGTGCAGGTCGACGAACCCGGGCGTCAGGACGGCGTCGCCGAGGTCGACGACCTCGACGTCCGCACCCGGACCGCGGCCGGGCGAGACCGGGTCGAGCCCCACCGGGCCGGCCCCGACCGCCTCGATCACGTCACCCGCGAGCAGGACCCAGCCGTCGGCGGTGGACCCGGCCGCGTCGACGACGTGCGACGCGCGGACCAGCGTGCGCCGCGCCTCCAGGCCGGGGACCACGCCGGGGACGGGACCGGACCCGGGGACCCGGCCGGCGCCGGACGCGTCGCTCACGCCGTCTCCCGACGGAACGCGACCACCCCGGACACCGCCGCCACCAGCACGAACACGAGCCCGACCACCGGCAGCCCGATCGACACCCAGCACGCTGCGGCGGCCACGACCAGCGCGGTCTCGACGATCACCTTGCCGACGACGTCGGTGTCGATCGGCGACCGCGGCGACCGGAAGAAGAACCACACGACGGCGGCGAACAGCGGCGCCCCGACCATGAACAGGTACCCGGGCCAGGGCAGGATCCACGACCAGTAGCCCCAGATCGCGAGCGACAGCAGGCCGAACGCGCACACGACGATGCGCAGGACGCCCCACCCGTCCAGGCGGTGACGGGGCGCTGCCGGGTCGACGGGCGGTGGGACCTCGCCCCAGTCGACGGGGCTCTGCGGTGCGTTCGTCATGCGGTCCTACCTGAAGATGATGGTGCGGGCGCCGTCCAGGAGCACGCGGTCCTCGGCGATCCAGCGGACCGCCTGGGTGAGGGTGCGGGACTCTTCGTCCTGGCCGATGGACACGAGCTCGGACGGGTCCTTCGTGTGGTCGACCCGGACGACGTTCTGCTCGATGATCGGGCCCTCGTCGAGGTCGCTCGTCACGAAGTGCGCCGTCGCGCCGATGAGCTTCACGCCCCGCGCGTGCGCCTGCCGGTAGGGGTTCGCGCCCTTGAAACCCGGCAGGAAGGAGTGGTGGATGTTGACGGCGCGGCCCTCGAGCGCGGCGCAGAGCTCCGGCGACAGGATCTGCATGTACCGCGCCAGGACGACGAGTTCGATGTCGTGCTCGTCCACGGCGTCGAGGATGCGCTGCTCCATCGCCTGCTTCGACGCCGGGTCGGTGACCGGACGGTGCTCGAACGGCACCGAGTAGAACGCGGCCAGCTCGGACAGGTCGGGGTGGTTCGACAGGACGAGCGGCACCTCGATCGGGAGCTGCCCGCCGCGCTGCCGGTACAGCAGGTCGTTCAGGCAGTGCCCGGCCTTCGACACGAGCACGAGCGTGCGGAGCGGCCGACCGACGACGTCGAGCTGCACGCGGGCGTCGTACCGCTCGACCACGGGCGCGAGGGCCTGCTCGAACGCGGCGCGGTCGACCGGCGCCATCACCTGCAGGCGCATGAAGAACGTGTTCGTGTCGGCGCTCGAGAACTGCTGCGACTCGGTGATGTTGCCGTTCGCCGCCACGACGGCTCCGGAGACGGCGTGCACGATCCCTGGCCGGTCGTCGCAGACGAGCGTGAGGGTCCAGTGCGTGGGGGTCGGGTCGGTCACCGGATCAGGGTACCGGGCGCGGTGCGCCCGTCCGCGGTCGGGTGCGTCCCCGGCCCCGCCCCCGTTCCCGTCCCCGTCCCCCCCCCCCCGTCTGCGTTCCCGTCCCCCGTCCCCCGTCCCCCGTCCCCGTCCCGGGATGGAGCAGGAAACGTCGGGTGGCGGCCGGTCACTCGACGTTTCCTGCTCCATCCGCGCGGCCGGGAGGCGCGGCCCGCTCAGCGCGCGTCGGCCCGGGCGAGCGCACGGTCGGCGAGCGTCAGCACGGACAGCAGCACCGCGACCCCGAGCATCACCCACGCGAGCACGTGCAGGTCCGGCGTGGTCGGGGCCTGGCCGAACACCCCGCCGATGAGCGAGGACGCCGCGATCGCCCCGATGTAGATGCTCGTCCGGGACAGCCCCGCCGCGGTCCCGATGTACTCCGACGGCACGACCCGGTACAGCGCCGCCTGGTTCGACACCGAGGCCAGGGCCTGCGGCACCCCGAACAGCGCCGGCACCACGAGCAGCAGCACGAGCGGCGACCCGGCGTGCAGGAACAGCAGGAGCGCGGCGCCGACGAGCGGGACGAGCGCCGCGACGACGAGGGGTCGGCGCACCGCGGTCCTCCGGGCGACCAGGAACGACACGACGCCGGCGACCACCGCGGCCGGGAGCTGCAGGTACCCGGCGACGTCGCTCGGGTAGCCCGCGACGTCCTGCACCCACTGCGAGAACCCGTACGTCATCGTGTACGCGAGCAGGTACGTCAGGAAGAGCCGGGCGTACGTGCGCGACAGGGCACCGTTCCGGGCGAGCAGGCGCACGTCGACGAAGGGCCGCACGGCGCGGAGTTCCCAGAGGACGAGGGCGACGAGCAGCGCCACCGCGACGCCGAGCAGCCACCACCAGCCCTGCCGCAGGTCGAGCAGGAACACGAGCAGCGCCGACACCGTCCCGGTGGTGAGCAGCATGCCGACCGGGTCGAGCGCCGTGCGCACCGGCAGCTCGTCGGGGTCGCGCGGGCGGAGCCGGTCCGAGGGCAACCACAGCGCAGCGACCACGATCCCGAACACCGCGAGCGGCACGTTGACGAGGAAGATCGCGTGCCAGCCGAACGCCGCGACGAGGACCCCGCCGAGGGGTGGCCCCGCGGCGGCGGACACGAGCGAGGTGATCGACAGCGCGCCGAGGACGAGCGGCGGCGTCGGCTTGCCGATCCGGGCCGAGTGCTGCCGCAGCGTGGTGAGCGCCGCCGGGTACGCGGAGGACGTCCCGATCCCGATGAGCACCCGCGCGGTGATCGCGCCGCCGAAGCCCGTCAGCAGCTCGGGCACGACGCCGGCGACACCGACGATGACGAGTCCGGTGAGGAACACCTTCTTCGGCCCGAACCGGTCGGCGAGCTTGCCCATCGTCGGCTGGGCCACCGCGCTCGCCAGGTACAGGGCGGCGACGAGCCAGATCGCCTGCGACGCCCCGATGCCGAGGTCGCGCGAGATCGGGGCGAGGGCGACGGCGACCATCGTGGTGTTGATCGGGTTGAGGAGCGGCCCGACCAGGACGGGGACGAGGAGCTTGGCGCCGAAGCCGCTCCCGGTGGTCGGGACGGCACCGGTGTCGGGACGGTTCGCGGTGGTGGGCGTGGCGGGCTTCTTCCTGGGTCAGGGTTCGGTGAGCGGGGCGAGCAGCGCGACGGCCTGGGCGACCGTGTCGCGGTCGGCGTCGGACAGGGTCGCGAGTCGCTCGGCGAGGACGCCCGTGCGGGTCGACCAGGCCTCCTCGCGGGCGCGTTCCCCGGTCTCGGTGGCGCGGACGAGGGTGCGACGCCCGTCGGCGGGGTCCGGTCGTCGCTCCGCCAGGCCGAGGTCGACGAGTGCCTGGACGGTCGCGCCCATGGACTGCGGTCGGACGCCCTCGGCGCGGGCGAGGTCGGCGACCGTCGCCTCGCCGTACCGCAGCAGTCGGCCGAGTGCGGCGGTCTGCGACGCGGTCACCTCGTCGGCCTTGCCCGTGAGCAGGGTCCGCCGGATGCGGCCGTGCAGGGTCAGCAGGTCGACCGCGAGTGCGACGTGTGGTTCCACACCGGAACGATAATCCTCGACAGCCGAACTTGCAAGGTTGCCTGTCGATCAGGCGACGCCGTCCGCCCCCTCGGCGGTCGCGTTCCCGCTCGTGAACGGCCGGAGCGCAGCCGCGACGGCCGTGCCGCCGTCCGGGAACCACGCGTTGCTCGCCTGCGCGATCGGCCACGCGGCCGCCAGCAGCTCGCGTCCGGCGGGCGTCAGGTGCAGCCGGGAGGCGCGTCCCCGGCCCGGCGCGGCGCCCCGCTCGACCAGTCCCCGCGTCCCGAGCGCGGCCACCAGCGTCGCCGTGCTCTGCGGGCGGATCCCGACGGCCCGGGCGAGGTCGGCCTGGCTGAGGTGGTCGGCGGCGGCGAGCTGGACGAGTGCGCCGAACTCGACGGGGGTCAGGTCGAGGTGCGCGAGGTCCTCGCCGAGGCGGCGGGCGAGTTCGCGGGCGGCTCGGACCACCGTCCACGCGGCGATCGCGTCGATGTCGTCGGGGGTCACCGAGCCGTCACTTGACACGACTCCAGGGTACCGGCGTACGGTCGAGTAACAGAAAACTGATTCTTGGACGGAGGACCGAGCATGACCGACACGATCGCGATCACCGGCGTCACCGGGGACGTCGGCGGGAAGACCCTCGCCCTGCTGCACGCGTCCGGGGCGGACGTCCGCGCCGTCGTCCGGCGTTCCGAGCAGGCCGACCGCCTGCGGGAGCGCGGCGTCGACGCGCGCCTCGCCGACCTCGACGACGTCGATGCGCTCACGCGCGCCCTCGACGGCGTCGACCGGTTCTTCCTCGTCACGCCGGTCAGCGAGCGGCAGGCCGAGCAGGGCGAGGCCGGGGTCCGGGCAGCGCAGCGCGCCGGGGTCCCGCGGATCGTGCACCTGTCCGGCGGGGACGCGGCCGAGCACTCGCCGATGCCGTGGGCTGCTGCCGCCTGGCGGACGGACCGGCTCGTGCGCGAGAGCGGGCTCGCCTGGACGATCCTGCACCCCTCGGCGTTCATGACGAACCTCGTGCCCTCGGCCCCGGCGATCCGACGCGGCTGGTACCCGCACACCACCGGGCGGGGTCGGGCGGGCTGGATCGACACCGTCGACATCGCCCGGACCGCGGCCGCAGTGCTGACGAGCGACGACCACGACGGCACCGAACCCGTCCTCACCGGTCCGCGCGCGCTCGACGCCGCGGGCATCGCCGGTGAGCTCTCCGCCGGGCTCGGCCGACGCGTCCGCCCGCTGCACCTGCCGAGCCGGGTGTACCGCGCGGTGGTCCGGGCCGGCGGCGTGCCCGCGTGGCAGGCCGAGGGGCTGCGCCAGCAGTTCGGCCGGGTGCTCCGCCGCGGCCTCGACGGCGTCGACGTGATGAGCGACGACGTGAGCCGGATCACGGGCACCGCGCCCCGGTCCCTCCGGGAGTGGGCGGCGGACCACCGCGGGGAACTGATGGAGTGACCCGGTGCGGCGGAGCCGGGGCGGGCCTCCCGTCCGTCCACCGCGGGGAGCCGACGGGGTGACCGACGGGGCGGGGGCGGGCCGCGCCTCCCGTCCGTCCGTCAGCGCTGGGAGGTGAGCGAGGTGACCAGGTGTTCCTGCACGTACCCGACCCAGTCGTACACGTCACGGAGGCCGACACCGGCGTCACCGGTGTACGACGCCTCCTCGGAGGCGGCGTCCACGATGCCGAGCCGCTCGGCGATCGTCAGCCGCAGGTCGGTCAGGGCGCGCAGCCAGGCCTGCTCGTCCTCGGCGGTCAGGGCGCCGTCGTGGGCACCCGTCAGCCAGGCGTGCACGGTGCCCGCGTTCGTCGTCTTCTGGGCGAGCAGGTCGGAGCGGGTGTACTTCGCGAACTCCGCGCTCGCCTCGGCGTCACCCGGGTAGGCCTCGGGGAACATCCGCGCCGACACCGGGTCGGCGGCCAGGTCGCCCTCGAGCACCTGCTGCAGCTGCTCGACGAGGCTCGCGAGGACGCTGCGCTCGCCGGAGGACATCCCGAGGTGCAGGCCGTCGGCGCGGCGGACGAACGGGATCACGCGTCCGCTCCCGGTGCGCGTTCGACGGTCGCCTGGAGGCCGTAGCCGTGCATCGCCTCGACGTGGCGTTCCATCGCCTCGCGGGCACCCGACGCGACGACCGCCCGGCCGTCCTCGTGCACCTGCCGCATCAGCCGGTCGGCCCGGTCGCGCCCGAACCCGAAGTACGTCTGGAAGACGTAGGTGACGTACGACATGAGGTTCACCGGGTCGTCCCACACCACGGTCGTCCACGGGACGTCGTGGCGGGCGCGCAGGTCGGTGCGCTCGTCGAGGTCGGGGCTCGCCAGGCTCATGCGACGACGAGGCTGCTCGGGTTCATGTGGACAAGGGTGACACGGACCGGGCCGCTCGGTACGATCGGGGGGTCGCGACTGGCGTTGGATGGGTCACCATCGGGGAGCGACACCTGACACGGAGCGCAGCCGTACGCCTGGGCCGCGCCCAACCGTCCACCACGTCGTGCACGCGCGCGACGGAACGACAACGAGGAGTCCCGTGTCCATCACCGACCTGTCGCCCACCGCGACCCAGTCGTCCTTCAACGCCCCCCTCTCCGAGGTCGACCCGGAGATCGCCGCCGTCCTGCAGCAGGAGCTCGGCCGGCAGCGCGACTTCCTCGAGATGATCGCGTCCGAGAACTTCGTGCCGCGCGCGATCCTCGAGTCCCAGGGCTCGGTGCTCACGAACAAGTACGCCGAGGGCTACCCCGGCAAGCGCTACTACGGCGGCTGCGAGTACGTCGACGTCGCCGAGCAGCTCGCCATCGACCGTGCGAAGGCCCTGTTCGGCGCCGCGTACGCGAACGTGCAGCCGCACTCCGGTGCCACCGCGAACGCCGCGGTCCTGCACGCCATCGCCAGCGCCGGGGACACCATCCTCGGCCTCGAGCTCGCACACGGCGGGCACCTGACCCACGGCATGAAGCTCAACTTCTCCGGCCGCATCTACAACGCGGTCTCGTACGGCGTCGACCCCGAGACCTTCGAGGTCGACTACGACGACATCCGCGCCAAGGCGATCGAGCACCAGCCGAAGGTCCTCATCGCGGGCTGGTCGGCGTACCCCCGCCAGCTCGACTTCGCCAAGTTCCGCGAGATCGCCGACGAGGTCGGCGCGAAGCTCTGGGTCGACATGGCGCACTTCGCCGGTCTCGTCGCCGCGGGTCTGCACCCCTCGCCCGTCCCGCACGCACACGTCGTGTCCTCGACCGTGCACAAGACGCTCGCCGGTCCCCGCTCGGGCATCATCCTGTCGAACGACGAGACGCTGTTCAAGAAGCTCAACTCGGCCGTGTTCCCGGGCCAGCAGGGCGGCCCGCTGATGCACGTCATCGCGGCGAAGGCCACCGCGTTCCTCCTCGCCGGCACCCCGGAGTTCAAGGACCGCCAGGAGCGCACCATCCGCGGTGCGCAGGCGCTCGCCGCCCGGCTCACGCAGCCCGACGCCAAGGCCGCCGGCATCGACGTCCTCACCGGCGGCACCGACGTGCACCTGGTGCTCGTCGACCTGCGCGAGTCCGAGGTCGACGGCAAGCAGGCCGAGGACCTCCTGCACGAGGTCGGCATCACCGTGAACCGCAACTCCGTGCCGTTCGACCCGCGCCCGCCGATGGTCACCTCGGGTGTCCGCATCGGCACCTCGGCGCTGGCGACCCGCGGCTTCGGCGACGCCGAGTTCGCCGAGGTGGCGGACGTCATCGCGCTGACGCTCATGCCGAACCCGGACGTCGCAGCGCTCTCGGCCCGGGTGAAGGCCCTGACCGACGCGTTCCCGCTCTACGCGTGAGCGGCGCCGTGGCCGATGGTCGCGTGGAGGGCGCCGTGGCCGACCTGCCGCGCGCGCTGTGGGCGGGGGAGGGCTCTGCCGTCCGCATCGACGGCACCGCCCTCGCCGCCCGCACGCTCGACGACCTGAAGGTCCGCATCGACCGGTTGCACGACCACGGCTTCCGGCCCGGACTCGGCACGATCATGGTCGGGCAGAACCCCGGCTCGGTGTCGTACGTCGCGGGCAAGCACCGTGACTCGGCGCAGATCGGGCTCGACTCGATCCGCATCGACCTGCCCGAGACCGCGAGTGCGGCGGACATCCGCGCGGCGATCCTGCAGATGAACGACGACCCCCGGGTCACCGCGTTCATCGTGCAGCTGCCGCTCCCGCAGGGCATCGACCCCATCCCGATGCTCGAGCTGATGAACCCCGCCAAGGACGCCGACGGCCTGCACCCGACGAACCTCGGCGAGCTCGTCCTCGCGGTCCCCGGTGGTGCGGGCACGATCGACGCCCCGCTGCCGTGCACCCCGCGCGGCATCGTCGCGATGCTCGAGGCGTACGACGTCCCGATCCGCGGTCGGCACGTCACGATCATCGGGCAGGGACTGACCGTCGGCCGGCCGCTCGGCCTGCTGCTCACCCGCCTCGAGGCCACCGCGACCCTGACGCACTCGCTGACCGAGGACGTCGCGGCCGAGTGCCGTCGCGCCGACATCATCGTCGCCGCGGCCGGGGTCGCCGGACTCGTGCAGCCGGACTGGGTCAAGCCCGGTGCGGCCGTGATCGACGTCGGCATCAGCCGGGTCCTCGACGAGGGCACCGGCAAGGCGAAGCTCCGCGGCGACGTCGACCCCGCGGTCGCGTCGGTCGCCGGGTTCCTGTCGCCGACGCCGGGCGGGGTCGGCCCGATGACCCGCGCGATGCTCATGAAGAACGTGGTCGAGGCCGCGGAGCGCCACCTGCACTAGGCGGGCGGGGGCGCTCGGGTGCGCTCGCCTGCGCTCGCGCTGGTGCTGGCGCCGGCGCTCGGCTGCGGTCGGTGGGGCCTGCGCTCGGGTGCGGTCGGCGAGGCCTGCGCCCGGCGTTGGCGCCGGCGTCGGTCGTCTCCCATGCGGAAGCGACAGATCACGCCCGCCGATCGCCGTCCTCCTCGCGGAAGCGACAGATCCTGGCGGAACATCCGCCAGGATCTGTCGCTTTCACGATGCCGGTGAGCCGCCAGCCCGCCGGACGGGAGGCGCGGCGGGGGCCCGCCACGCGCCTCCCGTCCGCCGTCTCGCTGCCGGACGACGTCCGCGCGTCCCGCACAACAGGAAGCAGCTCGCACCACGGAATTCCGTGGTGCGAGCTGCTTCCTGTTGTGCTGAGGCAGTTCGAACCGCAGCGCGCGCTTCGCGCCGCGCGCGCCAAGCGCGCACCGCGCGCCAAGCGCGCCGCGCGCGCCAAGCGCGCGCCCCGCAGACGTCAGTCGAGCCGCGCGCCCTGCGCCGCGTGCACGGTGAACACGTTCGGCTCGCGGTACCCGGCCGCGGCGAACGCGGCGGTGACGGCCGCGGAGACGCGGTCACGCGCCTCCCGGTCGACCAGCGCGATCGCGGCACCACCGAAGCCGCCGCCGGTCATGCGCGCGCCGACGGCACCGTGCTCCATCGCGGTCGAGACGGCCAGGTCGAGCTCCGGCACCGAGATCTCGAAGTCGTCGCGCATCGAGGCGTGCGAGGCGACGAGCAGGTCGCCGATCGCGCGCGGTCCCTGCTCGCGCAGCGTGCGGACGGTGTCGAGGACGCGCTGGTCCTCGGTGACGACGTGCCGGACGCGTCGGAAGGTCTCGTCGTCGAGCAGCTCCTGGGCACGCGGGAGGTCGTCGACCGACAGGTCGCGCAGCGCCTCGACGCCCATCGCCGCCGCACCGCGCTCGCACGAGTCGCGCCGGGCCTTGTACCCGCCCGTGGCGTGTGCGTGCTCGACGCGGGTGTCGACCACGAGGACCTCGAGGCCGTTCGCCTCGAGCGCCAGGTCGACCACGGCGGTGTCGAGGGTGCGGCAGTCCAGGAACACGACCGCGTCCTGCTCGCCGAGGAGCGACGCGGACTGGTCCATGATCCCGGTCGGGGCGCCGACGGCGTGGTTCTCGGAGTACTGCCCGACGCGCGCCAGCTGCTTGCGCGAGAGCCCGAGGTCCCAGAGGTCGGTGAACGCCAGTGCGACGCCGCACTCGATCGCGGCGCTCGACGAGAGCCCCGCGCCCACCGGCACGTCGGAGTCGATGAACACGTCGAACCCGGTCACGCCGGACAGGTCCGCACCGGCCTGCTCGCGGAGCGCCCAGGCGATGCCGAAGACGTACGCCGACCAGCCGTCCATGCGCGACGGGTCGAGCTCGTCGAGGGACAGCTCGTGCACCGCGTCCGGCTCGAAGGCCGAGGCGACGCGGATCAGGCGGTCCTCGCGCGGGGTGATCGACGCGACCGTGCGGCGGTCGATCGCGAACGGCAGCACGTAGCCGTCGTTGTAGTCGGTGTGCTCGCCGATGAGGTTGACGCGACCGGGTGCGGAGTACCGCACTGCCGGCTCGTACCCGTAGACCTGCTGGAACGTCATGCGCGCTCGATCCCTCCTCGGATGAACTCGGCGGCCTTCTCGGGCACGAGGTCCCCGATCCAGGCGCCCATGGCGGCTTCGCTGCCGGCCAGGAACTTCAGCTTGTCCGCCGCACGACGCGGCGACGTGATCTGCAGCATGAGCCGCACGGTGTCCCGGCCGACGTGGACCGGGGCCTGGTGCCAGGCGGCGATGTACGGCGTCGGGGTGTCGTACAGCGCGTCGAGCCCGCGGGTCAGGCGGAGGTGCATCGACGCGAGCTCGTCCTTCTCGGCGTCGGTCAGCCCGGCGAAGTCCGGCACGTGCCGGTGCGGCAGCATGTGGACCTCGATCGGCCAGCGCGCGGCGAACGGCACGAAGGCCGTGAAGTGCTCGCCCTGCAGCACCACGCGCTCCGAGGCCCGCTCGTTCGCCAGGTGCTGCTCGAACAGGTCGGGGCCGAAGCGCTCGATCGACGCGAGCAGACGCTGCGTGCGCGGGGTGACGTACGGGTACGAGTAGATCTGCCCGTGCGGGTGGTGCAGCGTGACGCCGATCGCCTCGCCGCGGTTCTCGAACGGGAACACCTGCTGGATGCCGGGCATCGCCGACAGGGCAGCGGTGCGGTCCGCCCAGGCCTCGACGACGGTGCGCGCGCGCGACTCCGTGATCGACGCGAAGGAGCCCTCGGTCGCGGGCGAGAAGCACACGACCTCGCACCGACCGACGCTCCGGAGCTGTCGGTTCAGGCCGACGTCGGACAGCGACTCGAGCGACTCGGGGGCGTCGTCTGCCTCGAGCAGGGGGCCGAACGAGGGCGACCGGTTCTCGAACACCGCGACGTCGTAGCGGCTCGGGATCTCGGAGGGGTTCGCGGGCGTCTGCGGCGCCAGCGGGTCCTGGTCGGCCGGCGGCAGGAACACCCGGTTCTGCCGGCTCGCCGCGATCGACACCCACTCGCCCGTGAGGACGTCCTGTCGCATCCGCGCGGTCTCGGGGCGGGGGTCGAGGACACGCGCGTCGATGCTGCGCTCGGCGGGCAGCTGCGTGTCGGCGTCGTCGAAGTAGATGAGCTCGCGGCCGTCGGCGAGCGTCGTCACGCGCTTGGTGATCACCGGCTCACACTAGCAAGCAACCGAAGCGTTGCGAAAGCCTGCGGAAGTGCGCGAAGCTAGCCCGGTGCGCGACGACGACCTCTTCCTCGCCGGATCCCTGCCAGCGCCGCTCCGGCAGGACCGGATCGTGTCGATCGTCGAGGGCGCGCCCGGACTCGTCCGCACGGCATCGCTCGCCGCCGCCCTGGGCACGAGTGAGGTGACGGTCCGCCAGGACCTCGCCACACTCGACCTGGAGGCGCGGATCCGGCGGGTGCGCGGCGGTGCGGTCCGCCTCGGGGCCGGTCCGGGCGAGCGCCCCCTCGAGGAGACCGCGGTCGAGCACCAGGTCGCGAAGGCCGCGATCGGCCGCGCTGCGGCCGACCTCGTCCGGTCCGGGCAGTGCGTGGTCCTCGACGTCGGGACGACGCCCGCCGCCGTGGCCGAGGCGCTCGTGGCCCGCGCCGACCTGGTCGACGTGACCGTCGTGACGAACTCGCTGACGACCGCACTGGCGCTCGAACGCGCCGTGCCGCGGTTCACGGTCGTGGTGACCGGCGGGACCCTGCGTCCGCTCCAGCACTCCCTGGTCGCACCGCTGAACAACGCCGTGCTGCCGATGATCGCCGCCGACGTGGCGTTCCTCGGCGGGACGGGGCTCGACGTCGAGCACGGGCTCACCAACGTCAACCTGCCCGAGGCCGAGGCCAAGCGGATGCTCGCCGCGACCGCACGGCGTACGGTCGTGGTGGTCGACGGATCGAAGTTCGACCGGGCACACCTCGGTGTCGTCCGGGCACTCCGGGACATCGACGTGGTCGTCACCGCGGACGCCCCGGCCGAGGCGGTCGAACGGGTCCGGTCCGCCGGGGTCGAGGTGGTCGTCGCCGACGGGGGAGCGCCACCGGCAGACGGACCGACTCCGACACCAGCACCAGACCGACCCGCAGGGAAGGACGACACCGCATGACCGCAGCAGCACCGACCGGAGGGCAGTACCGCCTCCACCACGCCGGACCGGACGGCGTCGTCGAGGCCGTCGTCACCGAGGTCGCCGCGGGCATCCGCGAACTCCGGGTCGCGGGCTTCGACCTCACCGAGCCGTTCCCGGTGACCTCGCTGCCGCCCGGCGCGGACGGCATCGTGCTCGTGCCGTGGCCGAACCGGGTCGCCGGCGCCGTGTGGGAGCTCGACGGCAAGCGCCAGCAGTTGGACGTCACCGAGCCCAAGTACGGCAACGCATCCCACGGGCTGCTGCGGTTCTCGCCGTACCGCGTGGTGTCGCAGACCGAGTCGGGGATCGAGCAGCAGGCGACGATCCACCCGCAGCACGGGTGGCCGTTCACCCTCGAGACCCGCGTGCACCACGAGCTCGTCGACGACGGGATCCGGGTGACCCACACGATCGTGAACCGCTCCGGCGTTCGGGCTCCGTTCGCGGTCGGGGCGCACCCCTACCTCCGCGCCGGCGACACCCCCGCCGAGGACCTCGTCGTGACCCTGGACGCCGCGACGGCCTTCACGGTCGACGAGCACAAGATCCCGGACGGCACCGTCGACGTCGCGGGGACGCCCTACGACCTCCGCGGCGGGGTGCGCGCGGGGGACGCCGACCTCGACACCGCGTACCGGGACGTCACGCCCGACGCCGAGGGTGTGCGGCGCACGACGTTGCGCGGCCCCGAGGGTGACGGTGTCGAGCTGTGGCAGGACGCGTCGTTCCCGTACGTGCAGGTGTTCACCTCGCGCGAGTTCCCGCGCGGGGAGGGCACCGGGCTCGCCGTGGCCGTCGAGCCGATGACCGCGCCGGCGAACGCGCTGAACTCCGGCGAGGGGCTGCGGTGGCTCGAGCCCGACGAGTCGTGGACCGGTACGTGGGGGATCCGCCGCGTCTGGTCCTGACGGACGGGCCGGTACGACACCGGCGACCACACGACGAAGGCCACCCCGCGGGGTGGCCTTCGTCGTGTGCGGTGTGCGATGCGTGCTGTGGGCCGTGCGTGCCCTGTGCGCGCTGTGGGCACTGTGGTGCCGGGCGCGGGAAGGGTCCGGTTGTCGGACTGCCGTCGGTCGCGCCCTCGTCGTCTGGACCGGGGCTGTGGGCGGCTGCGCGCCGGCTCGGGAACCGCGGTCGCCGCTCAGGCGCGGCGCATGCGGAGCGCCTCGATCGCGAGCGCCTCGGTGCCGTAGCGGCCGACCTCCTGCGCCCAGGCCGGGTCGTCCCCGCGGAGCGCGACGTACTCGGACTGCTGACGGCAGACGTAGCCGAGGACGGTCGTGGCGGTCGCGACCTCGACGAAGTCGTCGCGGATGTGCCGTGCGGTGACCTGCGCGTTGCGGCGCAGGGTGTCGAGGAGGAGCTGGTTGCTCATGCTGGTGTTCGTCGCTGCGGCGAGCTCGACGATGCGGCGCGCGTCACCGGTGGTGCTGGCTCGCGTGGCGTCGATGTGCTCGGTCACGGTGTACCCCGTTCGTTCTCGTGGTGCTGGTGTCTCGTGATCCCGGTGGTCGGGACCGGAGACGACACTATCGGCGGCAGATCGGCAAACCGCTGAACGGGGACTGGACTGTGCGATGTGCGCACCATGAACATGCTGAACCCGGGTTGTACCCCGAACGGGCCGGGAGTGCTGCTCGCGCGGGCCAGAGATCAGGAGAAGGGGTGGGCCCCGTGGGGCTCGAACCCACGACCCTTGGATGAAAAGGCGGAGCTCGGGAGACTGTGGGGTGGGCCCCGTGGGGCTCGAACCCACGACCCTCGGATGAAAAGGCGGAGCTCGGGAGACTTTGGGGTGGGCCCCGTGGGGCTCGAACCCACGACCCTCGGATTAAAAGTCCGGTGCTCTACCAACTGAGCTAGAGGCCCTCACCCGCAAGGCTAGCGGGTGAGGGCCTCTCGTTCGTGCGGGTGCGGGACGACTCAGCTGCGCCGGCCCGTCAGGGTGCGGAGGAGCCACATGACCACTGCGATGACGAGCAGCACGATGCCGACCCACAGCAGGAACTTCAGGCTCGCGGTGAAGCCACCGACGAACAGCAGGACGACCGCGATCACGGCCAGGATGACGAGCAGGGCGTTCATGGAGCTTCCTCTTGTCGACGTGCGGGAGAGGTTCCTCCCTGCGCGAGTACGGTACGCGGATCCGGCCGGTTGCGTTCTCGGCGAACGGCAGGCGTCGGCGTCACCGGCCGCGCCTACACTGCCCGGGTGCCTCGCGATCACCACCGTCCCGTCCACTTCACCGACCAGGAGTTCGCCGCGCTCCCGGGTGGCGAGGACCCCGCGGTCGTGAACCGGGTGGCGCACGAGACGGCGAACGCGCTGCTGCACCGGGTGCGTCAGGACCCGGACCCGGCCGTGGTCGAGCGGCTCGTCACCTACACGGACGTGCACGGCATCGACGCGATCGCCGAGCTGTGGGCGCGCGTCGGGGCGCACACCCTGCCGGGGGCGCTCTGGCGCATCTACCTGGTGCGGACGGTGATCCGGCAGAACCCCGACGAGATCGCGTACTTCTTCCAGCGCGGCGCCGAGCGGATCGGCACGATCGACCAGGCGGTGGCGGGTGCCGAGCAGCCCACGGGTCCGGCGGAGATCCTCACGCTCGCCGACCGCATCCTGCACGGTCTGTACACGGGCGACCTCGCGGTGGCGCTCGATCGTGGTGCGGCGTTCTGTCGGCTGACGGCGGCCGGTGCGACCTCGGTGGCGGACGACGCCGACCTGACCGCGGGGGACCGGGCCGCCGAGCTGACGCAGCGGGCCCTGCGACTCGTCGAGCTCGCGGCGGACCTGACCGAGGCGGCGTCGCTCTGGCGCCGCGACAGCCTGGACTGACCACCTGCCGCGGGGCGGATCGCCCTGCCGACCGCTCGCGGAGGTGCGCCAGGCGCCGGACACGAGCCGCGCCTCCAGGCCGACGCACCGACGAACCGACGGCGGACGATCGGCGCACGACGGCGGAAGACCGACGCAGCGACGGCGGCAGACCGACCTGAGTCGACAGCCGGAACCGGCCGACCGGCCCCGGACATGCGAAGACCGGGCCGCAGAAGCGCCTCTCGGCGCGAGGCCGCTCGAAGCGGCGAATTTTGGAGCCCGGGGCTTGCTGCGGCCCGGCGACACCAACTGTACGAGACACCCGCTGCGCGTGTGCGCGTGTTCACTCTCGGTGGACACGGAGCGCGGTCGGGCGTGCCGCGGACAGGCCCGCCGACCGGCACACGGCCAGGCCCGGCGACAGGCACACGGCCAGGCCCGGCGACAGGCGCACGGTCACGCGGTCAGGCCCGCCGACAGGCACACGGTCAGGCCCGCCGACAGGCACACGGTCAGGCCCGCCGACAAGCCGCAGGCAGGCACACCGCCGGGCCCAGCGGCACCGACCGCAGATCGCCCCAATCCGCCGCAGCCCCCGCACCGAACAACTGGTGTGACGCTCCTCGCGGACGTCGCAGCGGGGGCTCGTGTGACCCGGTCCGGTACCCGCCGGTCAATTCCCTGCGGGTCCTGCGGCCCCCGCCCCTGTACCCACCGAACGCCGCCGCGAGGAACACGACACCTGCACCCGACCTGCGAACCGACTCCGAGGGTCGGCGCCGACCGCAACCGAGAGGGGGGAAACCTGCAATGCTTGCCCTCGTGGAACGCGACACGGAGACCTGGCGCTCGGACGAGCCCGCCCCCGCGTCGCCGGACGACCTGCTCGTCCGCGTCGCCGCCGGAGACCAGGCGGCCTTCGCCGAACTGTACGACGCCCTGTCCGGACGCGTGCTCGGACTCGTCACGCGCCTGCTCCGGGACCGTGCACAGTCGGAAGAGGTCACGCAGGAGGTCTTCCTCGAGGTCTGGCAGCAGGCCACCCGCTTCGACCGGGCTCGCGGCACCGCGGCCAGCTGGGTCCTCACCATGGCGCACCGCCGAGCGGTCGACCGGGTGCGGGCCTCGCAGGCCTCGCACGACCGGGACACCAAGATCGGCATCCGTGACCTCGAGTCCGGGTTCGACCAGGTGTCCGAGTCCGTCGAGATCCGCATCGAGCACGAGCGGGTCAGCCGGGCGCTCGGCAAGCTCACCGAGTTCCAGCGCCAGGCGGTGCAGCTCGCGTACTACGGCGGCTACTCGCACAGCGAGATGGCCGAACGGCTCGGTGTCCCGATCGGCACCGTCAAGACCCGTCTCCGTGACGGGATGATCCGACTCCGAGACGAGATGGGGGTGACGTCATGACCGAACGCCACGACGACCCCGCGCTGCTCACCGGGTCCCACGCGCTGGACGCCCTGTCGGACGACGAGCGCGCACTCCTGGAGCACGCGCTCACCACGGCCCCCGAACTGCAGGCCGAGACCGATTCGCTGCGCGAGACCGCGCTGCAGCTCGCCTACGCGGTCGAGCCGATCGAGCCCCCGGCTGCGCTGAAGGCGTCGCTCATGGCCCAGATCGCGCGGACCCCGCAGGTCCCCGCACTGGGTGCTGCGGCCCCCGGTGCGCAGGACGCCGCAGCCGGCCTGGAGGCGCGCCCCGCCGCCGCCACGTCGGCCGCGTCCGACGACGCCCCGGCCCGGGACGACGACCTCGCGCCCGTCTCGGAACTCCCGACCGCACGCGACAGTGCCGCGGGCGACACCCGCATCCGTCGCGGTGACGGCTCCGTGGCCGAGGGCCGCGCGACCGCAGCCGCACGTCGTCGCTGGTTCCAGCGCCCCGCGGCTGCCCTGTCGGCAGCGGCAGCGGTCGCGGTCGTCTTCCTCGGCGTCGGGCTCGGCGTCGGCGGGGTCATCGGCCAGGACGAGCAGTCCGGACCGGGCACCACGCAGGCCTCGGGCACGATCGACAGCATCTACGCCGCGCGGGACTTCGGTCGCACGACCGCAGCGGTCCCCGGCGGCGGCACGGCGACGGTCATCTGGTCGCACGAGGTCGGCAAGTCGGCCGTCATCCTCGACGGCGTCCAGTCGGCACCGTCCGGGCACACCTACGAGCTCTGGTACATCGACGCCGAGGGCACGAACGGCAAGGTCAAGCCGGCCGGACTCGTCGATGCGGCTCCCGACGGCGTGCACACCGCGGTCCTCGACGGCACCCTGGCGAAGGGCGCGTCGATCGGCATGACCGTCGAGCCGGCGGGCGGGTCGGACCAGCCGACCACGACGCCGCTCATGGCCGTCCCCACGAACCGGGCCTGACCCGGCTCGTCCCCACGAACCAGGCCTGACCCGGCTCGTGCCTCGTCCTCGGAGCGCTCGCGCGCTCCGGGGATGTCGTGCCCGCCCGTCACCGCGCGTGTCGGCCTCCGGGGAACGTTCCGCGCGCGCACCGTCCCGTCGATGGAGCAGTCGACGTCGGGTCCGTCGGCGCCACACGACGTTTCCTGCTCCATCCGCGGTCGGTCGATGGAGCAGTCGACGTCGGGTTCGCTGACGTCACCCGACGATTCCTGCTCCATCCGTGGGAGCGGGGGCGGGAACGGGGGCGGGAACGGGCGAGCGAGCGGACCGGGAGCGGGAGTTGCCGGGCGCAACCGCAGGAGGCCCGGTGCCGTCCGTGGCGGACGTGCACCGGGCCTCCAGGCCGACCGTCAGCAGACGGGCGGACGGCCGATCACCCGAAGCGACCCGAGACGTAGTCCTCGGTGGCCTGCACCGACGGGTTCGAGAAGATCGTCGCGGTGTCGTCGTACTCGATGAGCTTGCCCGGCGCACCCGTGCCCGCGATGTTGAAGAACGCGGTCTTGTCGCTCACACGCGACGCCTGCTGCATGTTGTGCGTCACGATCACGATCGTGAAGTCCTTCTTGAGCTCCTCGATGAGGTCCTCGATGGCGAGGGTCGAGATCGGGTCGAGCGCCGAGCAGGGCTCGTCCATGAGCAGCACGTCCGGCTGCACCGCGATCGCCCGCGCGATGCACAGGCGCTGCTGCTGGCCGCCGGACAGGCCCATGCCGGGCTTGTCGAGGCGGTCCTTGACCTCGTTCCACAGGTTCGCGCCCTGCAGGGAGCGCTCGACGATGTCCTGCGACTCCGACTTCGAGATGCGCTTGTTGTTGAGCTTCACGCCCGCGAGGACGTTGTCCTTGATCGACATCGTCGGGAACGGGTTCGGTCGCTGGAACACCATGCCGACCTGGCGACGGACGAGCACCGGGTCGACGCCCGCGCCGTACAGGTCGTCGCCGTCGACCTTCACGGAGCCCTCGACGTACGCGCCGGGGATGACCTCGTGCATGCGGTTCAGCGTGCGGAGGAAGGTGGACTTGCCGCAGCCGGAGGGGCCGATGAACGCGGTCACGGTGCGGGGCTCGATCGTCATGTCGACGCCCTCGACCGCCTTGAACTTCGAGTAGTAGACGTTGAGGCCGTCGACCTCGATGCGCTTGGACACGTGATTCCTTCGGGGTGGGTGGTCGTTGCCGGGGTGGTGCTGCTGCTGACGGCGCTGCCCGCCGGTGGCGGCGGGACGCTGCCCGCGGCTAGCGCGACAGCTTGGGGGCGAAGAGTCGGGTGATGAAGCGGGCCAGCAGGTTGAGCACCATCACGATGAGGATGAGCAGCAGCGCCGCGGTCCAGGCCCGGTCGACGAACGGCACCGGGTTGGCGCCCTGCTGGGAGTACTGCGTGTACGCGAACACCGGCAGCGTCATCATCGGGTCCTTGAACAGGTCGTAGTTCATGCTCGCGGTGAAGCCGGCCGTGACGAGCAGCGGGGCCGTCTCGCCGATGACCCGGGCGATCGAGAGCATCACGCCCGTGGTGATGCCGGCGAGGGACGTCGGGAGCACGATCTTGAGGATCGTCAGGTACTTCGGGACGCCGAGCGCGTACGAGGCCTCGCGGAGCTCCATCGGGACGATCTTCAGGACCTCCTCGGTGGAACGCACGACGATCGGGATCATCAGGACGCTCAGGGCGACCGAGCCGACCAGGCCGAAGCGGGCACCGGGGCCGAGGAAGAGCGCGAACAGCGAGTAGGCGAACAGACCGGCGACGATCGACGGGATGCCCGTCATGACGTCCACGAAGAACGTGATGCCCTTCGCGAGCGCACCCTTGCCGTACTCGACGAGGTAGATCGAGGTGAGGAGGCCGATCGGCACCGAGATGAGCGCCGCGAACAGGGTGATCTGCAGCGTGCCGATCAGGGCGTGGACGGCGCCGCCGCCCTCGGAGATGACGCCGCGCATCGAGTACGAGAAGAACTGCGCGTCGAAGCGGGCCAGCCCGTCCGCGAGGACCGTCCACAGCAGCGACACCAGCGGGAGCACCGCGATGACGAAGGCCGTGACGACGAGCGAGGTGATGAGGCGGTCGACCGCCTGGCGTCCGCCCTCGACGATCCGCGAGACGACCACGATGAGCACGTCGAACAGGACCGTGCCGAGGAACAGTGCCGCGACGACGTTGAAGTCCTTGACGGAGCCGCCGGCGTTCAGGAGCGCGAAGACCGCGACCAGGGCGACCCAGGAGCCGACGAGCAGCAGCCACGGCACGGACCGGTGCAGCTTGCCGTTGGCGTAGACGTTGCCGGCGAGGCCGGACTGACGGAGAGCGAGGGACATCGGGGCGTGACCTCTCAGGAGACCCGCTTGCGCACGATGTAGCGCGCCAGCATGTTGATGACCAGGGTGATGACGAAGAGGATCAGGCCGGACGCGACGAGGGCGTTCAGCGCCGTGCCCGAGGCCTCGGCGAACTGCAGCGCGATGTTCGCGGCGATGGTCGACGGGTTCAGCGAGGTGAGCATCTGGAAGGTGACGTTCGTCGACACCGACAGCACGAGCGCGATCGCCATCGTCTCGCCGAGCGCGCGGCCGAGCCCGAGCATGATCGCGGACACGATGCCGGACTTGGCGAACGGCAGGACCGACAGGCGGATCATCTCCCAGCGGGTCGCACCGAGGGCCAGGGCGGCCTCCTCGTTGAGGCGCGGTGCCTGCAGGAAGATCTCACGCATGACGGCGGTCATGATCGGGATCGCCATCACCGCGAGGACGATCGATGCGGTGAGGATCGTGCGGCCGGTGCCGGAGACCTGGCCGGAGAAGAGCGGGATCCAGCCGAGGTGCTCGTTGAGGAACCCGTAGAACGGCTTCACGAACGGCGCCAGCACCACGATGCCCCAGAGGCCGTAGACGACCGACGGCACCGCTGCCAGCAGGTCGATGACGTAGCCGAGGACCGGGGCCACGCGGCGCGGCGCGTAGTGCGAGATGAAGAGCGCGATGCCGAGCGACAGCGGCACGGCGATCACCAGCGCGATGAGCGCGGACCAGACCGTGCCGAAGACGAGCGGACCGACGTAGTCCCAGAAGTTCGTCGCGTTGTTCGGCAGCTCGCCGACCTTCGCGCTGAAGGCGGGGATGCTCTGCCAGACCAGGAAGGCGGCGACGAGCACGAGCACGAAGAGGATCAGGCCACCCGCGATGACGGACGCCGCGGAGAACACGCGGTCGCCGACGCGGACGACGGGCTTCGGCTTGGTGGGGACGGTGGCCCCTGGCTGGGCCGGTGCGGTCGTCATGGGACTCCTGTCGGAGGGAGGCCGGGCTCCGTGGGGGAGCGGCGGGGGGAGTGCTGCTGCGGGGTGGTGCTCGGTGCGTGGTTCTTGGTTGGTGCGTGGTGCGTGGTGCGTGGTGCTTGCTTGGTGCTTGGTGCTTGGTGCTTGGTGCTTGGTGCTTGGTGCTTGGTGCTTGGTGCGTGGTGCGTGGCGCGTGGTGCTTGCTTGGTGCGTGGTGCTTGGTGCTTGGTGCTTGGTGCTTGGCGCTGGCGCTGGCGCTGGCGCTCGCTGCATGCCGGACGGGCGAGTGCCCGGACGTCGACCAGGTGGGTGGGATCGACGTCCGGGCGCTCAGCGGGCCTTACTTGATGGAGGCGACGGCCTTCGCGGCCTTCTCCGCCAGGTCGGACGAGAGGGCGGCCGACTTGGCCTCCTTCGCGGCCGCGTCCTGCGCGTCCTTCGAGACGACGTAGTCCAGGTAGCCCTTCACGAGCTCACCCTTCGCGGAGTCCTTGTACTCCTGGCAGGCGATCGCGTAGGAGACGAGGACCAGCGGCCACGCACCCTTCGCGGTGTCCTTGCGGTTGATGTCGATCGCGAGGTCGTTGTCCGCACGGCCGGCGACCGTCTTCGAGTCCGCGACGACCTTGGCAGCGCCCTCGGCCGAGATCTCGGTGGCCGTGGAACCGACCATGAGCTTCGCCTTGTCGAGGTCACCCGCGCCCGAGTCGTCGATGTAGGTGATCGCGTTCGAGGCGCTCGCCATGGCCGAGGCCACACCCGAGGTGCCCTTCGCGCTGTCGCCGACCTGGTACGGGAAGGTCTGGCTCGGCTTCTCGGTCCAGACGTCGCTCGCGTTCGCGGAGACGTACTCCGAGAAGTTCTGCGTCGTGCCGGAGTCGTCCGAGCGGTGGACGACCGTGATGGCCGCGTCCGGAAGGTCGGCGCTCTTGTTGAGCGAGGCGATCTCCGGAGCGTTCCACTTCGTGATCTTGCCGGAGAAGATGCCCGCGATCGTCTTTGCGTCGAGGGTGAGCTCCTTGACGCCGTCGACCTTGTAGGCGATGGCGATCGGGGAGATGTAGACCGGGATGTCGATGGCCTTCGAGTCCGCGGCGCACTTCTCGAACGTGCCCGCGAGCTCCTCGTCCTTCAGCGCGGCGTCGGAGCCGGCGAAGTCGGCGGCGCCGGACATGAAGTTCTTGCGGCCCGCGCCGGAGCCGTCGGGCGAGTAGTTCACCGTGGCGCCCGAGGCGACGCTCTGGAAGCCGGCGGCCCAGGTGGCCTCGGCGGTCTGCTGTGCGGAGGAGCCCGAGCCGGTCAGCGTGCCCGAGAGCTTCGAGTAGTCGGTGCCGGAGCTCGACGTGGCGGAGGCGCCAGCGCCCGCGTCCTCGTTCGCCGCGCAGGAGGAGAGCGCGACCGCGCCGGCGATCGCGATCGCCGCGACCGTGCCGATTCGCTTGATGTTCACAGGGGTCCCTTCGGGGATGTCAGTGCAGGTGGGACCGCTGCTGGTCCCGCGGGCCGGTGCTGACCCGGGAGCGACTGTAGGGACGCGAGGTGACGGGGATCACGCGCACTGGTGAACGGGAGGTGAACGAGGGGTTGTCGTGACCGTGGGCGCCGTGCGGCGGCTCCGGACCGGGTGCAGGATCGGGATCGGCGTGCGTCCGGTGGGCGCATGCGGATGCATCGGTCGGGAGGCGCGGTGCGGGTCCGGTGGGCGCGGTCGCGGTCGGGGCGGTGGGGGTCCTCCAGTGCGCGGCACGGGGCCGGCGGTCGCGGTCGCGGTGTGCGCTCGGCCGGGGGAGGACGGCGCAGCTCGGCGGTGCCGCTCGCTCGGGCGCCTGCCGTTGCCGGGAACGTCTCGTCGGGCCGGCTGCGTCAGGCCGGAGCCGTCCGGGCCGGTCGCGTCGGACCGGTTGCGTCGGGCCGGTCGAGTCAGCCCGGTCGCGTCAGTCGCGTGGCGTCGGACCGGTTGCGTCGGGCCGGCTGCGTCAGGCGGGTGGTGTCGGACCGGTCGCGTCAGGCCGGCCGCGCCGGGCCGGTCACGTCAAGCGGGTGGTGTCGGACCGGTCGCGCCGGGCCGGCCGCGCCGGGCCGGTCACGTCAAGCGGGTGGTGTCGGACCGGTCGCGCCGGGCCGGTCGCATCAGGCGGGGACGGTGTTCCGGTGGGTCTCGACCGCCACGAGCTTGTCCCCGGCGATGTGCATCACGGCGAAGTCGCCGACCGAGAGCATCGCCGCCCGCCGCAGGTCGAACCGTCGACTGTCGTCCGCCGTCACCGCCGCGATCCGCGCGATGATGTCCGGCAGCACGGGCCCGTGCGAGCACAGGACGGTCGACTTGCCCTTGTCGAGGCGCTTCCGCACCACGCCCTTGACGTCCGCGGCACCGCGGTCGTGGGCCTCCTGGCTGATGTCGGGCGTGCTCGCGACGCCGACGTGCGTCCGGGCGGACAGCGGCTCGACGGTCGCGAGGCACCGGGCCGCAGTACTGCTGACGATCTTCTTCGGTCCGAACGCGGCGACCGGCGCAGCGGCCGCCTTCGCCTGCGACCGGCCGACGGGCAGGAGCGGGCGCGTCGCGTCCGGCCCGTCCCACTCGGAGCCGGGGATCGTCTTGGCGTGCCGGAGCGCGATGAGGGCGAAGGTCCGGTGCTCCCCGGCGGCGACGCGCTCGGCGAACCGGTCGAGGATCGCGACGTCACGGTCGTAGGTCAATCGTTTCCGGGCCTGGTCGATCGGCACCCACTCGACGGCCGCGACCTCGTCGTTCGGCCGGAAGGTCCCGGCGCGGTCGTACTCCTTGCCGGAGACCCGCGCCGACCAGTAGTGCACCACCTTGTCCCGTCCGCTGGGCAGCACGTACTCGGCCGTGCCGAGCGGTGCGCCGAGGTGCACGCGGTACCCGGTCTCCTCCTCGATCTCGCGGACCGCGGTCGTCGGCACGCTCTCACCGGGGTCGACCTTGCCCTTGGCGAACGAGACGTCCTTGTGGTGGTCGCGGTGCACCAGCAGCACGAGCGGGCCGCCCGCGTGCTCGCGCCACACGACCGCACCCGCCGCGACGACGGGCTTCGCGGTCCCGCCGCTCACCGGGTCGAGCGCTTCCGGGCGGAGATCTTGCGCATGAGGACGTTCTGCACGTCGTCGAGCGGCCGACCGTCGTCGTCCGTCGAGTGCCGCGTCCACTCGCCGTCGGACTCGAGGTGCCACGAGCTCGTGGTCTCCGCCATGGCCAGGTCGAACATCTCCTGCACCTCGGCCACGTGCGCGGGGTCGGAGAGTCGGACGAGGGCCTCGACGCGGCGGTCGAGGTTCCGGTGCATCATGTCGGCGGAACCGATGAACACGGCGGGGTCGCCGTCGTTGTGGAACGCGAACGCCCGGGAGTGCTCGAGGTACCGTCCGACGACGCTCCGGACGCGGATGGTCTCGCTGACGCCCTCGAGGCCGGGCTTGAGCGAGCAGATGCCGCGGACCCACACGTCCACCGGGACCCCGGCCTGGCTCGCGAGGTACAGGGCGTCGATGATCTGCTCGTCGACCATCGAGTTGACCTTGATCCGGATGCCCGAGGGCCGACCGGCCGCCGCGTTCGCCGCCTCGTGCTGGATGCGCTTCACGAGCCCCTTCCGCAGGTGGAGCGGCGCGACGAGGAGACGCTTGAACTTCTTCTCGATCGCGTAGCCCGACAGCTCGTTGAACAGTCGGGTGAGGTCCTTGCCCACGACGTCGTCGGCGGTGAACAGACCCATGTCCTCGTAGATGCGCGAGGTCTTGGGGTTGTAGTTGCCCGTGCCGATGTGGCTGTAGTGCTTGAGCGTGCCGCCCTCCTGCCGGATGACGAGCACCAGCTTGGAGTGCGTCTTCAGCCCGACCAGGCCGTACACGACGTGCACGCCGGCCTTCTCGAGCTTGCGGGCCCACGTGATGTTGTTCTGTTCGTCGAAGCGTGCCTTGATCTCGACCAGCGCGAGCACCTGCTTGCCCGCGGCGGCGGCGTCGATCAGGGCCTCGACGATCGGGCTGTCGCCGGAGGTGCGGTAGAGCGTCTGCTTGATCGCCAGCACGTTCGGGTCGGCAGCGGCCTGCTCGAGGAACGCCTGCACGCTCGTCGCGAAGGACTCGTACGGGTGGTGGACGAGCACGTCGCGGGCGGCGATGGCGCGGAACAGGTCGGGCTTCGTGTTCGGTTCGCCGGGCTGGAACTGCACGGGTGTGGTCGGCACGTGCTTCGGGTAGTGCAGGTCCGGACGCGCGATCTTGGCGATCTCGAACAGGCCGCCGAGGTCGAGCGGCGACGGCAGGCGGAAGACCTCCTGCTCGGTGATGTCGAGCTCGCGGACGAGCAGGTCCAGGGTCACCGGGTCCATGTCCTCGGTGATCTCGAGACGGATGGGCGGGCCGAAGCGGCGGCGCAGGAGCTCGCGCTCGAGGGCCTGGATGAGGTTCTCGGCCTCGTCCTCCTCGATCTCGACGTCCTCGTTGCGGGTGACGCGGAACACGTGGTGCTCGAGGACCTCCATGCCCGGGAACAGGTCGTCGAGGTGGTTCGCGATCAGGTCCTCGAGCGGGATGAACCGGAGGCGACCGCTGCCGTCGTCGGGCAGCGTGATGAAGCGGGAGAAGTTCTGCGGCACCTTGAGGCGCGCGAACTCCTGCCGCTGCGACTTCGGGTTGCGCACCCGCACGGCGAGGTTCAGCGACAACCCCGAGATGTACGGGAAGGGGTGTGCTGGGTCGACCGCGAGCGGCATGAGGACCGGGAAGATCCGCTCGTTGAAGTACTCGCGCATGCGCAGCCGGTCGGCCTCGTCGAGGTCGGACCAGTGCTCGACGTGGATGCCGGCGGCGTCGAGGTCGGGCTTGAGGGAGTGGATGAAGGCCGCGGCGTGCCGGTCCTGCAGCTCGTGGGCCTTGGCCGCGATGTCGCGCAGGACGTCGCTCGGGGCGCGGCCGACGTTCGTCGGTACGGCGATCCCGGTGTCGATGCGCCGCTTCAGGCCGGCCACGCGGACCATGAAGAACTCGTCGAGGTTCGAGGCGAAGATCGCGAGGAAGTTGGCGCGCTCGAGCAGCGGCTGCGTCCGGTCCTCGCCGAGTTCGAGGACCCGCTGGTTGAACCGGAGCCAGCTCAGCTCACGATCGAAGTAGCGGTCCGTCGGCAGCGACTCGTGCTCGATCTCGACGACCTCGTCGAAGTCGTCCAGGTCGGGTGCGACGGATTCGCCGTCGAGCTGCGGTTCGGTGTCCATGGCCACATCCTGCCACCCGGCCCCTGCTGCCGGGGGGAGCGGGGTGGACGGTGTGGAAAGCGGGGGTGAACGAGTCTCGTGTGGAGGAGCACCGGGAGGCCCCCGTACCGCCGAGGGAACGTCGGCAAAGCACCTGTCCCCCGAACAGGGGAGGGATCGTCACGAAATACAGTCGGTGACATGGGTCGGCGTTCGTGGGTATGGTGGGCGGCGTCAGAGCCTCCGGGGGGATTCCACTGCGCGGGGGTGCAGCTACGAAAGGAACGAGGTTCACCATGTCACGTGTGCTCTCCACCGAGCAGGCCAAGACCGCCATCCGGCAGATCCAGTCGATCGTCAACGGCGGCTTCACCGACCAGATCTCGCAGCTCGACGCGCAGGGTCGCATCCTGTCGGACTCGAACGTGTGGGACGGCCCGCTCGCGTCGACGTTCCGCGGATCGACCTGGCCGGAGACGAAGGCGGCGCTGGACAAGGCGAAGACGGAGCTCGAGCAGCTCCGCACCCAGCTCGACAAGATCTCGCAGGACATCTTCACCGCGGGTGGCGGCGCCTAGCCAGCCGACTCCACCGCCCGGGCCGTCCGAACCTGGACGGCCCGGGCGTCCGTGGTCGGGGGACGGCCGCGACCAGCACGACCCGTGCGATCAGCACGACCCGTGCGATCAGCACGACCCGTGCGACCAGCACGACCAGCACGACCAGCACGACCAGTGCGATGCACACTCCGGGGGGAACCGACCATGGCCCAGATCCACGCGAACACGGAGCCGATCCAGTTCGACGACGCGACCGCCGACGCCCTGAAGCGTGCGCTCGACGCGGCCGCCAACGCCGTCAGTGGCCAGGCGGGCTCCCGCCAGACCGCCGTCAACACGGCGTCGCAGGAGTTCCGCGGCCGGTTCTCCGAGCTCTTCACCCAGAACGCCTCGACCGCTGCGGGTGACGGGCGCACCATCGTCGAGACGCTCCGCACCATCGCCGGCTGGGTCGACACGATGAAGGAAGCGGCAGCGGCCGAGCGGGCACGCCGGAAGACCGCGCGGGAGTGGCAAGCCCGCGAGGACGCGCGCAGCGGCATCGAGGAGTGGTGGACCGAGGCGTGGCAGCTCGACCCGATGCCGAAGGCCGGCAACGAGCCCGCACCGACCTTCCCGGCGCCGAACGTGACCGCACGACCGCGGGAGACCCCGGACCCGGGCGCGGGGGGCGGTGGCGGCGGGGGGACCTCGTCGGCGCGTCCGGCGGACCTCCGCTCCTTCGCGACGGCCTGCTCCGGGATGAACCGCGACCTCGACGGGAAGCCCGCTGCGGTCCGGGGTGCGCTGCAGGACTTCGCGGCGCGGTGCTCGTGGGGGCACATCGACGCGGGCAACCTGGTCAGCGCGTTCGAGCAGTGGCTCGCCGCGAACGACCGCGACGTCCAGTGGGCGAACACCGTCGCCGACGCCTTCGCCGCCGCCGGTGGAGAAGGCACCGTGTCCACCGTCGCCGACTCCGCACTGGCGGCGGCGCTGCAGGCTGCCGGCGTCGCCGCGACGCGCTCCGAGCTGCAGTTCGACCCGCCCTCGGCGTACGGCGCGCAGCCGACGACCGGGTTCTCGATGGACCCGGTGAACACCACCACGGGCAACTTCCTCGAGCCCGAGACCGACCTCGACTTCCCGGGGTCCTCGCCGGCCCTGCGGATCACGCGGATGTACAACTCGCTCGACGACCACGTCGGGCTCTTCGGGCCCGGCTGGGCCTCGGTCCTCGAGACCCGCCTCGAGCTGGACGACGACGGTGCCTCCTTCGTCGGGGCAGACGGCCGGCAGGTCCGCTTCCCCCGGGCGGCGGACGGGTGGGAGCGCGGTGTCGGGGAGAACCGGTGGCTCGTGGCCGAGCAGGACCGGCTCGTCGTCCGCGACAACACCGGTGGACGCATCGAGTTCACCCGTTCGGGCGTCTGGCTCGGCGAGCGCGGCGGACCGGGGACCGCGGTGCGTGTCGAACGCGACGAGGACGGATCGGTCCGACGGCTCGTCCACGAGCGCGGTCGCGCGATCGACGTCGAGTACGCATCAGGGCGCGTCGCCGTGGTGCGGGGCTCGGACGGTCGACGCGTCGAGTACGAGTACGACGACCGCGGACGACTGGTCTCGGTCGTCGGTGCCGCGGGCGCCCGCCGGTACGGCTGGAACGACGACGACCTCGTCACCACCGTGACGAGCGCGGACGGCGTCGTCGAGGTCGACAACACCTACGACGACCACCGTCGCGTCGTCGAGCAGGTGAGCCCGCACGGCCGGGCCGTCCGCTTCGCCTACCTCCCCGGCCGTGTCACCGTGGTCTCCGACCACGACGGGTCCCGGTCGAACTCCTACCTCGCCGACGCCAAGGGTCGGCTCGTGGGCGTCGTCGACTCGGACGACCACCGGCAGTCGATGAGCTACGACCGGCACGGCAACCTCGTGTCGGTCACCGAACGCGACGGCTCCGTCACGGTCCACGCGTACGACGAGCGCGGACGACGGATCCGCACCGTCACGCCCTCCGGCGGGGACGTCACCTACGGCTACGACGACCAGGACCGCACGACGACCGTGGTCGCCGAGTCCGGCGGTGTGGTCACCTACGAGTACCGCGGTGACGACCGCGACCCGTCGGTCATCACCGATCCCGTCGGCGGGCGCACCGAACTCACGTGGTCGGACGGGCTGCTGACCCGCGTCGTCGACCCGACCGGCGTCGTCCTGTTCCTCGAGCACGACGAGCACGGCGAGCTCGTCGCCACGACGAACGCCGTCGGCGACACCGCGCGCATCGAGCGTGACCCCGCTGGACGCCCCACCGCGGTGACGAGCCCGTCCGGGGCCCGGACCGAGTACCGCTACGACGGTGCCGGCCTGCTGCACGAGCGCCGCGACCCGGACGGCGCGACGTGGCGCTTCGAGCACACCGCCGCCGGCCGCGTCTCGGCGGTCACCGACCCGCTGGGCGGGACGACGACCTTCGAGTACGGGCCCGACGGGGAACTCCGCGCGACGACCGACCCGCTCGGACGACGCGTCATCCGTTCCTTCGACGACCAGGGCAACCTGGCGTCCCTGACCCTGCCGGGTGACGCGGTCTGGACCTTCGCGCACGACGCGTTGTCGCGCCTCCTGGCCGTCTCCGACCCGACGGGCGCGACGTGGCGTCGCGAGTACGACGCGAACGGCAGCATCACCGCGACGATCGACCCGACGGGCGTCCGTCAGGACGTCGCGCGGGACGTCGCGACGGGTGTCGCGACCCTGCGGGACGCGTTCTCGACCACGACCGTCCGGTTCGACGAGTTCGGTCGTCCCGTCGAGTCGACGAGCGCCGAGGCCGGCTCCGAGCTCGTCACCTACGACGCGGCCGGGCGCCCGGTCGAGCTCGTCGACGGCGAGGGCGGTCTGACCCGCATCGAACGCGACCTCGCGGGGCGGGTGACGGCCGTCGTCGCGCCCTCCGGGGCGCGCACCGCCTACGAGTACGACACGTGCGGGCGTCCGTCTGCCGCCGTGGACGCGACCGGGGCGCGCACCACGCTGACCTACGACGTCGACTCGCGGGTCGTGGCGCGCACGTCGCCCACGGGCGACGTCGAGCGGACCACCTACGACGCGGTCGGGCGCGTGGTCGAGCAGACGACGGCCGGTGCGGGAACGAGTCGGTACCGCTGGGACGCGGCCGGGAGGCTCGTCTCGGTCCACGACGCACGCTTCGGTCGACGTCGCTTCCGCCACGACGCAGCCGGGCAGGTCGTCGAGGTCGTCGACGGGCTCGGCGGGGTCACCCACCACGAGTACGACGAGCGTGGCCGTGTGGTCGCGACCACCGATCCCGCCGGCGGCGTGACGCGCCGCGAGTACGACCAGGCCGACCGCCTCGTCGCCGTCACGGATCCGCTCGGGCGGCGCACGGCCGTGCGTCTCGATGCGGCCGGACGCCGCGTCGAGCAGACCGACCCCGACGGTCGGACGACGGCGTGGACGTACGACGGTGCCGGGCGGGAGCACCAGGTCCTCGTCGACGGGCAGGTGCAGACCGAGGCGCGCCGCGACCCAGTCGGCCGGACCGTGGTCGTCACCGACCACACCCGGGGAGCCGGCCTGACGGTCGACCACGAACTCGAGTACGACCGGCGCGGACTCCTCGTCCGTCGCAGTCGCGGAGCCGACGCGATCCGCTGGGAGTACGACGCCGACGGGCGCCGCTCCGCACGCACCGACCCGTCCGGGACCAGGACGACCTGGCGCCGCGACGCCGCCGGACGCGCGACCGCCGTCGAGCGGGACCGCCTCGGCGCGGCGACGTTCCGGTACGACGCCTCCGGCCGCATCGTCGAGTCGGTCACGGGCGACCTCGTGCAGTCGTGGTCCTACGAACGCGGCGCGTTGGTCGCGCACACGACGACCTCCTCCGACGGCGTCACGACCACGCGCATCGAGCGGGACGACGACGGCCGCATCACCGCGATCGACGGGCCTCACGGGCGGATCGAGCACCGGTACGACGCCGCCGGTCAGCTCGTCCGGGCCGGCGACTCCGAGTGGGAGTACGACGCCGGCGGCCGACTGGTCCGCGAGCTCGTCGACGGGACGGAGACGCGCTCCACGTACGACCTCGCCGGCGAGCTCGTCGCCACGGAGCAAGGGGGCGTCCGGACCGAGTACCGGTACGACGGCCTCGGTCGACGGGTCCGCCGGACCGACGCCGACGGTTCGACCGTCGAGTACGCCTGGTCCGCCCTCGGCACCCTCGCCGGGATCACGAGCCGGGACGCCTCGTACGCCGAGACCGCGCGGACCGACCTCTGGACGGACGCACTGGGTGAACTGGCCTCGGTCGGTGGTGCCGAGACGTGGTGGGACTCCGCGGCGAGCGTGCCGGGTCTGGTGTGCATCGGGGGCGCGGACGTCCTCGACCTCCCCGGCGGTGTGGTGGCGATCGACGCCGTGTGGACGGCGCCCGGGTGGCGGAGCGCGCGTGCGACCGATCCGTCCGATCCCTGGGCCGTGCTCGAGGCCGTCGGAGGCACCACGTTGCCGGGCGGTGTCGCCCTCCCCGGCGGTGTCGCGCTGACCGCGAGCGGCGGCGTGTCCGTCGGCGGGCTCGAGTGGCTCGGTGCGCGTGTCTACGACCCGGGGGTGAAGGGCTTCCTGTCGACGGACCCGCTGTCGCCCGTGCTCGGGGCGGCGTGGTCCGCGAGCCCGTACTCCTACGCGGGGAACGACCCCGTGCACGCCGTCGACCCGCTGGGGTTGCGGCCGGCGACGGACGCGGACATCCAGGCGTACCGGGATGCGAACCAGGGGGCGTTCGCGGCGGTCGGACAATGGTGGGACGACAACTGGGAGTACGTCGCCGCGGCGGGGGCGGTCGCACTCGGTGTCGGTCTCATGTTCACGGGTGTCGGCGGGCCTGTCGGGGTCGCGCTGATCGGCGCAGCCTCGGGGGCACTGATCGGGGGTGGCGTCTCGATCGGTAGTCAGAAGGCGACGACCGGTCAGGTCGATTGGAAGAAAGTCGGAGTCGACACCTTGATCGGTGGTGTCGGCGGGGCGGTCGGCGGTATCGCGGCGACTGGCCTGGCCAAGCTCGGCCCGATCGTCGGGAGGGCCGCCAGCCCGGTCGTGCAAAGGGCCTCGTCGATCGCCTTCTCGTCGACGGGAAGGGCCGCGGGCGCGTCTGGGATCTCCGGTGCTACGACCAGTTCCATCGAGTACGGCATGGACTCGGATGGTGAACCCAAGACGCTCGGGGGCTACGTCCAGTCAGCGGCCACGGGATTCGGAACCGGTGCGGGCCTGAGCGTGATCGGAAGCAAGGTGACCTCGGCCGTCACAGAAAACCTTCCGATCACGCCGCACTACCCAGAAGGATGGAGCGCCCACGCAGTTGCGCCGAACGTCGCCCGATGGACCACGGTGGTGGGTGAGACGACTGATCGGCTCGTCGGAGGCCTCGGAAGTGTCGGAACTGAGATGCTCGATCCGAACGGTGATCGAGGTGGTGATCTGCTCCAGGACGCCGTCAACGGTGTCCTGGATGGGTCGATCGGACCGACGGCGCCGAAGCACTGACCGCCAAGCATCGAGAAGAAAGCAAGAATCAGTGACCCAGCAGAAGCGCAAGGAACGCTCGATGCGAGCCAAGAAGCTCATCTTCGGCACCTGGCTCCTCGGGGTGCTGGTCGTCATCGCGCTGATCTTCGTTGCACCGATCAGTTTGAAGGCCTACGACGCGTCACACCCACTGACAGTGAAGTGTGTCGTCAGTTCCGCAGTTGCCGGCGACGGTTCGTCGAGGTCCGTGAGGGGGGTCGGCGCGACGTACAACCAAGTGCGGATCGATTCGCCCGACTGTGGCACGGTGTTCATCCGGAGGCAGGTGACTGCCTCAAGCGCTCCGAGGATCGCAGCAGAGTTCCACGCGGGACAGACCTACGAGTTCATCGTCGGAGCCGCCTCCTACCGCTTCAGGGATCAGCTTCGGGCAATCAATCAGTCCGTCGAAGTCCAGCGACCTGACTGAGAGGATCCGACGAGGCGACCCATCGTTGCGGTGCTTCGGAGGCGGGGAACGGGTGAGACCGAGGTTCGGGCCTCCGGTGGTGTGCGCTGACATCGCCCGATCGCGCAGTTCGGGCCTCCGGTGGTGTGCGCTGACATCGCCCGATCGCGCAGTTCGGGCCCTTCGCAGTTCCCAGGAGCGAGCACCCGGCCGGGAGACCGAGGGTGGCGCAAGTGGAGTGCGCCGGAGCTGTTGATGCCGCTCCGGCGACGCTCCGTGAACCCGACTCGCCGCGTGGAGCAAGCCGTTGCTCGGCTCGTCCGGCCGAGACGGGATCCGCGTTGCGGCGGACCGTGCTCTCGAGACCGCGTGCGGCAACCTGCTGTACCAACAGGACGTCACACGGGCGAACATGCAACGCTTCGCCGAGCAAGTTGTGCCTGGCGGGCCGTATCGCTTCGGGGCAGAGAAGAGCGCGTTCGACCTGAGGGGCTTCCTGCGGACCTGAAGGTCGCGCCGGTCGTGAACTCGTTCGCGCCAGCGTGAGAGCGGCGGGGGAGAGGACCTCACCCGGTACGACCCGTCAGTCGGAGCCCGTGCCGGAAGCGCCGCCCTTCGCCAGCCACTCGCGCAGTCTTGCGGCATCCTCTCCGCTGACCGTGTGGATCACGTAGTCGACCTGCGGCGTGGACCGAAACTCGACCGACACGTCACCGGGCACCTCACCGCGAGCCCCTGCGGCGCCCCGCCGACACGAGGAACGCGAGCGGCGTGGTGTCGGACTCGACGCGTTGCGTTCGGCGGTCGAGCAGCGAGATGACCTCCTCCGCGCGGAAGGACGCCGTGCTGCCGGAACACTCGACGCGGAGGACGACCTGCGCGCGGTGGAGCAGACCGAGCTCCTCGATGCTCGCAGCCATCACGAGCGCATCGTCACGCCATTCGTCCGGTGCAGGGAGTACTGGACCGGTCTGCCTCGGTGATCGCCGTCCGAACATGACCGGAGCCTAGCGACGGAGGACGCAGCCAGGTGAAGTGAACGGTGCGCTAAATTGCGTTCGTCCCATCGGAGTAATCGGTGTTCGACAGGTGGGATCGAGCTGGGGAAGAATACTCGGGGAGGGATCATCCCGAGGTGCCGTCAACACGAAGGTCGCACGACGATCGTCATCGGGACGGTGGTCGGTTCGAGGAGGGGGGCGGGAACCCTGAGGCACAGAGCCACGGCCCTGACGACGAAGAAGCGCCCCGCCGTCGGGATCTTCCTCGTGTTGCTGGTCATCGTCCTCCCCGCGCTGCTGTTCTTCGTCGTCCCGGTCGCGCTCATCTCGTACGACGATGGTCACCGGATGTCCGTCACCTGTACCGTCCGCAGCGCAGCAACGGGTTCCGAGTCGAGCCGATCCTTCCGCGGCGGTGGAGGGGGCGGTACGCAGGTCGTGGTGGTGACCGAGGAGTGCGGCAAGATCTTGCTGCAGGACGGGATCAACTCGTTCAACGCCGACCGCGTCGCGAAGGCGCTCGAGCAATCGCGCCGGGCTCGGTTCACGGTCGGAGAAGCGACGTACCGACTGCGGGACGTCCTGGCAACAGTCGGGATCTCACCGGCCGCCTACGACCACCGTGTCGAGCCCTGACCGCTCGATCATCCCGCTGCCGGCGGGACCCAGGGCGCCGTCGGGTCCGGGTGATCCGGCCGCTCGATGCGCTCGTCGAGGTACTCCTCGAACGCCGTGAAGCCGCGGGCTAGACCCATCACCGAGAACAACCGGCTGCCGTCGGCCGCACGGCCCTCGAGTCCGCCGTACTGGTTCGCGAGGGGCAGCACCGCGGCGATCTCGGACACCGCGACGCGTCGTTCGGCACGGAACCCCTGCCGGACCAACACGTGGTCGTCCATCCCGAGGATCCGGGTCCGCCGCATCGAACCGGACAGCAGGAGGCCACCGACGCCGCACAGCAGGATCGCCCCGGCGGTGATCGCCGGTCCCGGCCCCGCGTCGGAGCCGGACGCTCCCGAGGCGAGCGCAGTGACCGTCACCACCGTTGCGAGTGCCCCGACGACCGCGAACAGGATCGAGACGACGGCGATGGTCATCCACTGCCATCGACGGAGGCGGACGGTGACGATGGCGCCGGCCTCGCGCGGGAGCTCCAGGCCTCGGTCGGCCCGTCGCTCGTCGCGCCGCTCCGTCGTGACCTTGACCAGCACGACGATCGCGTAGCCGACGACGAGGGCGATGCCCAGTGACAGCACCGTGGTCCACATGCGTCACACCGTACCGAGCGAGCGCGGACTGGCCGGCAACGCGTGTTGCCGACCAGCCCGACGTCCGTGCTCCGCCGACCGTCGGTCCGTTCGGCGATCCCCCCAGAACACATGTGCAGAATAACAGTTCACCGACGCTGGTCAAGCCGGGACCCGGCCGTGGGAGCAGGTGCGCCGTGGCCCGAACGGGGGCCAGGATCCCTGTGGAGAAGCCGGTCGGCGAGGTGCTCCGTCGCTACCATCGGAGGAGCAGTCGATTCTTGAGGGGGACGATCGTGATGCTCAGGCGCGCCGGGGGGACCGGAGCACGAACAGGTGACCGACTGATCGGTGGCGTGGCCATCACCGGCGCGCTCGCGCTGGTGCTCGTGGGCTGCACCGCAGATCAGGACCAGGTCGCGGACCCGTCACGGGTCCTGCAGACCGTCGACACCGTGCTCACGACGAACGGTGCCGTCAGCGCGGTGTCGGACACGACCATCTCGGTGGCCGGCGACCGTTCGTCCTCGAAGACCACGCAGCACGAGGCCGCCGACGCCGCGGCAGACCTCCCGCTCCGCATCACGACGCAGTACACGACCGACAAGCGGTCGGGTACCGACCTCAGCGACCTCGACGGGTACTCGGGTCGCGTCGAGATCGACCTGACGATCGAGAACCTGACCGTCCGGCCGAAGAACATCTCCTACGACGTGGCCGGTTCCGCGCGGACGACGCCGGCCCTGGTCGGCGCGCCGTTCAGCATCGCGGCCTCGACGGTGCTCCCCGGCGTGCGGCCCGACCGGGTCGTCACCCAGGCGGTCGACGGCGGCGCCGCGACGGACGGTGTCGTGAGCACGAACGGCGACGGCGACGCGGTCGTGCAGTGGGGCCGTCTGCTCGCACCGCCGACCTCGGGGGCGAGCAGCACGCTGCACCTCGTCGCCGACGTCGAGGACCTGTCGACGCCGGCGTTCGACGTCGCAGCGCAGCCCGGCCTCACGACGGATCTCTCGACGACGGGCGTGATGAACGGTGCGTTCGGGTCGCAGACCGACTCCGAACTCGCCCTCCAGCGCCGCACCATCGACCTCATCGCCCAGGTGAACGAGGTCCTCGCGCGCGCCGGTGGCACGATCACCGAGGTCCGGTCGAACCTCGAGACGACCTCGCAGACCCTCGGCGTGCGCACCGCGGAGCGTCTCAAGGACAGCAGCTCGTCACTCGCGAGCACAATGCAGTCGCTCTCCGGTCAGCTCACGTCGTTGAACGGCGATCTCGGCTCGACCGTCCAGGCGACGCAGTCCACGGTGCTGCAGCAGCTGCAGCAGACGACGAGCAGCCTCGACGCGCTGCTCGGGGACACGTCGGCCACCGCCCCGACGCCGGTCCTCGAGGGCGACGTCTGCAAGAGCATGCCGAAGTCCGACGGGGCGCGCGGCAGCGTCTACGCGAACCTGCTCCGCATCTCCTCGCAGCTCGACGGCTACGCCGATGCGAGTGAGCAGTGCAAGCAGCAGGTGAGCGCGCAGCTCGCCGCGTCGGTCGGTCCGGCGTCGCCGGACGCGACGGCGTGCGCCAGCGAGGAGGCCCGTGGCTCGTTGACCTGTGCGCTCTGGGCGTCGTCGGCTGCGGTCAACACCTCGCTCATCGGCCTGGTCTCGAAGGGGCAGGAGCTCGCGGCCGGGCTCGACCCGAACCTGTCGAAGACGGCGATCGCGCAGTCGAAGGCGCTGAACGACCAGCTCGCCGAGATCGCGAGCCGGCTCGAGAACGTCGGAAGCGACGACGGCAGCGTCGACGAGGCACTGACGGAGTTGGACGCCCTGATCACGACGACCGAGCAGTCGGTCCGCCCCGTCCAGGAGGGTCTTGCGAGCATCAACCAACGTGCTCGGAGCGCGCGTGGCGTGCTCGGCGACGCTCCGGACGGACCGTTCTTCAACACCTCACTGCAGTCGCAGAACCGGGCTCTCGCCGACCAGGTCTGTGGCCTGGTGACGCTCGGCCGTATCGACCAGGTCGACGCGGACGCGCTTCGCGGGTACCTCACCGCCACGCCGTGCCCGGGTGCTGCAGACGGCACCACGCTGCGACCCGGCCTCGGCTTCGACACGCCCATGGACGAGCGGCTCGCGCAGCAGGCGTCCGCCTGGGACGCACTCATCGCCGAGACCGACCGGCAGTCGACGACCGGTGTCGGTGCGGCCACGAACACCCTGGCCGCGTCCGTCGGTGCGCTCCGTGGGGGCGTGCAGCAGGTCCGATCGGCGATCGCGGCCGACGACGGGTCGGTCAGTGGGTCGGTCCGCGACCTGCAGGACCGTGTCGGGCAGGCCGCGGCCAGCGGGGCGGTGGTCAACGGGCAGCTCGTCAAGGTCGCCGACCAGCAGTCGAAGCTCCAGGACGCCGTCCGCGCGGCGTTCCAGCAGGCGTCCGACGACTCGAGCAAGCAGGTGCAGGCGCTCATCGACGACCAGGTGCGGAAGGTCAGCGACACCGCCGGCGCCAGCCGCGAGTCGGTCATCCAGGCCTTCGACCAGTCGATCGCCGGACTCCGCACCACCGCGCAGGAGGTCACGAGCGACTCCAAGGGCACGATCGACCAGCAGAAGGGCACGCTCCAGCAGCAGGGCAGCGAACTCGCCGCATCGGTGAGCAGCCAGACCGCGGCGAGCCTGCAGCGCATCGACGCGAGCACGAGCGCCTCGGTCCGTGACGTCGAGGGAGCGAACACGCTCCTCTCCGGCGACCTCAACCGGGTCATGCTCGACCTGGGCGACCGGAAGGTGAACGGCTCCGGGATCCTGGGCGCGATGGCGACCAGCGCCGCGAAGTCCGACTCCGCCGACTACCAGCTGGCGCTCGCCTCGCAGAACGCGGCCGGGTACGCCAACGTCCGCGCCGAGGACGTGGGCGGCATCCTGCTCCAGCAGCAGCAGTTCCGTGCGTCGCTCGACGCCGCCGACGAGCTGCCCGCGTTCCGGTACGACGTCCCGAAGGGTGCGACCTCGACGACCCTGTACGCCTTCCGCATCGGGGGAGCACGATGAGCCGCCACACCGACCGTGCCGACGCCCCCGCGCCGGAGCCCACCGCTGCCGGCAGTGACGCCGTCGACCGAGCCACCATCAGCAGCGACAGCGCCGCCGACCGTGACACCGACACCGACACCGGACCGGACACGGCACCCGACTCCGACAGGAAGCGTCGACGCACCGTCGTCATCGCCTCGACGGCCGTCCTCGCTGCCGCTGCGGTGGTCGCGGCGATCGTGGTCGTCCGGGTGAACGCCGATGCGCCGGCCGAGGCCGTGTCCGCGACGGCCCCCGTGCCGATCACCGTCGGACACGTCCCCGACGGTACGAAGATCGGTGTCGTGGTCACCCTCGGTGACGGTGAGGGCTCCGAGTGGGCCGATGCCGCGCAGGGCGCCCTCGTCGCGGAGCGCCGGCTCGCACTCGGCGGCACCGACGTCCAGCTCGTCACGCAGAACGACGGCGGGTCGGTCGACGGCGCCCGGAAGGCAGTCGAGACCCTCGTCCAGCAGGGCGTCGCCGGGATCGTCGTCGCCACGTCCGGCCAGCACGTGAGCGGGGCCCTCGCCGCCGCCTCGATCGCGGGCGTCCCGGTGGTCGCGCCCTACGCCGCCGCCGCAGACGACGCCTGGTCGACGGCGCCGTCGACCGACTCGGTCGCGTCCGCGCTCCAGCGGGCCCTGGGCCGTGCGCAGTCGCCGCTGCTCGTGGACCTCGGCGGTGTCGCCCCTGCCGGCCTGCGGGTCGCGCACCTCGTCGACGCCGTCCGAGACCCCGACACGGCGGCCCTGGCCGCGAGCATCGCCCAGCGCACGGGCGTCGACACGACCAACGGCACGCTCGACGGCGCCGCGGGTGCCCAGGCAGGGGCTGCCGACTCCGATGCCGTCGTGCTCAGCGGACCGGGCGCGCGGCAGGGTGCTCTCGTGGCCGCGCTCCAGGCTGCGAAGGTGACCGTGCCCGTGGTCCTCACCTCCGACGCGACCAGCCCGGCGTTCACCGCCGCGCTGACGCAGGCCGGCGGCAGCTTGAGCGGCGACTTCCGCTCGGTCGGTGTCGAGACCGACGATGCCCGAGCCCTGGCCACCGACGCCGAGGGTCGTGCGATGTCGGCGTACCTCGGCGGCCTCCGGGTGCTCGCGGACGACGCCGACGCGAAGAGCCTCACGGGCGACCGTCCCTTCTCGGCGGTCGCTGCAGCCGCGGACGCCCGGAGCCACGACGCCGTGGTCGCCCTCGTCGCAGCCGTCGGCTCGGCGCGTGCGGTCGAGCCCGCAGCCGTGACCGATGCGCTCGCCCGGCTCGACCTGCAGGCGCGCGACGGTCTGGCCGGTCCGGCGCTCGACTTCGGTTCCCGCGAGGCGTTGCGCACCCCGGCGACGGTCCTCGCGGCGTCGTCGCAGGACCTCGGCCTGCGTCCCGCGTCGACGTCGGACGACGCGGCGACGGCACCGCTCGTCTGGTTCGCCGACACGTCCCGCCGCTGACCGTCGCCCTGCAGGACCACGACAGGACCCGAGAGAGGACCACCCCGTGCGCGTGCTGATCGAGCTCGACGACCGACGCGAGACCGTCGAGGTCGACGGGTGGGCGCCGACGGCCACGATCGGACAGCTCGTCACGGCGGTCGTCGGGCACACCCTCACCGGTGACGACGCACTGGCGGTCGACGGACACCGGACGAGTCCGGACACCCCGCTGGGGGACCTCGTGCTCCTCGAGGGATCTCGGATCGCCCGGACCGTCGAGGAGCGGCCGCGCCCCCTCGACGGCTGGACGGTCACGCTCGCGGGCGGACTCGACGCCGGGCTGGTCCTGCCGGTGCCGAACAACCGTCGCCTCGTGGTCGGACGTTCCCCCCAGGCCGACGTGGTGCTGCCGACCGAGAGCGCTTCGTGGGAGCACTGCACCGTCGAACTCGAGGACGACGGTGTCCGGGTCCGTGACGCCGGCTCGACGAACGGCACGGTCATCGCGGGCGAGCGGATCGACGAGGACGGCGTCCTGCTGACCGGAGCGACGAGCGTCATCGTGGGCGGTGCCGTGCTGCTGGTGCGTCCCGATCTCACGGAGACCACGGTGCCGGCAGCGGGTTCGCTGCCGAACCTCACCCCGGCGGCCACCGCCCCGTTCAACCGGCCGCCCCGGCCCGGTCGCATCACCGATGTGGAGACCGTGACCCCGCCGACGCGACGCGACGTCGCACCGGCCTCCAAGTTCAGCTGGATCACCGTCGCGGCACCCCTCGTGCTCGCCGGCGCGATGGTCCTGCTCCTCGGTGACGCCCGGTTCGCCTTGTTCGCCCTGCTCAGCCCCGTGACGGCGATCGGGATGTGGTTCGAGCAGAAGCACCGACGCGCGAAGAACCTCAAGGAGGAGGAGACCCGCTTCGCCGAGGCGGTCGAGTCGTTCCGCGGCGAGATCACCGCCACGGCCGCGGTGGAGGCGGCCCGGCGGCAGGAACTCGTGCCCGATCCGGCGACCGTGGTGCGCCGTGCGCTCCTCCCGACCACGGCTCTCTGGCAGCGCCGTTCGGCCGACGACGACTTCCTCAGCCTCCACGCCGGGACGGGCGATGCTCCCTGGCGTCCCGAGGTGGACCAGCGAGCCGCATCCGCCAAGCTCGAGGACGAGGCCAAGGCCGCCATCGGCGACAGCCGACTGACGGCGGCTCCGGTCGTGGCCGACCTGTCCGACGCGGGCGTCGTCGGCATCGTCGGGGACCGCGACGGTGCGCTCGCCCTGGCCAGGAGCCTCCTGGCGCAGGCGGCCGTGCACTGCGGGCCGGCGGACCTGACGGTCGGGGTGTTCTGCGACCGGGGCCGCGAGGAGGACTGGTCCTGGGCCTCCTGGCTCCCGCACACGCGCGTCGCGGGCAGCAGTACGGGCGCCCGGTGGATGTCGGCACAGCGCGACCAGAGCGCGGCTGTGCTCCGGGGCCTGCGCGAACAGCTCGAGGCGCTGCCGACCCCGAACCTGCTCGTCGTCATCGACTCCGAGGTCCTCACCGAGGGGCGCGACGCTCCCGCGCGCAACCTCCTCGGCGAGGGCAGGACGGTCCCGGGCGCCTCGCTCCGCCCCGGTGAGCGCCGCCAGCGGGTCAGCGGGATCGTCATCGCGACGAACGAACAGCAGCTCCCGGCGTCCTGTACCACGATCGTGACGGTCGCCGCGGACGCCGCAGCCACCGTCTACCGGCCGGAGGACCGCACCCGCGTCGAGGACGTCGTGCTGGCCGGCCTCAGCGCCCGCACCGCCGAGCGGACGGCCCGGGCCGTCGCCCACTTCGACGACCCCGAGCTCACCGTGCCCGGGGCATCCCTGCCCGCCCTGGTCCGACTGCCCGAGCTCCTCGGGATGGACGAGGGCCCCACCGTCGCCGGGGTCCGCGCCGCGTGGGACACCCGGACCGGTACGTCGACGCCCATCGGCTCGTCGGAGTCCGGCGTCCTCGAGATCGACCTGGTCCGGGACGGTCCGCACGGCCTCGTCGGCGGCACGACCGGTTCCGGCAAGAGCGAGTTCCTGCGGTCCCTCGTCGCGGGGCTCGCGGCCCGCAACGACCCGACCCGGCTGAACTTCCTGCTCGTCGACTTCAAGGGCGGGGCCGCGTTCGCCGCCTGTGAGCGGCTCCCGCACACCATCGGCACGATCAGCAACCTCGACGAGCAGCTCGCCGACCGCGCGATCCGTGCCCTGGAGGCCGAACTCGAACGGCGGCAGCGCGTCTTCGCGAGCGCCGGTGCGGACATCGACAACCTCGACGCCTACCTGGCGACCCGCCCGACCGAGCCGATGCCCCGGCTGCTGTTCGTGGTCGACGAGTTCGCGATGCTGGCCAAGGAGTTCCCCGACGTCCTGACCTCGCTCGTCGCCATCGCCGCCGTCGGCCGGACCCTGGGCGTGCACATGGTCCTCGCGACGCAGCGTCCGGCGGGCGTCGTCAGCGAGGACATCCTGGCGAACACGAACCTCCGGGTCGCCCTGCGCGTGCAGAGCCGCGAGGACTCGACCAACGTCATCGGTGTGCCGGTCGCGGCGGGCATCGGTCGGCAGCAGACCGGTCGCGCGTTCGTGAAGCTCGGCCAGGACGACATCACGCCGGTGCAGACCGCGCTCGTCACCGGCCGTGCCCGCGACCAGCGTGCGGAGCAGGACGTCACGGTCCGCGCCACCGACGTCTTCGGCGTCCCCGCCCCGGCTCCCGCGCCCGCTGCGAGCGCGTCGGACGACACCGACCTCGACGTCCTCATCGACGCGATCCGGCAGGCGAACGACGCCGCCGGGTACGCGCCGCCGCGGCCGATCTGGCCCGAGGCGCTCGGGGAGCGTGTCGACCTCGACGCACTCCCCGCGGCGAGCGGCATCGTGCCGGTGGCCCTCGCCGACGACCCGGACCACCAGCGGCAGATCGCCGGCGGCTGGGACCTGTCGGAGGGCAACCTCATGCTCATGGGGATCCCGGGCAGCGGGACGAGCACGGCGCTGACCTCGATCGCCCTCCAGGCCGCCCGGACCACCGACCCCGCCGAGCTCGACCTGCTCGTGCTCGACATGGGCGCGGGCGACCTCGCACCGCTCGCCCGGCTCCCGCACACCACCGCGTACGTGGGTTCCGGCCCGGGCGCGGGGGAGCTGCAGGCCCGTTTCCTCCGACACCTGCGCGCCGACCTCGAGCGTCGCCGCGCATCGCCGGGCGGACGACGCGCGCTCGTCCTGATCGACGGGCTCGCCGCCCTGCGTGACGAGTACCAGGACTTCGAGGGGCAGCAGCTCCTCGACGCGCTGTACCGCGTCTACGCGGAGGGGCCGGCGCTCGGGATCTCGTTCGCGGTCTCGACGACGCGCGCGAAGGCGGTCCCCTCGGCGATGGACGAGGTCACGACGCAGAAGTGGATGTTCCGCCTCGCCGACCCCTACGACTACGCGTCGATCGGCGTGCGCCCGAAGGACGTCCCGCCGCCCGTGCCCGGCCGGTTCATCGACTCGGCCACGAAGCTGCAGAGCCACGTTGCCACGCCTGCCGTGCCCCTCGACCGGGCGGTCGCCGACGTCGCCGCAGCCTGGCCGGACGCCGCCGCCAAGCCGAGCGCGGTCGGACGCCTGCCCGACGCCGTGAGCGTGCGCGACCTCGCCACCCGCGCGCAGTTCGGGACCGAACCGTGGCGCATCCCGGTCGGCATCGCGGAGGACGACCTCGGCACCGCCGTCCTCGAGGTCTACGACGGCGAGCACGTCCTGGTCGCCGGACCTGCCCGCTCCGGCAAGTCGACGGTGCTCCTCGCCATGGCGGACCTGGCCCGCTCGGCGGAGGGTGTCCGTCCGGCCGTCTGGGCGATCTGCGATCGACGTTCGCCCCTCGCCGACGCACCCCTCGACCGCGTGGCCGTCGGCGCGGACGAGGTGCCCGCGCTGCTCGCCGGGCTCCGGATCGAGCGCGGCCCCGTCCTGCTCCTCATCGACGACGCGGAACGCTTCGAGGACGGCGACCAGGGGATCGCGTCGCTGCTCACGACGGAGCGGCCGGGCCTCTGCGTCGTCGCGGCCGGGCGTTCGGTCGACCTGCGGACGCTCTACAACCACTGGACGCGGACCGTCCGCAAGGCGCGCTGCGGTCTCCTGCTGCAGCCCGACGTCGACTACGACGGCGAGCTCCTGGGCGTCGCCCTGCCGCGCCGGGCGCCCGTCGCACTGACCGCCGGGCGCGGGTACGCCACGTCGGGCGGTTCGGTGCGGCTCGTGCAGGCGGCGTCCCCGGCCTCCTGAGGCACGTCGCCTCCCGGGACGACGGACTCCCGTCGTGCCGGGAGGCGCGGCGCAACCCCGTCCGACGGCCTCGGCCGGACGGGCGAGGCCGGTCGGGTGAGGCCGGTCGGGCGAGGCCGGTCGGGTGAGGCCGGTCGGGCGAGGCCGGTCGGTCGGGCGTGCGTACCGGTGGGCAGGCTCGGCGCGCAACCGCGCGTCCGGTCCGAAGGCGCGCTGCGGCTCCGCCACGCGGCTCCAGTCGGGTGGTCGTCGCGGTCGGGAGGCGCGCTGCGGCTCCGCCACGCGGCTCCGGTCGGGTGGTCGTCGCGGCCGGGAGGCGCGCTGCGGGCCGGCCACGCGCCTCCGGTCGGGTGGTCGTCGCGGTCGGGAGGCACGCTGCGGCCCCGCCACGCGCCTCCGACCAGTCCGGGGCCCGGCCGAACAGGCGGGCGACCCGGCTGGAGCAGCCCGCCCGCGCCGCCGCCTACGCCTGGTCGCGCGTCGTGATCCCGAACGGCGAGCTCTCGAGGTCGCGGAAGTTCCCCACGGTCGCCCGCACGGTGCACGACGGCGCCACCGACAGTGCGGTGACGACGAGCCCGTCCGACGACACCGCGAGCGCGCCCGAGCACCCGTCGGAGAACCGCACGCCGGACTCCCCACCGGCCACGTCGGTGAGCATCTGCGACGGCGCCCCGCTCGCCGGACTGCGGTACAGCGGGTTGAGGTCGTCCGCGCCGCTCGGCCACACCGGCACGAGCGTCACGGGCAGCGTCGTCTGGCTGACGGTGCGGTCGGGGGTCCGCACCTCGATGCCCTGCAGACGTTGCACCGGGTAGGCCGTGCCGGCGACGGAGCGGTCGGTCACCGCCTCGGTGGTGGCCGCCCCGGCGGTGTCGAGCCACTGCTGCAGCGCCGCCTGGTCGGTGACCCCGCGCAGCGCGACGGTCGCCTCGACGGTGAGCTCCTGGTCGGCGGGCACGACCACGTCGGACACGGTCCACGAGCAACGCGCGTCGACCCCCGTCAGCGAGGGCTGGTTCCGCGCGCCGGAGACCCCCTCGCCGCTCCAGGTCACCGCGGGGCAGTCGGCCCGGTCGTCGACGCCGGGCAGCACCTCGAGCAGGTCGCCCCGCAACGGGACCGACTGCGCGGCGTAGGTGATCGCGACCTGGACGGTGCCGCGCTCGGGGTCGATCGTGGCCTTGCGGGTCGTGGCGAGTCCGGTGGGCAGCGGCCGGTCCTGCTGGTACGCGCTGCCGGCCTGCGCGGTCGCTGCGCCGCCGGGACGGTCGCGCCCGCCGAGGGCACCGGGCAGCCAGACGACGCCACCGACGACGAGGGCCGCGACGAGCACCACGCCGAGGGCACCGAGCCCGACCATCCGGTTCGTCAACCAGTCCGGGCGCTGCCACCGACGACGTTCGGGAGTCTCGGGCTCCCGGACGGCGGGGAGCGGGGGACGCGCGAGCGGCCGGATGACGGTCTCGGAGCCGGCGGTGCCGAGGTCGGGGGCCGGACCGAGGTCCGCGGCGACGGGAGCGACCGCCGCTGCGTCCTGGTCGGGTCGGGCGCCCCGGACGACGGTGGCGGGTCGCTCGACCTCGGCGAAGGAGTCCGGGTCGGTGGCCGGGGCGAGCGCGGGGGCGTCCGACAGGGCTCGTGCGAGGCGACGCAGGGTCGCGGCGGCCTCGGTCGCGGCCGGACGGGCACCGGGGTCCTTCGCGAGCAGCGCGGACAGCGTCGACCACAGCGCGTCGGGGACCTCGAGCCGGGGCGGGTCGCTGGTCACGTGCCGGTACGCGACCGCGAAGTCGGTGCCGGGCCCGGCGAACGGCGTGCGGCCCGCGAGGAGTTCGTAGAGCATGACCCCGGCGCCGTAGACGTCGGCGGCGGGACCGGACCGGCCGTGGCTGATCGACTCGGGCGCCATGTACTGCGGCGTCCCGAGCAGCCCGGTGGTGGTGCGCTCCCGGTCGGCGACCACCGACGCGATGCCGAAGTCCGACACCCGGACGAGTCCGGTCGCTCCGGGAGCCCACCCGTCCGCGAGCAGGACGTTGTCGGGCTTGACGTCACGGTGGGTGACGTCCTGCGCGTGTGCTGCCGCCAGCGCGTCGAGCGTCTCCGCCGCGATGGTCAGGGCGTCGCGCGGGGGCAGGGTGCCGGACGCGGCGAGCAGGTCGCGCGCCGAACCCCCGCCGACCAGGTCCATGACGATCGCGAGCCGGTCGCCCTCGACCACGAGGTCGCGGACGCGCACGATCGAGGGGTGCTGCAGTCCGAGCAGCACGGTGCGCTCCCGGACGAATCGTTCGACGATCGCCGGGTCGGCGGCGAGCTCGGCACGGAGGAGCTTGGCGGCGACGTGCTCGCCGGTCGCGGTGTGCTCGGCGCGCCAGACCTCGCCGGTGGCACCGGTGCCGAGCAGGTCGACCAGGCGGTACGAGGCGCCGAGCGGCTCGCCGCGGCCGTACTGCGCCTGACCGTGCTGCGCCTGGCCGTCTTCAGCCACGGTCCACCCCCGGATGCCTGTGGTCGACCCCTCGCCGACCGCGCCATGTTACCGGCCGGAGGGCGCCCCGTACTGGACGTCGACCGCGTGCTGTGTGAAACCCGACCGCTGGTACAGGGCGAGTGCCGGGACGTTGTCACCCTCGACGTACAGCGCCGCTGCCTCGAGCCCGCGCCCGACCAGTCGTGCGGCACCGGCGCGCATCAGCACGCCGCCGAGTCCGCGTCCCTGCTGGTCCGGGCGGACGGCCACGGCGTAGAACTCGCCGATGCCGTCCTCGACCTTGAGCCAGCACGACCCGACCAGTGCGCCGTCGGCGTCGCGGAGGAGCAGCAGGTCGTCCCCCGAGAACCACGGCTCGGCCTCGCGGGCACGGAGGTCCTCGAGGGTCATCCGGCCCTGCTCGGGGTGGTGCGCGAAGGCGGCGGCGTTCAGCTGCAGCCAGGCGTCCTCGTCCTCGGGCTCCCCGGGGCGGAACGCCGACAGGGAACAACCATCGGGCAGACCGGGGTCGCTCGGTTCGTCGGCGATCGGCGCCCGGAGCTGCAGCAGCGTCCGCACCGCGGTCCAGCCGTGACGCGCCGCCAGGGCCCGCGCGGCGGGGTGGTCACCGTGCGCCCACGCGAGCCGCGGCGCGGAAGCGGTCCCGGTCCCGGTCGCAGCCCCGGACGCGGACGCGGACCCGGTCGTGGACCCGGACCCTGGTGCAGCGGTGCTGCCGACGGCCACGTCGTCAGCGGCCGCGTCGTCCGGTGCCGCGCCGTCCGCGGCCCCGCCGCCCAGGGCGAGCGCCTGCGTGACGAGCGCCGTCCCGACGCCGCGGCCACGGGCCTCCCGGGCGACCACGAGTTCGAGCTCACCGTCACGGACCACCGCGACCCCGCGATCGTCGCCGAGCACCGTCGCGCGGCCGGCGCGCACGTCGACCAGGGTCTGGTCGGAGAACGGGGGTGCCTCGCCGGCCGCCGCCGACGCGGCGGCGAGGAGCTCGACGACCGCGAGCACTAGCGGGCCGCCAGCCGGTCGGCCTCGTCGTCGTACACGTTGAAGCGGTAGCCCACGTTGCGCACGGTGCCGATGAGCGACTCGAGGTCACCGAGCTTGGCGCGCAGGCGTCGGACGTGCACGTCGACCGTGCGGGTGCCGCCGAAGTAGTCGTAGCCCCAGACCTCGCTGAGCAGCTGTTCGCGCGTGAAGACCCGGGAGGGGTGGCTCGCGAAGAACCGCAGGAGCTCGAACTCCTTGAACGTCAGGTCGAGCGGCCGTCCGCGCACCTTGGCGGAGTAGCTCGCCTCGTCGATGACGACGCCCGAGGCCTGGATCTTCGAGCCGGACGGGTTCTTCGACGCGCGGCCCGTGGTGAGGCGGATGCGCGCGTCGACCTCGGCGGGGCCGGCGGTCTCGAGCACGACGTCGTCGACGTTCCACTCGCTGTTGACCGCGGTCAGCCCGCCCTCGGTGACCACGAGCACGATCGGTGTCGTCGAGCCGCTCGTGGCGAGGATCTTGCACAGCGCCTTGGCGCTCACGAGGTCGGTCCGGGCGTCCACGAACATGAGGTCGCTCTGCGGGGCGTTCACGAGCTGCGCGGCCTCGGCCGGGACGTGACGGATCCGGTGGCTCAGCAGGCCGAGGCTCGGCAGGACGTCGCCGGGCGCGGCCGAGGTGAGTACCAGGAGCTGGGCCACAGGACCTCCAGAGCGTGGGGGAGTCGTGGACACATCCTAGTGATGTGCCGGGCCCCGCCCGCCCGGACCAGCCCGCTCCGGAGCCGGTGCTGCCATGATGGGCGCGTGAGCGAGACGGACCAGCCCCTCGACCAGCGCCGCCTGCGGCTGACGTCGGTGCTGCCGGTGTGGGTGCTCGCGGTCGTCGGCGCCGTGCTCGTGCTGGCGCTCACGCAGAAGGACTCCTTCGCCTGGTTGCTCCTGGTGTTCGTGCTCTGCGTGCTCGTCAGCTTCGTGCTGCAGCTCATCACCGCGACGAAGGACGGGTTGGTCGAGCGGATCAGCATCGCCTCGTCCGGGGCGTTCGTGGTCGTGCTCGTGACGGCGGTCGTCCTGCTGCTGCGCTGAGCACAGCCCCACCGCCGCGCCGCCCCCGCGGAACCGCGCTGCCCCACCGCGCCGCCCCCACCGCCGCGCCGCGCCCACCGCCGCGCCGCGCCCACCGCCGCGCCGCGCCCACCGCCGCGCCGCGCCCACCACCGCGCCGCCCCCACCGCCGCGCCGCCCCCACCCCCGCGCCGCGCCGCCCCCCGCCCTGGCGCCGTCAGGCGTCCCGCGTAGACTCGGCACATGGATTCGCTGCTTGCGCTCGAGCTCTTCTACGTGGGCCTCCTGGGCCTGGCGTCGCTCGCGATCGCGTTCATCTCGGTCGTCGTCGTCGTCAAGCTGTTCAAGGGCCAGCGGTGATCGAACTCCCCGAGGGCCTCGCCCCCGAGCTCGTCCCGCTGTCCTGGCTCGTCGGCGTCTGGGAGGGCACCGGCGTGGTCGAGTACCCCGTCGGTGACGAGGACGAACCGCGCAAGTACGAGTTCGGGCAGCGCATCAGCTTCAGCCACGACGGCCTGCCCTACCTGAACTACTCCTCGACCAGCTGGCTCCTCGACGACGAGCACACGCCGCTGGCCGCCGAGATGGGCTACTGGCGCATCGACCGACCCAGCGAACCGGGCGACCGCGGCCCGGCGATGCTGCTCGGCGACGGCCCGACCCCGTTCACCACGGTCGAGAGCGTCGAGGCGCTGCGGAACACGACCGACGGATTCGACGTCGAGGCCGCGATCATCCACCCCACCGGCGTCAACGAGCTCTACGTGGGCCGCGTCAAGAAGGGTCGCATCGACCTCGCGACCGACGCCGTGATGCGCTCGCCGAACGCCAAGGACTACTCCGCCGCGACGCGCCTGTACGGCCTCGTCGAGGGCAAGCTCTTCTGGGCCTGGGACATCGCCGCGCTCGGGCAGCAGCTCACCTCGCACGCCTCGGGGCAGCTCGCGAAGGTCGACTGATGGGCGTCTTCGCCGACCGCCTCGGCTTCGTCGGCACGGACGCCGGCCCGGCAGCGCACTTCGGCAACCCCGTGGGCGAGCAGCGCGCACTGGCCGCCGGTCGTGCGGTCGTCGAACTCGGCCTCGGCGTCGTCACGGTCACCGGCCCGGACCGCCTGTCCTGGCTCAACTCGATCACCTCGCAGCTCCTGACCGGGCTCACACCCGGCACGTCGACCGAGACGCTCGTGCTCGACGCCTCCGGCCGCGTCGAGCACGCCGCGCGGGTCGTCGACGACGGTGCGACCACCTGGCTCCTCACCGAGGCGGACGACGCCGCACCGCTCGCCGCGTGGCTGACGTCGATGCGCTTCATGCTCCGCGTCGAGGTCGCGGACCGCTCGGGCGACTTCGTCACCCTCGGCGGCTTCGGCACGGCGGTCCCCGCCGACGCGGTCGTCGAGTGGGCCGACCCGTGGTCGTCCGTCACGCCCGGCGGGTGGGGCTACGCCGCCCTGGAGGCCCACCCCGCCTCCGACTGGACCCTCCGTGTCGCCGTGGTCACCCCGGACGCCGCTGCCGAGGTGGCCGCGTCCGACGTGCCCGTCGCGGGGCTCCTCGCGCTCGAGGCCCTGCGGATCGCGGCCTGGCGTCCCGCCCTGTCCGACGTCGACGAGCGGACGATCCCGCACGAGCTCGACTGGCTCCGCTCGGCCGTGCACCTGTCGAAGGGCTGCTACCGGGGCCAGGAGACCGTCGCGAAGGTGCACAACCTCGGTCGTCCGCCGCGGCGCCTCGTGATGCTGCACCTCGACGGGTCGGACGGGGTGCTGCCGGTCCCCGGGACGCCCGTGCTCGACGGTGACAAGGAGGTCGGTCGCCTCAGCGCCGCCGCCCTGCACCACGAGCTCGGACCGGTCGGACTCGCGGTCGTCAAGCGCTCGCTCGACCCGACCGCGACGCTGCGACTCGTCGTGGACGACGTGGTCGTGACCGCGGCGCAGGAGACCATCGTGCCGACCGACGCGGGCGCCACCGCCGACGTCCCGCGGCTGCCCCGGCTCGGAGCCGTCCGCCGCTCGTGAACCCGGCCGGCCGGTGGACCCGGCCCGCCGGTGAACCGGGCCCGCCGGTGAACCGGGTCCGCCGGTGAACCGGGTCCGCCGGGTCAGGCCGGAGCGACCGCCGACCACGGGACGCTGAGCTCCCCGAGCCGCCAGCGGGACACCCCGTGCAGCACCGGCCAGCCGCGGTCGCGCATCCCGTGCACCGTCGCGATCCACCGCTGCCGCGGGCCGTACGTGCCGAGCGGTGCCGCCACCGCCCAGGCCAGGTCGAGGTCCCGGAGGAACGCGTGCACCCGCTCCCCGGGCACGTTCCGGTGGATGAGTGCCTTGGGCAGCCGTTCGGCCACGACCGAGGGGACGTCGAGTCCGGCGAGCCGGAGCGACACCGTGAAGGTGTGCGGCGCGTGCTCGTCGAGCGTCACCCAGGACGCCACCCGGCCGACCTCGTTGCAGGTGCCCTCGACGAGCGCCCCGCCCGGCTGCAGGCGGTCCTGCATGATCCGCCACGAGTCGACCACGGCGGACTCGTCGTACTGCCGCAGCACGTTGAACGCCCGGATCACGGCGGGACGGCGGTTCTTCCCCGGGGTCGGTGTCTCGAAGCCCCCGAGCCGGAAGGTGACACCGTCGCGGGTGCCGGCGTTCGCCAGGGCCACCCGGGCCGGTTCGATCTCGATCCCGGTGACCTCGACGTCGGGACGGACGCGGGCCAGCCGGTCCCGCAGCTCGAGCGTCGTGGTCGGCCGGGCGCCGTACCCGACGTCGGCCACGAGCGGGTCGTCGGAGCGGCGGAGGGCCGGCAGCGACGCGATCCACCGGTCGACCCGGCGGAGTCGGTTGACCCCCGTGGTCCCGCGCGTGACGTTCCCGATGGGCATGGGACCAGGCTACGGGGCCGACCTCGCTCGGTAGACTCGGCGCATGACCTCCACGCTCGTCCTGCTCCGTCACGGCAACAGTGACTGGAACCAGAAGAACCTGTTCACCGGTTGGGTCGACGTCCGGCTCAGCGAGCTGGGCGAGAAGGAGGCGAAGCGCGCCGGCGAGCTCATCGCCGGGTCGGGCATCGTGCCGGACGTCCTGTACACGTCGCTCCTCACCCGTGCGATCCAGACCGCCGACATCGCCCTGCTCGAGGCCGACCTCGCATGGCTGCCGGTCAAGCGCGACTGGCGCCTCAACGAGCGCCACTACGGCGACCTCCAGGGCAAGGACAAGGCGCAGACGCTCGAGCAGTACGGCGAGCAGCAGTTCATGGAGTGGCGTCGCTCGTTCGACGTCCCGCCGCCCCCCATCGCCGACGACGCCGAGTTCTCGCAGGCCGGCGACCGCCGCTACGCCGACCTCGGCGACCAGCTGCCCCGGACCGAGTCGCTCAAGCTCGTGATCGACCGGCTGCTGCCCTACTGGGAGTCCGACATCACGAAGGACCTCGGCGCGGGCAAGACGGTCCTCGTCACGGCGCACGGCAACTCGCTGCGCGCGCTCGTGAAGCACCTCGACGGCATCTCCGACGACGACATCGCGGCCCTGAACATCCCGACGGGCATCCCGCTCGTGTACGAGCTCGACGACGACTTCCGTCCGACGAAGCCCTCGTACTACCTCGACCCCGAGGCTGCTGCCGCCGGTGCCGCCGCGGTCGCCGCGCAGGGCGCCAAGAAGTAGCAGTTCCCTCCACGCCGAAGCGACAGTCCGCCGCGGAACATCCGCGTCGGACTGTCGCTTCCGCGTTGCAGACAGGCTGCAGGGCGTCGAGTCCGCGCGTTGCAGCGGACCAGCCGGAGCGGCCAGCCGGAGCAGACCGGAGCGGAAGGGCCGGAGCGCCTCAGACGAAGTGCGAGGCGATCTCCTGCACGAGGGCGCCGACGTCGTACGGCCGCGCCGTGTCCACCCGGACGACGGGCACGCCGGGCAGCGCGACCGGGCCCGCGTCGCCGTGCTCGTCCCAGAAGGCCAGCAGGTCGGCGAGGTCGCCGTGCACCTCGTGGCGCACCGGCACGGTGCCCGGGTCGTAGCGGTCCCGCAGCCGTTCCTCGGCGGTCGCGCGGTCGACGTCGCACCACACCTCGACGGCGCGGGGCGACCCGGCGGACGTGAGCCCCGCCTCCAGGCGGTCCCGGTCACGTGACGGGAGCCAGACGGCGTCGAGGACGACCCCGTTCTCGACGGCCCGCGCCATCGACCACATCGTGTCCATCGCGATGCCGCCGAGCGGACGCGAAGCGATCATCGGACCGACGAGGTCGGCGAGGGGTTCCTTGATGCGGTCCTTCGACAGGAAGGGGCACCCGAGCACCTCGGCGAGGGCGGCCCCCACCGTGGTCTTGCCGGAGCCGGGCATCCCGTTGACGACGATCGCGACCTGAGCCATGCCCCGATCCTCCCGTCCCCGCCGCCCCATCGCAAAACGCGACGGGACCCGCCCGGTCGCGGAACGCGACGGACCCCCGCCCGGTCGCGGAACGCGACGGGACCCCGCCCCGTCGCAGAACGCGACGGCCCCCGTCAGGCCGGGGACACCGTCACCGACGCCGCACCCGTCCAGTCGCCCGTCGCCAGGTACTCGACCTTCTTGGCGATCGACACCGCGTGGTCGGCGAACCGCTCGTGGTACCGCGAGGCCAGGGTCGCGTCGACCGTGTCGATCGGGTTGCCCTTCCAGGTCTCGCCGAGCACGAAGTCGAAGACGCTCGCGTGCAGCTCGTCGACCTGGTCGTCCTCGTCGCGGATCTCCGCGGACAGGGCGATGTCCTCGGTCGCGAGCAGCCGGGTGAGCTTCTGCGCCATCGCGACGTCGTGCGCGCCCATCTGCTTGAACGTGCCGCGGAGGCCCTTCGGCACGACCTTCTCGGGGAAGCGCTGGCGGGCGAGCTGGGCGATGTGCTCGGCCATGTCGCCCATGCGCTCGAGCGAGGAACTGACGCGCAGTGCGGTGACGACGACACGGAGGTCGCGGGCCACCGGTGCCTGGCGGGCCAGGATGTCGATCGCGATCTCGTCGAGGCTGTTCGCCGCCGCGTCGATCTTCGCGTCGTCGGCGATGACCTCCTCGGCCAGCGCGACGTCGGACTCGCTGAACGCCTGGGTCGCTCGGGTGATGGCGGACTCGACGAGCCCGGCGATCTCGGTCAGACGCTCTTGGACGTCCTGGAGTTCCTGCTGGAAGACTTCGCGCATGGGGGATGTGCCTCTCTGATGCGTACCGGTCGAGTGTCGTCAGGTCAGGTGAACGAACGGTGACGTGCGGCTGAACGCTTCGCTTCCCGGCCCCGGAACCACACGTGTGCGGGGTGGACGGCGTCGGAACGGGGCGTGACGATCCCTACACTGACGGCATGGACAACGCGTGGCTCGTGCCACTGTCGATGCTCCTCGGCGGGGTCTTCGGCGCGGGTGTGGTGGTGCTGGTCATCACCGCCGAGCGCACGGCCCGGGCAGCCGACGTGGCGGAACGCACCCTGCCCGACGGCGTCGCCGCGGTCATCGCCACGATGCACAACCCGGCCGTGGTCGTCGACCCCTCGAACACGGTCGTGGCCGCGTCGCCGCAGGCACTGACGGTCGGACTCGTCGTGCGCCGCAAGCTCGTGCACCGCGAGCTCGCCGACCTGGTCGACCGGGTGCGCCGGAGCGGGGAGATGGCGTCGGAGGACCTCGAGCTCTCCCGCGGACGGGGCAGCGACCAGATCGGCTACCTCAGCTTCCGCGCGGCCCAGCTCGGCAACCGGTACGTGCTCGTCACCGCGGACGACCTGACCGAGAGCCGGCGCATCGACGAGGTCCGACGGGACTTCGTGGCGAACATCTCGCACGAGCTGAAGACCCCGATCGGTGCCATCGGTCTGCTCGCCGAGACCCTCGTGGTCGCGGCCGACGACCCCGAGCACGTGAAGAAGTTCGCCTCGCAGCTCATCACCGAGTCGGAGCGCCTGGGTGCCCTGACGAAGGACATCATCGAGCTCTCCCGCCTGCAGTCCGTCGACACGCTCGAGAACAGCGAGGAGACCGGCATCGACAAGATCGTGCAGGCCGCCGTCGACGCGAACGAGGTCGTCGCCCGCGCCCGCGACATCGAGATCGTCCGGGCGAAGCGCTCGAAGCTCCGCGTGATGGGCGACCCCGTGCTCCTGCAGGTGGCCGTGTCGAACCTCATCGCCAACGCGGTGAAGTACTCGCCGGACCACACCCGCGTCGGCGTCGGCGTCCGCTCGGCGAAGGGGTTCGTCGAGATCGCCGTCACCGACCAGGGCGTCGGCATCCCCGAGGCCGACCTCGACCGCGTGTTCGAGCGGTTCTACCGCGTCGACCCGGCGCGGTCGCGCGCGACCGGGGGCACCGGCCTCGGTCTCGCCATCGTCAAGCACGTCGTCGGCAACCACGGCGGCGACGTGCGCGTGTGGTCGCAGCCCGGCAAGGGCTCGACCTTCACGATCCGCCTGCCCGAGGCGGATCCCGAACTCACCACCGCACTCGAAGAGCAACTGGAAGAGCAGCCATCGTGACCAAGATCCTCATCGTCGACGACGAGCCGGCCCTGAGCGAGCCCCTGGAGTTCCTGCTGCAGCGGGAGGGGTACGAGACGGCCGTCGCGGCCGACGGCATCACCGCGCTGTCGAAGTTCGACGCCGAGAGCCCGGACCTCGTGCTGCTCGACCTCATGCTGCCGGGCCTGAGCGGCACCGAGGTGTGCCGGCAGATCCGGACGCGCTCGAACGTGCCGATCATCATGCTGACCGCGAAGGACTCCGAGGTGGACATCGTCGTCGGGCTCGAGCTCGGCGCCGACGACTACGTCACGAAGCCGTACTCGACGCGCGAGCTGCTGGCGCGCCTCCGTGCGGTGCTGCGCCGTCGCACCGAGGACGACCCGGGCGACAGCGGCATCCTGCAGGTCGGGGGCATCCGGATGGACGTCGAGCGGCACACGGTGTCGGTGGACGGCTCCGAGACGCCGATGCCGCTCAAGGAGTTCGAGCTCCTCGAACTGCTCCTCCGCAACGCCGGTCGGGTGCTCACCCGTGGGCAGCTCATCGACCGGGTCTGGGGCTCCGACTACTTCGGCGACACCAAGACGCTCGACGTGCACATCAAGCGGATCCGCTCGAAGATCGAGCGTGTGCCGAGCACGCCCGAGATCCTGGTGACCGTGCGCGGTCTCGGCTACCGCATCGAGGGCTGAGCCCGTCGGGTGCCCGGGTGACCCGGTCGGCGCACGTCGGTCGGGTGGTCGGGTGGCCACGCACTGGAGGCCCGGTGCCGGTCCGTGGGACCGGCACCGGGCCTCCGGTGCGTGCGTGGGCGCGGGGCGCGACGTGGCGCGCGCCGCCCGCGGTGTCAGTTGCTGCCGCTGTCGCCCTCGGACGAGTCGGTCTGCGAGCCGGACTGCGTGCCCGGGGCGGTCGCGGCGCCGGTGGGCTCGGTGCCCGTACCGGCCGCGCCCTCGATGCCGGAAGCCGGGGTGCGGGTGCTCGTCGGGGTGGGCGACGGGGCCAGGGTGCGGTACTCCTCGAGCGAGCTGGTGAGGACCGGGACGCTCGCGGAGACGCCCTCGGCGCCGGAGTACGAGAAGTACGTCTTCACGAGCGAGCCCGGACGCGCGTCGGCGCCGTCGAAGACGACCTCCTGCGAGCCCGCGGCCTTCGAGCCCTGGGCCGTGCTGCCCTGCTGCGTGCTCGAGCCCTCGGTCGGGTCGGCCGTCGGGGTGTTCGAGCCGAGGTCGCGACGGCTGCCCGCGGGGATGACGACCGTCTGGGTGTCGCCGCCGAGCTCGATCGAGAGCGTGATGTCCTTCGACTCGTCCGTGTTGACCACCGTGCCGACGAAGCGGGCGTCCTCGCCGCGGTCGGAGATGAAGAGGGCGTTGCGGATGTCGAGCTTGCCGGTCGAGACGTTCACGCCGTCGGTGATCTGCTTGATCTCCTTGGTGTGCGCGGGCGACATGAACTCGCAGCCGGTGGCGCCGAGCGCGATGGTTGCCGCAACGGCGACGGACACGAGTACCCGAGCTCGCAAGAGATTCCTCCGGAAGATCACGATGGTGGACCGGACGGTCCGACGCCCATCCTACCGATCAGCCGGGAGCGGGTCCGCCCAGGCCCCTCTGCCCGAGGAGCCCTTGTGGTAAACTGGGGGTTCTGGGAACGGAGCCTGATACATGCAATTCGAGGTCGGCGAGACCGTCGTCTACCCCCACCACGGGGCGGCAACCATCTCTGAAGTGAAGACTCGCGTCATCAAGGGCGAGGAGAAGGTCTACCTGAAGCTCCGCGTCACGCAGGGCGACCTGACGATCGAGGTCCCGGCGGACAACGTCGACCTGGTCGGCGTCCGCGACGTGATCGGCAAGGAAGGCCTCGACAAGGTCTTCGAGGTCCTGCGGGCACCGTTCACCGAGGAACCGACCAACTGGTCGCGTCGCTACAAGGCGAACCTCGAGAAGCTCGCTTCCGGTGACGTCATCAAGGTGTCCGAGGTCGTCCGCGACCTGTGGCGCCGTGACCAGGACCGCGGGCTCTCCGCCGGTGAGAAGCGCATGCTGGCCAAGGCCCGGCAGATCCTCATCTCCGAGCTCGCCCTGGCCGAGAAGACCGACGAGGACAAGGCATCGACCGTCCTCGACGAGGTCCTCGCCTCGTAGCGCGGACCGCAGCTGGACGACACCACGACGACCGCCCTGCTCCCCGATCGGGTGAGCAGGGCGGTCGTCGTCGTCGCGGCGGGTTCCGGCACGCGGCTCGGCATCGGTGACGCCAAGGCCTTCGTGCCCGTCGCCGGCGAGCTCATGCTGACCCGGGCGGTCCGCACGGTGTTCACGCTGGCGGAACCGACCGCCGTGGTCGTCGTCGCGCCGGCCGCCCGGCTCGACGAGTGCCGCGCGCTCGTCGCGGCGGTCGCCGGTCCCGCGGTGCACCTGACCGCGGTCGTCCCCGGGGGAGCCGACCGGCACGCGTCGGTGCAGGCGGGCCTCGACGCGCTGCCCGACGGCGTCGAGCTCGTCGGCGTGCACGACGCCGCGCGGTGCCTGACCCCGGCCGCGCAGTTCGACGCCGTGTTCGACGCCGCCCGTGCCACGGGGGACGGTGTCGTGCCGGCCCTGCCCGTGACCGACACCGTGAAGCGCGTCGAGGGCGACCTGGTCGTCGAGACCGTCGACCGGTCGGCGCTCGTGGGGGTGCAGACGCCCCAGGTGTTCCCGCTCGGGGCGCTGCGGTCGGCGTACGCCGTGGCGCAGCGGGCGGAGACGGACGACGCCGGGGTGTTCCGCGCCGCGGGCGGCACGGTGCGCACGGTCCCCGGCGACGCAGACGCGTTCAAGATCACCACCCGCTGGGACCTCGCCCGCGCCGAGGCGGTCGTCGCCTCCCGTGCCGGGAACGTGCCCGCGGTGCGGGTCGGCCTCGGCGTCGACGTGCACGCCTTCGACGCCGCGAGCCCGTGCCGCGTCGGGCTCCTCGACTTCCCCGGTGAGCCGGGCCTGTCCGGGCACAGCGACGGCGACGCGGTCGCGCACGCGGTCTGCGACGCCCTGCTCTCCGCCGGCGGCCTCGGTGACATCGGCGGACGGTTCGGCACGGCCGACCCGCGGTACGCCGGCGCGACCGGGGACGTCTTCGTGCGGGGTGCGGTGGAGCTGCTCGCCGGGGCCGGACTCGTGCCGACGGGCGTCACCGTGCAGGTCGTCGGCAACCGGCCGCGGATCGGTGCCCGTCGCGCCGAGATGCAGGACGCCCTCGCGGCGGTCGTCGGCGCACCGGTCGCGGTGTCCGGCACGACGACGGACGGCCTCGGCTTCACCGGACGGGGCGAGGGGCTCGCCGCGATCGCGACGGCCGTGGTCCGCCCCGCCTGAGCGCCGCCCCGCCTGAGGCACCGCCCCGCCTGGGCGCCGCCCCGCCTGAGCACCGCCCGGGTGGTCCGTCTTCTCGCGCCCGGCCTGCCCCCGTCACGGGTCCCGGGCGACGTCCTAGGCTTGCCGTGTGACCGTACGCCTCCACGACTCCCGTGCCGCTGCCGTCGTCGACCTCGTCCCGCTGGTCGACGGACAGGTGAGCATGTACGTGTGCGGGCCCACGGTGCAGTCGTCGCCGCACATCGGCCACCTGCGGTCCGCCCTGGTGTACGACATCTGGCGTCGCTGGCTGACCTACCGCGGGTACCGCGTGACCCTGGTCCGGAACGTCACCGACATCGACGACAAGGTCCTCGACCTGTCCGCGGGCACCGACGAGCCGTGGTTCGCGCGGGCGTACCGCGTCGAACGGGAGTTCACCGCCGCGTACGACGCCCTGGGCATCCTGCCGCCGACGTACGAGCCGCGGGCGACCGCGAGCGTGCCGCAGATGCACGACATCATCACGCGGTTGCTCGAGCGCGGGCACGCCTACGTCGCCGCCGACGACTCCGGCGACGTCTACTTCGACACCGGCAGCTGGCCGTCCTACGGCGACCTGACCCGGCAGCGCCGCGAGGACATGGTGGACGCGGCCGACGCCGACCCGCGCGGCAAGCGGGACCCGCGGGACTTCGCGCTCTGGAAGGGCGCCAAGCCCGGTGAGCCCGCGACCGCCACCTGGGACTCGCCCTGGGGTCCCGGTCGCCCGGGCTGGCACATCGAGTGCTCGGCGATGAGCCGCCGGTACCTCGGGCCGGCGTTCGACGTGCACGGCGGCGGGCTCGACCTCCGGTTCCCGCACCACGAGAACGAGCTCGCGCAGTCCACCGCCGCGGGGGACGCGTTCGCCTCGTACTGGCTGCACAACGGCCTCGTCACGGTCGAGGGCCAGAAGATGTCGAAGTCCCTCGGCAACTCGATCTTCGCCGCCGACTTCCTCGCCGCCGCACGGCCGCAGGTCGTCCGGTACTTCCTCGGCGCCGCGCACTACCGCTCGTCGATCGACCACCACGACGGCTCCCTGGCCGAGGCCGAGGCCGCGTACGACCGCATCGAGGGGTTCCTCGCACGTGCGGCGGAGCGGCTCGAGGGCGTCACGCTACGGGACGCCCCGGCCGTGCCCGAGGCCTTCGCGGCGGCCATGGACGACGACCTCTCGGTGCCCCAGGCGCTCGCCGTGCTGCACGAGACCGTCCGTGCCGGGAACGCCGCCCTGGATGCGGACGGTGCGGAAGCGCTCGGGAGCGCGTACCATCAGGTGGTTGCGATGGTCGAGGTCCTCGGCATCGACCCGCGAGCGGCACACTGGTCGACCGGTGGTCAGGACACCTCGGCCGCCCCGCTCGCCGCACTCGTCGAACGCCTCGTCCAGGAACGCGCCGACGCCCGTGCCGCACGGGACTTCACCACCGCGGACCGCGTGCGCGACGACCTCGCAGCCGCGGGGATCACCATCGAGGACACCGCAGCAGGAACACGCTGGAGCATCGCCTGACAACGGCCGTGCCGGACAGGAGAGAGCAATGAAGAACGTCTCGGGGAGCAGGAAGGGTCGGCCCGGCGCCGTCCGCTCCGGCCGCAAGGGCAACAAGCAGGTCGGCTCCGGCGGCCAGGGCGCGCAGGCGCTCGAGGGTCGCAAGCCCACGCCGAAGGCCGAGGACCGGCCGTACCACCCCGCCGGCAAGCGCAAGGCGGCGAAGGAGCGCTTCGACGCCGCCCGCGGGCGGCACGGTGCGTCGAGCACGCCGCAGCAGCGCACCGGCCGTCCGCCGCAGCGCAAGAGCGACGACTCCGAGCTGGTCACCGGCCGCAACTCGGTGCTCGAGGCCCTGCGCACGAAGACCCCGTCGACGACGCTGTACATCGCGTCGCGCATCGAGGTCGACGACCGCGTGAAGGAGATCCTGGCGCTCGCGAACCACCGCGGTGTGCCGATCATGGAGATCATGCGGCCGGAGCTCGACCGCATCACCGGGCACGACAGCGTCCACCAGGGCGTCGCGCTCAAGGTGCCCGCCTACGAGTACGCCGTCGCCGAGGACGTCGCCGAGCGCGCGTTCGCCCGTGACGAGGTACCGCTCATGGTGGCCCTCGACGGCATCACCGACCCGCGGAACCTCGGTGCGATCATCCGGTCCACCGCGGCGTTCGGCGGCCACGGCGTGATCGTGCCGCAGCGTCGTTCGGTCGGCGTCACCGCGTCGGCGTGGAAGACCTCGGCCGGCGCCGCGGCCCGGCTCCCCGTCGCGATGGCCCCGAACCTGACCCAGACGCTCAAGTCGCTCAAGTCGATGGGGCTGTTCGTCCTCGGGCTCGACGGCGACGGCGACGTGCAGCTCGACGCGCTCGAGCTGGCCGACCGTCCGATCGTGGTCGTCGTCGGCTCGGAGGGCAAGGGCCTGTCGCGCCTCGTCACCGAGACCTGCGACGCGATCGTCTCGATCCCGATCTCGAGCGCGACCGAGTCGCTCAACGCGGGCATCGCGGCGAGCGTCACCCTGTGGGAGGTCGCCCGGCGCCGTCGCGCCGAGTAGCGCCTGCCCGACCACAGGAGGCCCGGTGCCGGTCCGCGAGACCGGCACCGGGCCTCCTGTCCGTTCAGACGGACGCGCGCCAGTCTGCGACGTCCTCGTCGTCCGACCCGTCGTCGACCACCGGGATCGGCAGCGTCATCGACGAGGTCGGCGGGTCGATGAGCAGCCGCTCGTCCCGACGGTGTCGCAGGACGTCGTTGATGTACGCCGTGGTCGCCTCCGGCAGGGAGACCGAGCGTTCCTCCTCCTGCGACATGTACCAGCGGTGCTCGAGCAGCTCGTGGAACACCTCGGCGGGTTCGAGTCGCCCGCGGAGGTCCCGGGGGATCGACCGGACGACGGGCTCGAACACCCGCGACACCCACTCGTGCGCCACCATCTCCTCGTCGAGCTGGTCCCGGCCGTTGCGGGCGCGGTAGGCGTCGAGGTCGTTGAGCAGCCGGCGGGCCTGGTTCTCGCCCGCGTCCAGCCCCGTCAGCCGCAGCAGGCGACGCTGGTGGTGCCCGGCGTCGACCACCTTCGGCTGGATCCGCACCTGCGAGCCGCCCTCGGTGGTGTGGATCGACAGCTCCTCGATGTCGAAGCCGAGCGCGTTGAGCCGCTCGACCCGGTCGTTGATGCGCCAGCGTTCCTTGATGTCGAACTGCTCGGTCCCGGTGAGTTCCTTCCAGAGCGTCCGGTACTGCGCGACGATCCGGTTCGACACGTCGACGGCGTCGGCGTTCTCGTCGAGGCGGCCCCCTGCTTCGAGGTCGAGCAGCTCGCCCGCGATGTTCACGCGCGCGACCTCGAGGTCGTTCTCGCGCTGCCCGTTCGACAGGCCGCCGGGGTAGAGCTTGCCGGTCTCGGCGTCGACCAGGTACGCGGCGAACGACCCGGCGTCGCGGCGGAACAGCGTGTTCGACAGCGAGACGTCGCCCCAGTAGAAGCCGATCACGTGCAGGCGGACGAGCAGCAGCGCGAGGGCGTCGACGAGTCGGGTGGCCGTCTCGGGGCGCAGCGTCTGCGAGTACAGCGCGCGGTAGGGCAGCGAGAAGCGGAGGTGGCGCGTGACGAGCACGGGGTGCAGCGGCTCGCCGTCCTCGTCGACGCGGTTCGTGATCACCGCGACGGGGTCGACGCACGGGACGTCCATGCGCTGCAGGGTGCGGAGCATCTCGTACTCGGAGCGCGCGACCTCCTCGCCGGTCTCCTTCACCGCGGCGACGTAGCCGCTCAGGTGGACGAAGCGCACCAGGTGCCGCGAGATGCCCTTCGGCAGCGCGACGATGACGTCGTCCGGCCAGTCCTCGAGCGGCCGGTCCCAGGGCAGGTCGAGCAGGCCCGGGTCGACGGTCGCGGCGGTGATGGACAGGGAGTCGGGCACGGTTGGCTCCTGCAGGTGGTGCGGGTGGTGTGACAGACGGGAGGCGCGGTGCCAGTCGGCACCGCGCCTCCCGTCCGGCTCGGACAGCGTCAGGCGCTGACGACGGCCTTGTCGTCGAGGCGCTCGCCCGACTCGGTGTCGAAGGCGTGGACGTGGCCCTGCTTCGGCGAGACGACGATCGTGTCACCGATCGACGGGTGCGCGCGGCCGTCGACGCGGGCGACGATGTCGACGCGCTGGTTGTTCACGTCGGCGTGACCGTAGAGGTAGCCGTCGGCGCCGAGCTCCTCGACCACGTCGACCGTGACGGGCAGGCCGTCACCCGACGGGGACACGATGATGTCCTCGGGGCGGACGCCGACCGTGATCTGCGCGGCGCGGGCGTTCGACAGCGTGTCGCGGTCGAGCGGGTGGTTCAGCGAACCGAAGCGGATGCCGCCCTCGACGACGTCGGCCGGCAGCAGGTTCATCGCCGGCGAGCCGATGAAGCCCGCGACGAAGACGTTGTTCGGCTTCTCGTACAGATCGCGCGGCGAGCCGACCTGCTGCAGGATGCCGTCCTTGAGCACCGCGATGCGGTCGCCCATGGTCAGCGCCTCGGTCTGGTCGTGCGTGACGTAGACCGTGGTGACGCCCAGGCGACGCTGGAGCGACGCGATCTGGGTGCGGGTCTGGACACGGAGCTTGGCGTCGAGGTTCGACAGCGGCTCGTCCATGAGGAACACCTGCGGCTGACGGACGATCGCGCGGCCCATCGCGACGCGCTGACGCTGACCACCGGAGAGCGCCTTCGGCTTGCGGCCGAGGTACTGCTCGAGGTCGAGGAGCTTGGCTGCCTCCTGCACGCGGGTGGCGCGCTCCTCCTTGCCGACGCCGGCGATCTTGAGCGCGAAGCCCATGTTCTCGGCGACGGTCATGTGCGGGTACAGCGCGTAGTTCTGGAAGACCATCGCGATGTCGCGGTCCTTCGGCGGGACGTCGGTGACGTCGCGGTCGCCGATGCGGATCGCGCCGGAGTTGACCTCTTCGAGGCCGGCGAGCATGCGCAGCGAGGTGGACTTGCCGCAGCCCGAGGGGCCGACGAGGACGAGGAACTCGCCGTCCGCGACGTCGAGGTCGAGGGAGTCGACCGCGGGACGGTTGCCTCCGGGGTAGAGACGGGTTGCCTTGTCGTAGGTGACGGACGCCATGAGCGTTCGATCCTTCCTTCACCGGCAGGTACGTGCCGGACGATCCGTTGTGAAGCGGTTGCCCGTGGGGGCCCCGGATGGTCGTCGTCGACCATCGGTGCTCATACAACACGAGTTCTCCCGGCGGCGCCAGTGCTCCGGTGGACCTGGTTGGCTGGTCCCAGGAAGGACCACTACGATCGCTTGGTCCGTCCGCCGTGCGGGGGAAGGCCGTGCGGACGTCAGGATCAACGTGAGGACACCGACGCATGACCAACCGCCCCGAGGGTGACGCACGCGCCGCGCGCAACGAACGACGGGAAGCCGCACGCCAGCGGGCCCAGAAGATCCGGACGCAGCAGAAGCGCCGGCAGCGTGGCACCCGGCTCGGCCTGCAGATCGGCCTGGGCGTGGTGCTCGTCGCCGCCGCCACGATCGTCACGCTCGTCATCGTCGACTCGACGAAGCCCGCCGGTCCCGGACCCGCGAACATGTCGCAGGGCGGCATCACGATCGGGCAGGGGCTCCGCGCGGTCGGTGCCTCCTCGTCGCCGGAGCCGGACGCCAGTGCCTCCGGTGCGACGGCCGGGGCGAGCGCCGTGCGCATCACGATGTACGTCGACTACCTCTGCCCGACGTGCGGTCAGTTCGAGAAGGCCAACGGCGACTACATCGAGAGCCTCGCCGAGTCCGGAGCCGCGACGGTCGACATCCACCCGGTCGCGATCCTCAGCAACCGCTCGCAGGGCACGAAGTACTCGCTCCGCGCCGCGAACGCCGCAGCGTGCGTCGCCGACCGGTCGCCGGACCAGTTCTTCGCCGTGCACCGGGCGCTGTACGCGCAGCAGCCCGAGGAGGGCACGGCCGGCCTGACCGACGCGCAGCTCGAGCGCCTCGTCACCGGCGTCCGCGGGGTGCAGGACAAGGCGGCGGTCCGCGACTGCATCGCCGACCAGACGTACGCCAAGTGGGTCGACGAGCGCACGACTGCGGTCACGGACGGGGACATCCCCGGCTCGTCGCTCTCCGAGTTCCCCGGCACCCCGCTCGTGCTCGTGAACGGCAAGCAGTACGAGCTCACCGCGCCGATCACCAACGACGACTTCCGGTCCTTCGTGGTGTCGGCTGCGGGTGCCACCGAGGGCACCCCGACCCCCACGCCCAGCGCGAGCGCCTCGCCCACCGCGGGCTGACGCGCGTCGCGCGCCGTCGGGTGCGCACCCGACGTGACGGCACGTCGCGACGTGCCCCGCTGACGGACGGGAGGCTCCCCACCGGACCGGTGGGGAGCCTCCCGTCCGTCAGGGGGCACCCGGGTGCCGTGTCCCGCCGTCCGCGGGACCGGTGCGCGTGGCCGCGCGCGTCGGCGCGCGTCGCTGCGAGCGTCCCTAGAGGGACGAGCCCGGCACGCTGAACGTGTCGCAGGACCCCGCGCCCTGCTCGTACCCGCGGGTGAACCAGTCCTGCCGCTGCTCGCTCGTGCCGTGCGTGAACGAGTCCGGGTCGACCCGACCGGTCGCGCGCTCCTGGATGCTGTCGTCGCCCACCGCGCTCGCCGCGGAGAGCGCGTCGGCGATCTCCTGGCGGGTCACCGGCTCGAAGAAGGTGTTCCCGTCGGCGTCCTTCGTGGTCGCCGCCGACCCGACCCAGGCGCCGGCGTAGCAGTCCGCCTGCAGCTCGGTGCGCACGCTGCCCGAGGACGCCCCGGATCCGGACCGGTCGGTCGAGGCGAACGTGCCCTGGAGCTGCTGCACGTGGTGGCCCCACTCGTGCGCGACGACGTACATCTGCGCGAGCGGACCGCCCGACGACCCGTAGCGGGACTGCAGGTCGTCGTAGAAGGCGGTGTCGAGGTACACGGCGCGGTCCGGCGGGCAGTAGAACGGGCCGGTCGCCGCGGATGCCTGGCCGCACGAGGTGTCCGTCGAGCCGTCGAAGAGCCAGAACGCGGGGGTGTCGTACGAGAACCCGAGCGTGCGGGCCTCCTGCGTCCAGTAGGCGTCGAGCGACTCGGCCGCGCCCTCCATCCGGCACTCCACGCGCAGGTTGGCGTCCCGCCCGGTCCGGCACTCCTGGGTCGCGTCGACCGTCTCGCCCTGCTGCTGCACCTGGGTCGTCCCGCCGTCGCCGACGATGCCGCTCAGGTCGACGCCGGTGAACTGGGCGATCAGGAACACCACGATCGCGCCGATGCCGACCGCGCCACCGCCGACGGCGACCCCGCGGCCGCGGCGCTTCACCTTCCCGCCGGAGAGCCGGGAGTCCTCGTTGAACGTCATGCTCCGAACGTACGGTGCGGCGGGCGGGGCGTCCGCAGGTGTCGGGGGAACGGTCCGGCGCGCGCAGTGGCCACCCGATCCGGAGCCGTACCGCGCCCACCGAGCCGCCCCGGAGGATGTGCGAGCAGCATGGGCGGCATGGCCGACCTCGACGAGCAGCACCCCCTCTTCCTCCTGGCGATGGACCAGCGGTCCTCGCTGCTGGAGCACACCTACGGCGACGACTCCGGAGAGCCGACCGACGAGGCCGACGCCCAGCGCGTCCGCGCGGGCAAGCAGCTCGTGTACCGCGGCGTGCTCGCGGCGCTCGCCGCCGGTGCCTCGCGTGCCCGCACGGGCGTGCTCGTCGACGAGCGGTACGGCGCGGAGGTCGCCCGGCTCGTCACCGAGGCGGGACTGCGGCTCGCGATGCCGATCGAGCGGTCCGGCGAGGAGTGGTTCCAGCTGGAGTACGGCGACGACTGGGTCGCGCACGTCGACGCGTTCGACCCCGACCTCGTGAAGGTGCTCGTCCGCGACAACCCGGCCTTCGACGCCGAGGAACGCCGCGGTCAGGCCGAGCGGCTCGCCGAGGTTTCCCGCACCCTGCACGACGCCGGACGCACGTTCCTGGTCGAGCTGCTCGTCCCGGGCACCGACGAGCAGCAGGCCGCGACGGACGACTACGACCGCGACGTCCGGCCGGGACTCGTCGTCGCGTCGATCGGGTACCTGCAGGAGCACGGGGTGGAGGCCGACGTCTGGAAGCTCGAGGGTCTCGACCGCACCGAGGACGCCGAGCGCGTCGTCGCAGCCGCCCGCGCCGGCGGTCGCGACCGCGTGCAGTGCATCGTGCTCGGCCGCGACGCCCCCGAGGAGCAGGTCGACCACTGGCTCCGGACGGCTGCGCCCGTCGACGGGTTCGTCGGCTTCGCGATCGGTCGGAGCAACTGGGAGGAGGCCCTCGACGAGGTGGTGCAGCAGGGCCTCGACCACGAGGCGGCCGAACGGCAGATCGCCGCGAACTACCGGCACTTCGTCGACACGTGGCTCGAGGCGCGGCCGGACGTCGTGGACGGGCTCGACGCCGGCGGGCGCTGACGCCCTTGCCTGCTGACCCCGATCAGCGCTGACCCCGGCGAGCACGAGCATCGGTCTGCGCGCAGGGGTCGGTGCTGACCCGGTGCTGACCCGGTGCTGCCCCGGTGCGGCTCAGGTGCGGACGAGCGGCTCCACCGCCGCGAGCTCGTCGCCGATGCCCACGTCGACCAACTCGACCCGACCGGCGAGGGTCGCTCCCGGCCCGCGGAGCAGCCCGGCCTTGACCCCGCCGAACGTCACCGTCACGTCGGCGTGCAGCACGTGCTCGTCCGCCACACCGCCGGTGTCCGGGTCGACGCCGCTCGGCAGGTCCACCGCCACCACGAACGGCGCCCGCTGGTCGCGGGCGAGCTCGCGGACGGCGTCGACCACCTCGCGCGCGGGCGAGCGCAGGGCCACCGGACCCGACGCCCCGATCCCGAGGATGCCGTCGAGCAGCACGTCGGCCGCCGCAGCGGCCTCGGTCACGACGGCCGCGAGTCGCGGCCCGTCCGGGACCGCTGCGGCGCGGAGCACGTCCGCCGCCCCGGCGTCGGCACGCGACGGACCGGGACCGGCCAGGAGGCGCGCCCCGGCGTCCAGCGCCGCTGCCAGGCCCGCCTCGTGCACGCGTGCGCCGACGCGCACCAGTGCCACGCGCCTCCCGTCCGACGCCAGGCGGGCCGCCGCGAACAGGGCGTCCCCGCCGTTGTCGCCGCTGCCCACCAGCACAAGGACCGACCCCGGACCGTCGACGGGCCGGACCGCCGGGTCGTCGAGCAGGTCGTCGACGATCCGCGCCAACCCGTCCGCCGCGCGCTGCATGAGGGGTTCCCCCGCCTCGAGGTGCGGCCGTTCCGCCGCCCGGACCTGATCGCCGCCGTAACCGTCCATGCCCACCACCCTGCCCCCGGTAGCCTGGTGGCGCCATGTCACTCGTCCCCGAAGCACCCCGTCCCCGTGCCGTGATGTCGCCCGACGGGCTCAAGCTCGCGACCTACGACTTCGGCGACCCGGACGCCCCCGTCGTCGTCGCGGTGCACGGGTTCGCGTCCGGCGCGGTCCTCAACTGGCACGCCTCCGGCTGGACCCGCGACCTCGTCCGCGCCGGACACCGGGTCGTCGCGCTCGACCAGCGCGGCCACGGTGCCTCGTCGAAGCCGCACGACCCCTCCGCGTACTCGATGGACCTGCTCGTCGCGGACGTCACCACGGTCATCGACACCTACCTGCTGTCCGACGTCGTGTTCCTCGGCTACTCGCTCGGCGCCCGCGTCGGCTGGCACACCGCCGAGCGCATCCCGGACCGCATCTCGCGTGCCGTGCTCGGCGGCATCCCGGACGCCGACCCGATGCGCCGCGTGGCCGTCGACCAGGCGAAGGCGTACATCGCCGACGGGACCCCGATCGAGGACCGCGTGACGAACGGGTACCTGCAGATGGCGGGCAGCATCGAGGGCAACGACCTGCAGGCGCTCGTCGCGATGGTCGAGGGGATGCGGGACAGCATCGAGCCGACGCCGCAGAACGCCCCGACGCAGCCGATCCTGATGGCCGCCGGCAGCGAGGACGGGATCAAGGACAGCGCGGTGCGACTGGCGGAGGCGGCGCCGGACGCGTCGTTCTTCGAGATCCCGGGGCGGAACCACTTCAACGCCCCCACGTCGCGGCACTTCCGGGAGGCGGCGATCGGGTTCATCCGGGGCGGGACCACGCAGTGATCGCGTTCATCGAGGGGTGACGCCGGTCCGTCCTGTCCGGACCGCGCTGACAGGTACTCGCGGGTCCTCCTCCGCGCACCGCGCCGGGCGTAGCGTCCGGCGCATGGACTACAGACTCCTCGGCAACAGCGGGACATCGGTGTCGACGCTGACCCTCGGCACCATGACGTTCGGCAGCGAAGCCGACGAACCCACCTCCCACCAGATCCTCGATGCGTTCGTCGCGGCCGGCGGCACCCTCGTCGACACGGCGGACGTGTACTCCGGCAACGAGTCCGAGCGCATCATCGGCCGCTGGCTCGCCGCCCACCCCACCGAGGCGCGCCAGGTCGTCCTCGCGACGAAGGGCCGCTTCCCCCAGGGCGACGGACCGAACGACCTCGGCCTGTCCCGACGGCACCTCCGGGTCGCCCTCGACGCCTCGCTCGAGCGACTCGGCGTCGACCACATCGACCTGTACCAGATGCACGCCTGGGACGCCCTGACGCCGATCGAGGAGACCCTGCGCTTCCTCGACGACGCGGTGTCCGCGGGCAAGATCGGCACCTACGGGTTCTCGAACTACCTCGGCTACCAGGTCACGAAGGCCGTGTACGAGGCGAAGGCGCACGGCTGGGCCCCGCCGGTGACGCTGCAGCCGCAGTACAACCTGCTCGTGCGCGACATCGAGCACGAGGTCGTCCCCGCCTGCCTCGACGCGGGCATCGGCCTGCTGCCCTGGTCCCCGTTGGCCGGCGGGTGGCTCACCGGCAAGTACCAGCGCGACGAGGCACCGACCGGGGCGACCCGCCTCGGCGAGGACCCCGCACGCGGCATGGAGGCGTGGGAGGCCCGGAACGCCGACGAGCGCACCTGGGCCGTGCTCGACGCCGTGTCCGCGGTCGCCGATGCACACGGGGCGTCGCGGTCGCAGGTCGCCCTCGCCTGGCTGCTCGCGCGTCCCGCCGTCACGAGCGTGATCCTCGGCGTGCGGACCCTGTCGCAGCTCGAGGACAACCTCGGCGCGGCCGACCTCGTCCTGACCGACGACGAGCTGCGGACCCTGACCGACGCGAGCGCCCCGCGGGTCGACGACTACCCCTACGGCACCGCGGGCGTCGCGCAGCGTGAGCGGAAGATCACCGGCGGACGCTGAGGCACCGGGCACCGAGCAGCAGGGACCCGGCGCCGGGCGCGGGGCGCCGTGGGCCGCGCGCCCGACGCACCCGGCCGAGCCGGTTCCGGCATGATCGTGCGGGAACCCGCGGAGTCGCCGGAAATCGTGGACACGTCCCCCGGACAGGTGTCATCCTCGGGACACGGCCGGCTGGTTACCGCGTCGAGCGCCCGGAACACACCCTGATCCGTGTTCCACACGCGCCGAGAGGCCCGGACGATCACATCGTCCGGGCCTCTCGTCCGTCCACGGCTCCACATCGGGCACCACGAGCGGGACCTGATCCAGGGCCGGCAGCGGGACTCGAACCCGCAACCCCCGTTCACGGGGTGACCGATCATAGGTGGATTGTCACTTGACAAGATCGCCGATCAGCATCCATATGGAAGGGTTCGCGGAGGGGTTCGCCGCGCTGGCTCGCGGTACCGGATTCCGAGCAAATCGGTGAGTAAGCGTGACCCGCCCTCGTCGTGCACACTGGACGGCATGACGGACTGCCTCCACGTCTGGGTCCCCGCCGGCCTCGAGCCCGACGACCCCCAGGTCTGCGCCCGCTGCAACGCCGAACGCTGATGTCGGCGGCCCCGACGACGATCGTCGGCATGGCCGAACACCGGTGGGCGCCGCCCGAGCACCAGGACGTCCCGATCTACGCGGCCGAGTCCCTCCCCCTCGAGCAGGTCGGCAGCCCGGAGCCCGTCGACCCGCCGCAGCCCGTCACCGTGCACGATCTCCGGTTCGAGCAGATCGGTGTGCTCGCCGAGGTGAAGGCGTTCGCCGTCGCCCGGACCGACGTCGCCGTGTTCGTCGAAATCTCCTGGCAGGGACGGCTACAGCGCGCGTGGGTGCCGCGCGACACCGTCACCGTCCGCGCGCTCAAGCCGCGCCCCTGATGGCCGTCCGGCGCCGCGACCGGTGGCGGCTCGTCGACGCGTACTCGCTCCCCGAGGCGGCACGCGGCGGCCCCGAGGTCGACCTGCCGTGGCCGGACGACGTGCTCGCCTGGGTGCAGTTCCCCGACCGCATCCTCGAGATCGAGGGGCGCGTGCTCGCCTACACGGAGCGCGCGGTGCTCGTCGAGTGGGGGCGCGGGCAGGGCGCCGACTGCGCGTGGATCTGGCGCGACGCGATCCGACCCCGTGACAGCGTCACCACCGAGCCGTAGAGTCATCCTCATGGCCGTCCGCGTGAGCATCCCCCTCCCGGGGCCGTTCTCCGTCTCCACCAGCAGCCGACCCGGCCGCCGCACCGTCTGGCACCACCCCGGCTGCGCGACCGCGCACCCCACGCAGCAGTCCGCCGACGAGCACCACGCCCGCCTCGCGGCCCGCACCCCGGCGCAGGTCCGACGCGCGAACATCGGCGGCCTCATCGTCGGTTGGTCGCTCGCCGCCGCGGTCGCCGCCGGCATCATCGCCGGGCTCGTGCACCTCGCCGCCGGCCTGCAGTAGCCCCGGAACGACGAGAACGCCCCGCCACCCTCGGACGAGGGGGCGGGGCGCATCGTGAGCGTCGCTTAGGATCAGCAGATCATGGGGAACCTCGCCGTCCGCGCAGCGGACCTGCTTGCGCTGTTCGGCATCCTTGCGGTGTCGATAGTCGCCGTCGCGGCGCTGGTCGTCATCTGGCGAGAGGCCGAGAAGAAACGACCGAGCGGTCTGCCGTTACGCACGATTCTCTGGACGATGACGCTGGCGACCGGCGTGGTCAACCTGCTGACGGTGCTGGAACAGGGCGGAACGGCCGAAACACTGACCGACATCGCGGGCGTGGTCTTCCCTGGGGTCCTGCTCGTTGCGGTGCTAGCGGCGTTCAAGAACCCCGGACGTTCGACGACTCCCCTCGTGCCCGTCGGCCTCGTGGCCTTCTCCCTCATCCTCATCGTCTCGGCCCTGCTGAACAGTCAGTTCACGGAAGTGACCCGGCTCATCGCGGCCGGAATCCTTTACCTTCCCGGCCTGGTCGTCGCCATTTGGAAGACCACTGCCTCCGCTGATGCGATCCGCAGCACCGTCCGCCACATCTGCCTGACGATCGTGTGGGCCAGCCTTGTGCTTCTCGCGATCAACCCGACTGCGGCCATGGGCGACCTTCCGCGAAGAGTCACGATCGGCGATCTGCCTTTCCGCGTTGCCGGGGTGACCCCTCACCCGAACCTGCTCGCGTTCATCGCCGCTGTCGGGCTGATCCTCGTCCTCAAGCACAAGTCTCGGCTTCGGTTGGTGCATGTCGCGGCGATCGCCGTGATCCTCGTGCTCGCCGAGGCTCGGTCCTTGACCATCGGCCTGGCGGTGGCGCTCGCGCTCTACTGGATCATCGCAGGCCGCGGTTCTCGCGCTGTGCGCACCTTCGCCGCGGTCCTTGTGGGTCTGCCGATTGCGGTGTTCGCCTGGCCCGCGATCGATGACGCGTTCAACGACTCCACGCTCGGCAGCGACGTGACCACACTGAACTCCCGGACCGTCGTGTGGAACCTCGTCGGCCGCTACTGGGTCGACCACCCCGTCCTCGGGTGGGGACCGTTCACCTTCAACGACGCAACACATTCCCCCGCTTCGTCGCTGTTCTTCAACCACGCGCACAACCAGCTCCTCGAGGCTCTGATCGAGGGGGGCCTCGTCGGGTTGCTGCTCATGGTCGTCAGCCTCGGCGTCGTGACCTGGTACGCGATCACGACTCGTGACGTCGTCTACGCCGCGACCGCAGTCATCACCCTGATCTTCGCTGCGACCGAGGTCCCCCTCACCCTGCACAACTACGGCTTCAACTTCCCAGTGCTCGTCGGCGCGGTGATCCTTGCGATCCTCGTACCCGGACCGGTCGACGCCGACATGTCGCTGCGCGGTCGCCTGGAGCTAGACCGAGCAGCGACACGTCGCGGGCGCAGGCTGGGCGCTCTCCCCGCGAGGGTCTGACTCGTCAGTAGGCCTGCTCGATCATCAGCCCGAGTAACAGGATCGCGCTCGCGAACGTGTCCGCCGAACTCGTTCCGTCGCGGCCCACCTTGAGTGCGACCGGTGACGCTCCAAGCGTGATCCGGTCCCAGAGCGTATTGTCCTGGGTTCGACCGGCCGTGTAGTTCGCGCCGTTCGTGACCGCTGCGTTGTCAGACACCCACGTCCCAAGGTTGATCGCTCCGCCGATCCCGGTGCTCGTTCCGACGTACTGGTGCGATGCAGAGAACAAGGAGGTCTGCCCCGCCGCGCCGGCGGCCGCCGCGGTGGTGATCGCGTGGATGTTCTGCGCCTTCCAGGCCGACGGGATGTCGACGAGCGCCGCGATCGAGTTCAGTGACCCGTTCGGCAGCGACCATGCCTGCAGCCCGTACGCGGACGTCAGGGTCGGAGTCCCGTCGACAGCGTAGAACTCTCGAGCGGGGATCCAGATGCGATTGCTGTCGGGCTGGTGGCCAGGCGACACGATGGCGCCGCGCGGGCGGATCACGTTCCAGACGCTCTTCGCCCACAGCGGCGACCCGGCGTTGTCGTTCGGGTGCAGCCCATCGGCGAGCATCAGAGCGGACGACCAGTTCGAGCCGTAGTTGTAGAAGATGCGGTTGATGTCGACGACCGGGAAGCCCTGCGCGACGGCCCACTCGTACACGGCACGCTGCTTGCCGTCGTCGGACGCGTAGTCGTTCGGCGCGGCCGACAGAGGCCATGCCGCGGGATCGCGGGGGTTCTGCGTGCCGACGACGATCGCAGCCTTCGGGTACTGGTTCCGGTACCGGTTGACCGTCTCCGCCATCAGGTAGCGGTACCCGTCCCCGAGCTGGGGGCTGTTGTGCGCGTAGTTGAAGTAGATCAGCGACGCGCTGAACCCGGCGGTGAGGGTCGCCATGTTGTCGCGCGCGTAGCCGATTACCTGGCCGGAGACCGACCCGTTCTTGATGTAGAGCGTGAACCCATTCGTGCCGGTCTGCACCGTCACCCGGTTCGCTGTCGGGTAGGTCTTCGATGAGTCATCCCACGCGTCGTACACGACCGACCACTTGGGGTACTGCGCGGCGAAGTAGTTCGCGAGCAGCCGCGGGAACCGGGTGATGCCGGCTCCGGTCGAGTCGCCGAGTACCAGCAGGTAGACGTCGGATGCGGGGAGCTGTAGCGCCCGGTGGAAAGCGTCGAGCCGGGGGCTCGTGTAGGCCGGTGCCGGCGCGTCAAGAAGGCCCATGTCAGCTCACCACGATCTGCGGGATGGAGATCGCAGCGCCAGACGAATCCCGCGTGATCGTCGGCTGCGTGAAGGTCTTCGCCGTGGGCGAGCCGTACGTGAGGTGGTAGCCGTTGATGGCCCCCGAAGGGTCGAGCACGTCGGTCGTGAGGGTTCCCAGGGTCCCGTCCGGCCAGACCACCGCTGCGCTCGTCACGACGCCGTCGGCATTCCGGGTGATGCTGCCCACGATGAGCAGGTCAGGGTTCTTTGCAGCGACGCGGAGGGTGATGAAGGATCGGGCGAGCGCGGTCTTGACGTCGTCGCTGAACTCGTGGGTCTCACCGTCAACCCAGGCAGCAGCGTCCAACTCCGCGACCGGCGTCACGCCGTCGCCGATGCGCTGTAGCTTCGTGTCCTTCTCGTACACCGGTTCACCGTCAGCGGGCACAACCGGCGCGAGCCCTGCCGCTGTGTCTCGACGGATGAAGATCTGCGCGTCGATGGTCTCCATCGGGTCGCTCCGTTCTGCGGGTCAGCCCGCGGGGTCTGGGGTGGGGGAGGGGGAGGGGGACGGCACCACGCAGGAACCGGGGATGTCCTGCGTGGTGCCGTCGGTGAGAAGGAAGCGGAACACGGTGGAGCCGTCGGCCGCCGTGGCGCACGACACGGATGCGACGCCGGTGCCGGTCTGCCCGGCCGGTCCGGGGTCGCCCTGTGCGCCGGTCGCGCCCGGTGCTCCGTGGGCCCCCGGGGCGCCGGGCTGCCCGTCGCTGCCGTTCGAGCCGGCGGCGCCGGTCGCACCTGGGCTGCCGGCCGACCCGGTGTCGCCGACGCACTGGCCGGCGTTTTCGGTGTCGCCGTCGGTGTACGTGACCGTCCACCCCGTCGCCGTGCACAGTGCGAACGCGATGCCGCGGCCGTCGGAGCCGCGGGGGCCGTCGCGGCCGTCCTTGCCGGAGGAGCCGGTCGGCCCGGGCAGCGCCGAGGGCGCGACCGTGGTCGGCTGCACCCCCGACTGCTTCGCCTGCCCGTACAGCTTCGTGTACTCCGAGTACGCGGCGTCGAGCCGGTCCGCCTGTCGGCCGTTCTGCGCGACGAGCGCGCCGATCCGGTCCCGCTGCACGCCGATGGTCTGCGCCTGCGAGACGTACAGCGCGACGAGCACGACGACGATCGCGACGACGGGGATGATGATGACGAGATTCTGCGCGCGGAGCCACCGCGGGCCCCGGGTGAGGAGGTGCCTCATGCGCCACCTCCCCGCAGCGTCGCCCACACCGCGACCGCGGCGGAGACGACGATGCCGGCGACCGACAGCCACGACCCGACCCGGAACTTCGCGGACTCCTTGATCTCCTGCACCGTGCGCTCGAGCGCACGGAACGACTCCTTGGAGACGAACCCGTCGCGGAGCTCCCGGAGGTCACCCTTGATGTCGTCCTTGAACGCCTGCAGGTTCCGGTTCACCTCGCCGAGGGTGACGTCGTCCGGCCGATCGTCGGGCATGCTGACCCCTTCCTGGGGTGTCGTGGTGGTCAGGGCGCCGAGGCGGGCGCGGGCTCGGAGCCGACGATCGCGGGGTCACCGTCGGACACCTTGCGCGGGTCCGGCAGTGCCGTGATCGAGGGGACGCCCGGGTCGGCAGTCGAGCCGGCGTCGATGGTCTTCGCGGCGTCGACGCGGATCTGCACGCCGACCTCCGTCGCGACTGCCTTGAGCGCGGCGGTGAGGAACAGGATCAGCGTCGCCGTGGTGAAGTGCCCGTCGGGGATCGTCGCGATCAGCGCGGACGCGATCGCGCCGACGATCGCGGCGCCGGTCTTCCACCGGCCCGCCCACCGGCCGTCGACGAGCGGCAGCCAGAACGCGGCCCCGGTCGTTGCGACGAGGATGACGAGCTGCAGGATGGTCTGCCAGCCGAGCAAGGCGGTGCCGGATGCGCGGGCGGCGTCGAGGACGCCGAGGATCGCGATGCCGAGCGGGAGCAGGGCGGTGGTGTAGCGCTGGAACATGGCAGGCCTCCTAGGCGTGCAGGGCCGCGCCGAACGCGGCCAGGTTGTCGGTGAGGGAGACGGTGTTGTCGTAGCCGCGCTTGTCGAGCCACCAGACGGCGGCCGGGAGCGCGGCACTGGTGAGGGCGATGAGCAGCACGCGGTTGAACGAGAGGTAGACGGTGCCGTCGCCGTGGGTGTCCTTCACGAGCTCGTACGTGTCCGGCCGGGCTGAGATGTCGATGCCGAACGCGGTGAGGCTGCGCACGACCTGTACCTTCGCCGCGTCCTCGCCGAACTGCTTCCCGACCCAGTACGCGACGTCCGCGAAGTCAGCGGCTGAGAGCGGGCGGCGCTCCATCCGGTCTCGGGACATCCACACGGTGCCGGACGTGTCCCCGTCCTGCTTGACGAGCTCGATGCTGGGCATGTCGTCCTCCTGGACGCTCGTGGCCGCCGGGCGGCCGGTGATGGTGTTCGTGATCGCCCCGGACGAGGCGGCCGGGCGCACGAGCGCCGCGGTGAGGGTGACGCGCTTCGTGACGCGGGCGGCGGACCACTCCTGGTGCCAGGGCTCGCCGAAGCCGGTGCCGGTGTTCGTCCACCCGTACTTCGCGGACACGCGGACCCAGACCCGGTGGTTCGCCGTGGTGAACGATGTGTCGATGCCGGACCAGAGGTCGACCGCGACTGCGTTCCCGTGCGGGCTCGTGCCGGGCACCGCCGCGGTCGCGGCCCCGGCGTTCTTCGCCCACCGCTTCCCGTTCCACCAGACGCCGCCGGAGGCGACGACGTGGTAGCGGGCGTTGAAGTAGTCGATCTGCGTCGCGAGCGGCCGGTAGCCCTCGGCGAGGACGAGCTTCTGCCCGGTCTCCTGCCGGAACTCGGCCGCCGCGGCGAGGAGGTACGGCAGCACCGCGACCGCGATGCGCTGCACCCCGATCGTGGTGATGTCCGCAGTGTTCGGGACGACGACGAGTTCGGCGTCGGTGAGCTGCCCGTTGGCCGACATCAGGCGTCCTTCCGGATGCGGATGGTGCCGGTCACGCTCGGGGTGCCGCCGCCCTGCTTGTAGAACGTGAACGTCGGGGCGGCCGGCTGCAGCAGCATGAACGCGCCCTTCGCCGTGGCGGTGTCGCCGCCGGGCCCGTACTCAGTCCGAAACGCCTCGGTCTCACCCGGCACCTCGAACTGCACGTACCCGGTGCGCGCGGTCGTCGGCTGCTGGACGTTCATCTTGAGCGTCCACGTGATGTCGTAGAGGCCCGGGACGAGCGTGATCTGGTTGTTCGCGAGCGTCGCGAAGTCCCCGCCAGCGGTCTTCCCGCTCACCTTCGTGATCGTCCCCTGCTGGAACGGGCCGCCGTCCGGCACGCCAGCCGCGAGGGTCGAGAACTGCGCGAACCGCATGCTCGGGTTGATCCACCCGGCGGACCCGCCGCCCGCGTCCGCGACGTACAGCCAGCTCGCGAGGGTGTCGGTGTCGTAGAACTCCAGGCCCGGCCACTTCTCGTCGGCGCCGAGCGCCGCCCGATCAGCGGACGTGCCCACCTTGCGGTTGCCGACGAGCGCCGCGAAGTTCGCGATCTGGGACAGGTCGGCGGCGTCGGCGGGGACGCCGTTGCCGGAGTACTGCGGCTGGTGCTTGGGACCCCACGAGTCCTGTGCCATGACGGCTCCTTGCATGCAAAACGCCCGCACGGTGGCGGGCGTGGAAGGGAACGGGATGGGCGGTCAGTAGACCGATGTGATGCGCAGGGCGCCGGACTGGCCGTCCTGCGCGAGGCTGCGGAAGATGTTGAAGCCGCCGTGCGCGACACCGACCCCGGCGGACCCGCCGCCGGCCTTGAGGACGTCGCCGAACCCCGTCGGAAGGGTCGCCCAGCCCGGCGCGACCGGGATCGGCGAGAGCGCGCCGAGCGTCGGCGCCCCGCCGGGGTTCGACTGGTACGGGTGCACTCCGAAGATGGGCGGGTTGCCGTAGATCCGGTCGGCGGAGACGTACACCTGCACCGCCTGGATGCGGGCCCCGGCCGGGATGGTGTCGCTGATCTTCGACCCGTAGAACCAGCAGCCGAGGTCAGAGTCGTCGGCGCGGACCTGCGCCGTCCACCACCGGCCGTTGAACGAGCCGGCGTCCAGGGCGGTGAACACGTCGGCATGGGTCGTCGCGCCGCCGCCGGGCGCCGGTGGGGGATCTGCCGGCTTCGGGGACGTCGACATGACGGCCTCGGCGAACGGCCCCTCACGCCAGCCGATCCGCATCACCTGCCCGGTGGAAGGGGTGACGCCCTGGTTGTACGGGCACACGACCTCGCCGTACGCGGTGTCGAGCGTCACGACCGACGCCGACACCGACTGCACGGTGCCCTTGCCGGGCTTCGCGCCGACGGGCCCCATCATGAACGGCGCGCCGTTGATGAACAGGACGTTGACCGGCTCGTTGACCTCGGGCAGGTAGTCGGAGCCGAACTGCGCCGGTACACGGCCGCCGCCGACGTCGACGAAGCAGCCGGTCGCGGTGGCCGAGACGAACCGGCCGACGAACGCGGTGACGGTCGACTTCTTCGCGAGAGCGAGCTGCAGAGGGGTGAGGTCGTCGTCGGTCACGGCGCGCCCACCTCCAGGGTCGTCTGCTGGTTCGCTCCGGTGCCTCGTCGGATGCCGACGACGCGGCCGATGAACTGCTCTCCGAGCCGGTCGACGGTGAGCACGTCGCCGAGCTCGCGGAGCGGGTTGAGCACCTCGGTGATCGTCACCTGCACCGACTTGAGCTGCGACACCCGGGGCAGCCACTTCGCGACGTACTCCTCGGCCTGCGCCTGGGTCGTGATGAACTGCGACGAGTAGAACGTCGGCCGGCGCCGGTACGGCGACAGGGACCCGTCACGGTTGCGGGTGCGGAGCGGGCCGTCCGTGATCTCCCCGGACGCGAGCACGCCGGCACCTTGCGTCGAGTCGTAGGCGCGGACGACGACCTTGTTGTAGACCGAGTCGTTCGCGAGACCCCGGTTGACGTGCACGAGGGTGCCGTCGTCGCCCCACCGCACGGTGTCGACCGGGTCGGGCCACACGTTCGGCCGCATCGACACGGTGCCGTCCGGGGTGAGGCAGGCGACGGCGTCGAGGGCGTAGTTCGCGACGTCGTAGACACCCTGCAGCCGGTCCTCCTGGTACGCGACCGTCGTCGGGATCGGCGCGTCGGCGACCGACTTCGTCACCTGCAGGCCGGTGAGGCGCTGCACCTCCGCCCACGCCGAGTCGAGCGAGGGCGGGGACCCCGGTGTGTCGAACCGGTCGACCTGCACCCCGTAGAACAGATCCTTGAGGGTGAGGTCGATCCTGTCGCCCTTCGACACGACGCCGCCGTTGAGCACGAAGCGGGTCGTCACGACGGACGGGGTCTCCGCCACCATGTAGCGGCCCATCCGGATTCGTTCAGTGAACCCCGGGCCCGCGGAGACGATCAGGTACACCTCGACCTGCGTGCCGAACGGGGCGAGCAGATCGCTCACCTCGGTCGGCGCGATCGACTCGGCGAAGTCCCCCTGGTAGACGATCGTCGTCGTCCCGGTCGACTGGACGAGCTGCCCAGCGTCGTCGGTGAAGTCCGGGCGCGTGCAGGGAACGTCCTGCAGCACCCGGACTCCGTCGTAGAACACGTCGAGGAGCCACCGGCGGTCGAACGACCCGGCGAGCACGTCGGGTAGGCCGACGGAACAGGTGCGCATGCGGCCTCCGTTCCGGGTCAGCCGGCCAGGCCAGCGAGGTCGTAGTCGGTGTCTCGAGCGAGACGTGTTCGGTACGCCGCGGCGCGAGCGTCGCGCGACGGGTAGGCGGCGTCGATGTCGGACCGGCGCAGCGCGGGGATCACCAGGCCGGGCGCGGGCGGGGCGACCTCGTCGCCCTGCAGGGAGTACCGGATCGCCCGGTTCGCGCCCGACGACTGCCGTTCCGGAGCGAGGCAGCCGAAGAACAGCACCCGGGGGAGCGGGACAGCCGGCGGGGTCCGCAGGCAGACCACGGCCGGGAAGTCCTGCGAGTACCCGCCCCACAGCGCGTCGAACGCATCCGCCTTGTCCTCCGAGACGGATAGCACGATCGTCGCGCCCTGGAGACCGGTCCGCTGGCCGGAGATGACCCGCCCAACGGTCGCGCCCTCGGTGAACACGATCTCGCCCGGCGACGGCCGCACCAGCGAGTGCGTCGACACCGTCCGGACACGCACCCGGATCGCCGACGCCTGCGACAGCGGTTGAGACACCCACGAGTGCTGCTCGTCGACGGTGATCACCGACGAGAGGGTGAACCCGAGCGACTGCCCGTCCCCGTCGAACTGCTCCGCCTGGTACGTCACTGGCACACCGAACGGGACCTCGGCGTCGAGCACGGACGCGCCGCCCACGGCGTAGAGGTTCACCCCGCCGCGGACCTTCATCGTCCGGCCGCTCGCCGTCCGGTACACGGTGACGAGCACCGTGCCGGCGGCGAGCTGGCCGAACTGCACCTGGACCCGCGGGCCGGACGCGTCGTCGATCAGGCGGAGCAGGGGCGCGTTGAAGACCGAGCGCGCGTTCCCACCGTCGAGCACCCGGGTGAACGAGGAGGAGGCGTTGCCGCCGTCGTAGGTGATCACTGGCCGCCTCCCTGCTGTCCGGCGCTGAGCCTGAGCTTGCGCTTCCGGCCGTTGTTCTCGATGTGGAGCTCGATGAGGTCGTCGAGCGTGGACAGGCCGGACTTGTTGACGACCGTGACCGCGACGGGCGCCGCGTCGGACTTCTGCGTGATGGCCTGCATGGTGGCGGCGGGGTCCGAGTTGATCGCCTTGACGACCGATCGGGCGCCCGGGAACGCCATCGCCTGCGCCGACGCGACCTCCTCGCCGATGGACAGCCACGTCGGGATGCTGTCGCTGAACGACGACCCCGACGTGCCCCACACGGAGCCGCCGGAGGTGCCGCCGGTGGCGAACCGCTGGGTGCGGATGCCGTCGACGCCCGCGGTGCCGCCGTGCGCGTTGTACGCCGACTTCGCCACCCCCGGGGCCGCCCCGGAGTTCACCGCCTCCTGCACGAGGACGGTGCGCTGCGTGATCGTCAGCGTCTTCCCCCGCATCCCGTCGATCTGCGCCTGGAGGATCTCGAGCTGCCGCTGCGCCCCAGCGATCGAGGCCTGCATCTCGGTCCGCTTCGACGCCGGCACCGAGTCGATGTTCTGCTTGAGGTTCCGGAGCCGGGCCTCTGCCTCGTCGACGAGCGCCTGCGCCTTCGTGTCGTGCTTGTCGGGCACCGACGCGATGGCGTCCTTGATGTGCTGGATGCCGAAGTCACCCTGCGCCGTGTCGACCTCGAGCTGGGTGGGCTTCACCTTCAGGTTGTCGACGTCGTAGAGCTTGTCGATGTACGCCTGCACCTCGGGGGTCAGGGCACCCTGCGCACGGAGCGCGTCCTCGATGGCCGCCTTCGACTGCTTGTACGCGTCGACGCCGGCCTGGGTGGAGCCCGTGGCCTTCGCCTGAGCCTCGGCCATCTGCTGCGCCGCGGAGACCTGCTGCTGGATCGCCTGCTGGTTCGCGACCGCGGCGGCCGAGTTCCCCTCGATCGCCTTGCCGTTGTCCTTGAACGCGTCCTTGGCCTGGTTCACCGCAGCCGCGACCCCGGTCTGGGCCTGCGCGACCGAGAGCGCCCCGCCGTTGAGCAGCGTGAGCGCGTTCGACAGCAGGCCGGCGGCGTCGTTCTCCATCTGCATGGCCTCGGTCGCGGCCTTCGCCTGCGCGATGTGCTCCCGAGCGCCGGACGCTGCGTCGCGGTACGCCGTCGTCGTCATGCCGTACGCGGCAGCCTGCGACTTCGCCGCGTTCGCCGCGCCGGACGACGCCGAGTTCGCGTCGTCGAGCTGCTTCTTCTCCTTGGCGATGGAGTCGGTCGTGCCCTCGAGCTCGTTCTGCAGCTTCTTGAGCGCGTCGACGTGCTCGCCCGCGATGCGCGCGGCAGCCGACTGGCCGTTCGACCCCATGCGCGCCGCGGCTGCCTGGCCCTCGTACTTCGCGATCTGCTTGTCGAGGATGCTGTTGACCCGCTCCTGCGCGTCGCTGTTCCCCGTGACCGCCGAGGTGAGTTCGGTGAGGTTGAGGCCGTACTGCTTCGCCGTGCCGAGCACGCCGGCCTGCTGCAGGGACTGCGCGGCGAGCTTGGCGGTGTTCTGCCCGATCGCGTTGTTGTCCTGGATCAGCGCCGACGAGTAGTCCGCCGCGGCCTTTGTGTTCTGCTGCGTCGCCGACATCACGACGCCGGTGATCGCCGCGAGGGCGCCGAGGCCGCCGATGACGAGCCCGACGGGGCCGGTCGAGAACGTCAGCGCCCGACCGAGGAGCGTCGTGCTGGCCGCTGCCCCGGATGCCGCAGCACCCTGCGCGCTCGTCGCTGCGGCGTTCGCTGAGGCCGATGCGGCGGCGCTCCACTGGCCTGCGCTGACACGGGCCCACGTCGCCGCGAGCGAGGTGGCGCCCGCGTCGACCCCGGCGAGGATCGCGTTGACCCCCTTCCAGAGCTGGAAGGCGAGGAACGCCCCTCCGGCGCCGACGGCGATCGCGGGGAGCACGGGGCCGAGGTTCGACAGCCCGGTCAGGAGGTTGCCGACACCCTCGACGAGGGTGAGCACGACGGGCCCGGCGGGCCGCATGGCGCCGATGAAGTTGACGACGCCGCCGATGAGCGACCCGAAGGCGCTGTTGAGCTGCGGGAGATCGTGGCCGGCGTCGTTCACGAACCGGACGAACCCGTCCGTGCTGCCCGCCCACCGGCGGAACGCGGACGCCCCGGACTCGACGGTGTTCTCCACCGACACGAGCAGGGGGCGCATCACGAGGAGGCCGGTGACGGCCCCGCCGACGATGTCCGCACCGGCCCGACCCGCTGAGGAGCCGAGCTCGCGGACGAGGCTGTTGAGCGCCGGCAGGTTGCCGGTGACCGACCGCTCGGCGCGACCGAAGTCGTCGAGCACGGCGACCGCGGCGGTGTTCGAAAGGGAGTCGAGGTCGCCCTTGAGGTTGTTGAGGACGCCCGAGAACTGCTCGCCGACGGCGGTCCCGGACTTCACGGCCTGCACGGCGCCGACGATGCCGAGCCCCGCGGCGCCACCCATGCCGACGAGCGCACCACCGTAGGCCACGGCGGCGGAGGTCGCGGCGGGGAGGATCGCGACGGCCGCGCCGATGCCGGTCGCGACCCAGCCGGCGAGCGAGCCGACCTTCTCCTGGCTCGAGGAGAGCGAGTTCGACGCGGCAGCCTGAGCGATCGCCGACGCCGTCGCCGCCTGCTGGGCCTGGTCGAGCTGCTCCTGCGACATGCCCGCCCGGCGTGCGGCGGCCGAAGCGCGCTCGAGGGCCTCGTCGAGGGCGAGCTGCGCCCCGGCGAGCTGCAGAGCGGTCGCGCGACCGGTGCTGCGGAGCGCGTCGAGGCGCATCTGCGCGATCGAGGCGCGGCGGGCGGCCTGTTCGGCTGCACGCTGAGCAGCCGCGAGGGTCGTCTCACCGGCGGTCGCCTGGGCGGCGGACTGGGCGGTGTTCTCCTGGGCCTCAGCGACGGCCTCCTGCGCGACTGCGCTGGACGACGCCGCAGCGACCGCCTGGATGTAGGCGGCAGCGAGGGCCGACTGCGAGACCGCGGCGGCCTCGGTGGCGTGCGTGACCTCGTCGACCGACTCCGCCTCGACCTGAGCGGACGCGGCGGTCGCGGCCTGGGCAGCAGCGAGGCCAGCCTCGGCAGCGGCGGCGGTCGCTGCGGAGGACGCGACGTCGTCGTGGCCGTCGGCGACGGCCTCCTGGGCGCCGGCCGCCGCCGACGCGGCGGTGACGGCCTCGATGTACGCAGCCGCGAGAGCGGACTGCGACGCAGCGGACGCCTGTGCCGCGTGCGCGGCCTCGTCCTGGCTGTCCGCTGCTGCCTCGGCGGACCCGGCGGCCGTGGTCTGTGCGGTGGCGAGGGCGCTCTCCGCGGCGGCTGCCTGAGCGGCAGCGTGCGCGACGTCCTCGTGAGCGTCAGCGACGCCCTGCTCGGCGGCCTCGAGGGCCGCAGCGGCGGCGACAGCCTGCGCCCCGACCTCGGCGGCGCCCACGCCGGTGGTGTGCTGGTCGACGTTGATGTCGACCGTGACCGACTCGGCACCGATCGCCCGAGCGAACGCGGCGAACGCGAGGAGCTGCTCCTCGGCGTGGGCGGTGTCCGCGTCGACCGTGATCGTCGGGCTGATCGTGCCGAGCTCGCGGGCCTGCTCCTTGGCGTGCGCGATCTTCCGGTCCCAGTCGGAATCATCGATGCGCAGGAAGCCGGTGATGCCGCCGATCTCGGTGTCACTCATCGGCGGGCTCCTCGTCGTCAGGGGTGTGGAAGTGCGCGCCGAGCAGGGACGCCGGTATGGACGTGACGCCGCGGCCGGTCACGATGTGCTCCTCGAGGCCGAGCAGCCCGGACACGAGGTGGGCGAACTCGCGCCACGTGTGCGTGCGCAGGACCGTGGTGAGGCGGAGGCCGAGGTGGTGCTGCATGTCGAACGCGAGGAGGTCGAGGCGCTGCACGATCCGCCCCCAGTCGGCGGTCGTGCGGCTCGCGGTGACCTCGGCCGGCACCTCGTACCACTCCCACGTGCCGGTCAGCTCGTCGTACTCGCCTCGTCCGTACTGGTCGATGGCGTCGAGACCCTCGCCAGCAGGCCCGCCTGCAGCAGGGCGTTCTGCGCTTTTGGGTCGGCGGCGTTCCAGACGGTCTCGGCGATCTCGCGGCCTGCGAAGGCCTCAGCGAGCGCGGTCTGCGCGGCGTGCGCGATGACGCCCGGGTGGACGCCGTCGGCGCGCATGTCGCCGAGCGCGGTGCCGAGGAAGGTGACGAGGTAGTCCTCGTCGTCGATGCGGTCCGCCTCGGTGAGCTCGCCGGCCTCGAGCTTCGCCAGGTAGATGCGGTACCGGAGTACGTCGCTGGCGACGGCGGGCGGGATCTCGTACTTCTTCTCCCGGATCGGGAGCACGAGCGGGTCGGCGAGTTCGTAGTAGTCGCGGAACGTCATGAGCTGGGGACTCCTTGCGTGAGGGGTGGGGACTGGTGGGGGAAGGCCGGGGCCGCCGCGTCCCCAGAGACGGCGGCCCCGGGGTCTCACGCGGCGCGGGTGTACGCGAACGCCGTGGCGTTCGGGCCGACGGGCGTCGTGACCGTGATCGCGGCCGAGCCGGCCGAACCGGACGGGAGGACCGCGATGATGAGCGAGTCGTTGATGACCTCGAACGACGACGCGTTCGTCGCGCCGAACTTGACGCCGGTCGCGCCGGTGAAGTTCGAGCCGGTGATCGCGACCCCCTCGCCGGTGCCCTGCCCGCCGGGGGTGGCGCCGATGACGACCGGGGCCTTCGTCGCCTGGTACGGGTTCGGGATGTCGATCTGCAGCGGCACGTCCGTGCCGGTGAAGGTGACCGTCGCCTGCTCGAGGTTCTTGACGCCCGTGTTCGAGCGCTTCCAGGTCACCAGCGCGACGCCCTGGTTCGCCTCGGGGCCGCCGGACTTGTCGAACCAGCGGACACCGACGCGCGCCTGGTCCTCGAACCGGCCGATGCGGGAACGGACGAGCTCCTGGGCGGGGTCGTAGACACCGCCGTTCTTGCGGCGGAAGAAGCCGACCTCGGCCGACCAGTCCTGCATCGTGACCTCGGACGAGGCCCACCCGTCGGTGTCGTAGTCGGACGCGTCCTCGAGGTTCGGGTTCACGTTCGGGGCGAAGTCGTTCATGCCGCGGAAGCGCAGCCACCCACCGGCGAGGGTGAGGTCGGCCGTGACTTCGCAGGCGAACTTGCGTGCGAGCGCAGTGCTCATGGGATGTGCCTCCTGAGGCGGTGTGTGGGCATGCGGAAGTGCCCCCACGGGGGAGGGCTGGTCTGGGGACCTACCGGCTCAGGGCCGGTGACTGGTGGGCGGCCACTCGACGACGACGTCGTACTGGTCCGCGCGCTCCTTGCGGAGCTGCTCGTCCTGGCCCATCGGCACGCTGTTGCGGCGGAGGCACTGGACGATGAGGGCGTCCCCGGCGGGCTGCTGGGTGAGGCCGTGGAGGACGCCGAAGACGGCGTAGCCGAGGTCGTCGACGGAGGCGGGCTGGTTCGGGAGGCCCTTCATCGCGACCTGCAGGATGCCGTCGCCCTGCGTGATCTCCGGGTGCTGGTCGGTGTCGACCCAGTTGAGGATGAGCTGCGGGTTGTCGACGGGGCGCTCGGTGCCGCGGAAGATCGCGACGTCGTCCGGACCGTACGTGGCGGTGCCGGGCGACCAGACGCCGACGCCGGCCGCGTCGAGGAGCTCGGCGACGGCGGTGAGGAGCTGCGAGACGGGGGACGCGGGGATCGTCACAGGCGCTCCTCGAACACTCGTGCGCACGCGCGCAGGGCGGGGTCGCGGGCCTCGACGATGCCCGTGGTCAGGTAGAAGGACTGCCCGTGGGTGTGCTTCAGCGGCGCGCCGCGCATGCCCCATCGGTAGTAGACGCCGAACTCCTGGTACCGGGCGTACGGGCCGCCGTACCGGATGGTCGCCTCGTGACCGACCGCGGTGACGCTGGGGGAGCCGACGAGGTGGCCCATCTCGACGGGCACCTTCGGGGTGACGACCTGCCGGACGACCTCCATGCCGGCGGCGACCGCGGGGGTGACGGCGGCGGCCTTCCGGGCTTGCAGGCCGTCCCAGTCGAAGGAGTCCTCCCACTCGATCGACACGGCGGCTCCGATCAGGTGAGGGCGATCTGCACGTGGTCCGGGAGGTCGAGGCTGCCGGAGTCGTAGACGGTCGCGGCGAGGATGCGCGCGGGCCGCCCGCGGACGGTGACCTTCGACCCGGCGGTGAGCGTGCCGGCGTGCTCGGGCGGCGCGTACACGGGCGCGGCGACGACGAGCTGCTCGCCGGTTGCGGTCCGTGCGATCTTCGTGCCGCCGTCGATGAAGCACGGCACGTCGACGGGCGCCGCGTAGGCGACGCCGTTGCCGCCCTCGCCGAGGTACGTCTCGACGGTGATCGTGTGGACCCAGAAGTCTTCGAGCTCGTCCATCAGATGACCCGGACGCTCTGGCTGATGAGGCCGCGGTTCTGCAGCCGCCGGAGGGCGGCGGGGACGAGCGACACGGCGGCGTCCGCTCGAGCGGCGGCGGCTTGCGCGGCTCCGGCGTACTCGAAGGACGCGGTGCCGACCTTCGCCGAGGTCTTGATGCCGCCCTGCACGACGCCGCCCGCGTACGGCTTGATCCCGAGCGTCACCCAGGCCGCGGCCTGGATGCACGTCGCGTCGGTGAGGGCCTGCCGGACGGCGGGATCGGACGCGAGCCCGGTCGCCGTGTCGGTGTCGTAGACCGCGGTGATGGTCGCGCGGAGCACGATGTCGCTGCACGCCTCGAGCGTGAACGCGATGTCGGCGGGCGCGGCAGGGGCGCCGGGGAGTGCGGCGTAGTCCTCCGGGGAGGCCAGCGTGTCCGGGATGATGCTGCTGGTCATGCTGGCCTCCTCGGCGGTGGGTGGTGCTAGCGGGTGGTCGGCAGGCCGCGGAGGACCGCGTGGGCCTTCTCGTTGCCGTACTCGAGGCCGATCTCGCCGTAGAGCTGGACGCGGTCGGACGCGCCGATCTTCGCCAGGTCTTCCTGGAAGAAGTGGCCCTTGCCCGGGATCTCGAGGAACCGCGGGGTGAGCTGCTCCATCGAGAGCACGACGAGGGCGTCGGCCGGGACCCACCGGTTGAGCATGATGTTCATGCGACCGAAGTCGGTCTCGAGGGTCTGGAAGTTGACCCCGCCGACGTTGCGGTCCGCGACCAGGTTGTTCGCGTTCGCCGCGTAGGCGTTCGAGATGTTCCGCTTCTGCGAGGAGCCGACCATGATCGTCGCGGTCTCGCCCTCGGCGATGCCGCCGTTGTCGTAGGCGAGCTGGAACACGTCGTCGTAGGCCGACTTCGTCGGGGCGTCCCCGTCGAGCTTGTAGAGGCTCACGGTGGCGGTACCGACGGTGATCGGCTGGCCGCCCTTGGTCGCGGCGACCTTGAACGACCCCGAGGCCTTGCCGACGACGAAGTAGACGCGGTTGCGGCTGATCGCGGTGGACGCGCCGGTGTCGGTGAAGACGACCTTGTCGTCGTTCGACAGGGTCGTCGACGCCTCGGTGATCGTGTCCGTCGCGGCCGACAGGGCCGAGTGGGACTCGCCGAGGTTGACGACGTTGGTCGTGATCGCCTCGAGCAGGCCCCGGGTCTTGCGGACGTCCGTGTTGTCGGCCGGCTTGTTGTACCGGCCACGGATGAACGACGCCTCGACGTCGCGGGCGACCTGCTTGAGCGCCTTCTCGACCTGCCACGGCAGCTCCGAGGTCACCGGGTTGGTGCCGTCGATGTTCGCCCCGTTGCGCTGGCCGGTCGCGGCCTGCTTCGTGTAGCTGACCTCGACGGTCTCCTGGTGGATCTCGACCACGTTGTCGACGTTGAACCGCACGCGGTTCTCCGACGGCTGCGCGGGCGCACCCTCGACGCGCTGGCGGTTCTCGTCCGGGTCGCGCAGGTCGTAGCCCTGCCACTCGATCGTGGTCGACGTGGTCTGCTCACCGCCGGTGAGGCCGCCGATCGCGGAGAGGAGCGGGGTGTCTTCCGGGGAGACTCCGAAGAGCTCACCGACGAAGTTCGGCAGGTTGTAGGTGGTCCCCTGCCCAACGATTCCAGGCATGTGCTGGCCTTTCTGGTTGGTTGGCTAGCCCTGAGCGGCTCGCTGCCGGGCGGCGGCGATGGCCTGCTTGAGGCGGATGGTCTCCGTGAAGTTCTTCGCCTTCGTCGCGGCTGCGAGCTGCGCCTCGAGCGACTGCACGGTGGCTCCCTGGTGTTCGCCGCCACCTGAGCGGGAAGGGGTTGCCTTGAGGGCGGCGTTGTCCTGCAGCGCCTTGGTGATGGCCGCGGTGATCGCGGCCCCATCGGTCGGCTCTACCGACGCGATGGTGGTCTTGAACTGCTCGTTGTTGAGCAGCAGGTCGGTGTTCGCTTCGCGCGCCGCGGGGGAGCGGAGCACGGCGATGGTGAGGTTCGCGGCCTTCACGTCGGCCTGCGCCTTCGTGAGGTCGCCGTCCTTGGCCTGCACCTGGCCGGAGAGCTCGGTGACCTTCTCGGCGAGCTTCGCGGGGTCGGTCTCCTGCTGCTCACCGCCGCCGAGCAGCTTCGCGAACTCGGCGAGGGTGTCCTTCTTCGCCTTCTCCGCGGCCTCGGCGATCGCCGTGTCGGTCTTCGTCTTCGCGGCGGCGAGGTCGCCGCGGAGGTTCTCGACGAGGCGGTACGCGCGCTCGGGGTCGAAGTTGTCCTTGGTCCACGGGGCGTCGGCACCGGCGGCGCCGGTCTGGTCGCCCGCGCCAGCAGCAGCGGCAGCCGCTGCGTCGGCCTGGCCGGCGGCGGCAGCCGGTCCGGCGCCGCCCTCTCCGCCCTCGTAGCGGATGCCCATGAGGTCGTGGCGGGTGCGGCCGATGACGGCGAGGCCGTCGCGGTCGGCGACGACGGGGAGTGCGGTGCTGGGGACGGTGCGGGTCACGGGAGCCTCCTGGGTTCCTCGGGGGTGGTGTCCGACGCCTGGTCGGACGTGGGTAGGTCGGTGATGGGGCCGAGCGGCCACCGGTTCTCGGTCACAGGTCGTCCTCGAGCACGACGCGCTCGATACGTGCAGTCGTCACCCGGCACAACCCGATCGCGAGCTCCGCGGATGTGCCCTCGGCGGCGATGTACCCGCTGATGTTGTCGACGGGGTCGAGCGTGGGATCCGGCTGGAACCGGGACGCCTGGAAGCCGAGCACCCAGCCGCGCGAGTGGTAGCCGGTGTGCTCGTCGGCGACGTGCGCAGCGACGGCCGCTTCGAGAACGGCGAGGGTCTCGGCGCTCACGGGGCCTCCTGTAGCTGGTCGACGTCGACGCGGGTGTTGCAGCAGCCGTCGATGGACTGCAGGAACCGGGAGTGCGCGGACGTCGCGACGACGGTCCAGACGCGCTCCTGGTGGATCACGGTCGCGCCGACGCCGAGGATCACCTCAGGTGCTCCGGCGCGAACAGCCCGCGGTTGCCGCGCATCTGCACATCCTCGAGCGCGGTGAGCGCGAGCGCCTTGTTGCGGCCGGCGGGCACCCGACGGTCGATCTCGGTGCCGAGGTCGACGATGCGGTCGCGGAGGGCGACGACGTCCTCGTGCTCGCTCGCGGTGAAGAACCGCTCGATCGCGACGTCACGCAGCGGGTCGCCCGTCGGGACCTCGTCCGCGGTCGTGCGGGACCGGACCATCGCGATGACGGCCTGTGCGTCCTCGGACGTGAGGGTCCGCCCGCGGAGGCGCTCGATGATGTCGTCGACGTTGGTGCTCATGGTGGCCTCCTGGGGTCAGCTGGTGAAGAGCGGGATCTGCGCGTATGCGTCGCGGAGGTGCGGCTGCTCGCGCCGTGAGTTGCGGGAGAGGTCGTCGCGGCTGTTGACGTGGTCGCGGAGCCGCTTCTGCGCCGCCCGGACCTTCGCCTTCGCGTCGGCGGCCCGGTCGCCGTCGAGCGCGTTCTCCTGCTGCCGCTTCGCCTTCCGCACCGCGAGCTCGAGGCGGCGTTGCTTCTGCACGGCGCGGTAGCGGGCCTCGTGTGCGGGCGTCCACTCCTGCCGGGGCGGGAGGACGCTGATGCCGGGGAACACGGCGGTGAGGTAGTGGCGGCAGTTCGGGTGGAACAGGCCGCGTGTGCGCGCCTCCGCGATCGTCGCGTCGACGTGCATCTCCGGGGCCGCGACCGGGCCGTCGGTGAGCACGGCGCCCTGCCAGGGCAGGCACAGCGGGCACGGGGAGCCGACGTCGGAGACGGTGAAGTAGCGGACCCCGATCGCGTGCATCCGCTCGAGGTGCGACGCGTTGAACGCGCGGGCCGCCGCGGTCCGGACCGCCATCTCCGTGTACGCCGACAGCGACCACTCGCGGCCGGACTTGTCGGTGAACCCGGTGATGCCATTCGACGTGAAGTCTCGCCACGCGATCGCCTGCGCCTGCGCGGGGGTGAGTTCGAAGTCGAGCACCTGCACGCGGGCGGCCTGCGGGGCGAGCATCTTGTAGATGTCGTTGTCGAGGCGGGTGATGCGGCGGCGCACGTCCTGCAGGTCGGAGACCAGGGACTCGCGGATCGCGGCCTCGGCGCGCACCGACGTCGGGACGCTGAGGTCGAAGTCCCGCGGCCGTCCCGCCGGCACGAGCGCCGAGCCCGGAGGCCGGCGAGGCGGGATGCCGCCGGGCGTCCCCCTGAACGCGCCCGCCGGCAGCTCGCGGCCGAGGACCCGACGGATGCGACCCTCGATCGCCTTCTGCGCGCCCCCGTCGGTGAGCTGGACGATGTCCGCCAGCACCTCCCGCTCGGCGGTCGCGGCGCCGTCGACCAGCTCCCCGTCGATCACCTCGTCGACGAGCGGGGGCACGCGCCGGTCGAGCGCCCGGGCGATCGCGAGCGCGACGCGACGGATCGCGGGCCGGGCCGCCTCGACTGAGGAGGCCCGGCGCAGGATCTCGGTGATCTGGTCGAGCAGCTCCGACTCAGCGGTGATGTGCAGCGCGACGAGCGCGGCGACGGCCTCAGCGGTCGGTCGGCGCTGCTCCGGCTGCTGCCCCTGCGGGCTGCTGCTGCTCGCCATCGTCGGGCTCCTCGTCCTCTGGTGCCTCGAACAGCGGTGACGCGGGGTCGCGCATCTGGCCGAGACTCTCCTCGTCGCGGATGCGGGCGACCTCGGCGGCGATCTCCTCCTCGGGGACCTGACCGGCCATCCGCACGCGGGTGAGGATCGACACGGACCGGGCACCGTCGAGCATCCCGATCGTCTGCGCGTTCTTGAGCGGGTCGACCTGCGACACCTCGGCGAACTCGACGTCGGGCAGCTCGTCGTACCAGCCGCCGCCCTTGCCGGGGAACACGGCGCCGTCGATCGCGAGGGCGACCTGCGCGAGCTCGGCGAGGGCCGGCTTCGCGTAGAGCGCCTTCTTGTCGCGGGTGCGCTCCGAGTCGGACAGGTCCGCGGACACCTCGGTGGCGGTCTTCGCGCCCTGCTGAACGTCGCGGAGACCGAGGTGCACGGGCGAGTAGCCGCACATCGTCGCGATCTCCCGCTTGAGGGCGTCGATCGTGTCGAGGTGCTGCTGCACGCGGATCTCGAACTGCGTCTCGACGATCTGGTCGCCGAGCTTGTCCGAGCTGCCGAGCGCCTGCACGCCGACGTACACGGTGCGGTTGACGTCGAACTTCGCGCCCTCGCCGGGCTTGCCGGTCTCGAGGAACTGCTCGGGGACGGTGAGCCGCCCCTGCCCGTTCTCGAGGTCGCGCATGAGCGACGACCAGGCCTGGTCGATCTTGTCGAACAGATCCTCGATGCCGGCGTAGTCGGACCGGCCGAGGTTCGCGAGCGGGCCCAGCTTCCGCCAGTCCCGCGAGGGACGGACGTTCGGCATGTACCGCACCGCGAGGCGGGGCACGCCCGTCGCGACGGTGATCGTCGGGTTGTCGAGCTCCACGAGCTCCGGGGCATCCGCGAACGGTTCGAGCTCGGCCGCGGAGCGGAGGCCCTCGTAGTGCGCCGTCTCGGGGAGGGTGCGCATCGGGACGAGGGGGCCGAGGTTGCCGGGGCCGCCCTCGTGCAGCTCGTAGGTGATGAGGCCCGGCTCGTGCCGCTCGAGGAGCCGGTACAGGGCGCCGCCCTGCGCGGTAGTGTCGTACTCCGTCCACAGGGTGACCGCGGTGAGTACGCCGTAGCGGAACTCGGGGATCGCGCAGTCGTGGTGGAACGCGCGGAACCAGACGTGGTCGCGGAGCGTGGCGTCCCAGGTGACGGCGAAGTAGGTGCCGCCGGAGGACGCGGCGAGCTCGCCGCCGTTGAGCAGCTCGGCGTGCGCCTCGTCGGACCCCATGATCGTGTCGAGGCGGTCCTGCGCGGGGTGCTTCCACGCGGCCTGCTGCTGCCGCTGCTCGTCGGTCGCGTTCGGGACCGTGTCCGGCTTCGGGTAGCGGATCTTCGGCGCCTCGGCGAACAGCAGGTCCGAGGAGAGCTGCGCGATGTCCGCGGGGACGGGGAGGTGCATCTTCATGCGGCCGTCCGCGGTGTCCTGCGGCTGCCCCCACCACATCTTCGACAGGGCACCGATCACGCCGCCGCGGTGCGGGACGCTGCCGCGGTGGTGCGTCGTCGGGACGCCCTTCCCGCCGTAGATGCCGGCGAGGGTGGCGGTGTCGCCGCAGTACCAGGCGTCGTGCTCGGCGAACCGGGCGAACGCGGTGTCGAACGGCTGCGGGGGCCACACGTCGGCGGGCTGCGGCATCGGGGGCCTCCTCAGGCGGCGAGCTTCACGTGGCTGCGCCAGATGTTCTCGGTGGTCTTGATCGCGTAGCGGAGGGCGTCCTGCGAGTGGTCGTTGGCCTTGACGGGCTTGTCCTCGCCGGCCTCGGCGGCCTTGGCGTCCCAGACGTACTCGGTGACCTCCTTGATCCAGCCGGTGCACCGGTCGGAGACGAGGAGGTTGCCGGAGGACAGCAGCGACGCGACGGTGCGGATGCCGTCGAGGACGTCGTTGTCGGCCTGGGTGGAGAGGACGCCGTCCTGGTGGAGCTGCACCCGGAACGACGCGGCCGACGGGTCGAGGATGACGTAGTCGGGCTGCAGGCGGGGCTGGTCCGGGGGGAGGTGCGGTTGCCCGAGCCACGCGCGGATCTCCTGTGAGAGCTGCGCGTCGGTGAGCTTCTGCTGCGCTTCCTTCGACTCGTACCGCCACTCGTCGATGGCGTACAGCTTCGGGTGGTGTCGCCCGTGCGCGTCGGTGTGCAGGGCGATGCCGAGGAGGATCGCGCTGGTCGGGTTCGTGGTGCCGTAGTCGATGCCGACGGCGAGCAGCTTCCACATCGTCGGGAGCGTGTCCCACGCGACCTGGTGCTTCCTCGGGTCCCACATGTCGAAGATCGCGCCCTCGGCGTTCGTCCACAGGCCGCGGATGAAGCGGTCGTAGAAGATCCCGGTAAACGAGGCCTTCATGTCGCGGACGTACTCGTCGGTGAGCGACGGGTTGTCGTCCATCGTGAAGTGGAAGACGATCAGGTTCTTCGCCTCGGCCATGAGGATGTACTGCTGCCGGAGCCAGTGGTTGAACGAGCCCGGGTTCGTCGTCGCGAGGAGCCGCGAGTACGGCGTCCGGAGGCGGGTGAGGAGCATCTCCCAGAACCCGACGGGCAGCAGCGTCGCCTCGTCGACGTACGCGACCTCGATCGTGCCGCCTCGGATCTTCTCCTCAGCGCGGACGTCGTTCGCACCGACGAGGTGCACCTCACGGCCGAGGATCGTCGCCGTCGACGAGCCGCGGGTGTGCACGGTCTGAGCGGCGAGAGCACCGAACAGGTTCGGGTCCTGCAGCGGCTCGATGATGTTGCGTTCGATCGTCTGCAGCGTCTTGCCGATGATGACGATGAGGCCGACGCCGCGGACGGCGCGGATCGCGAACAGCAGGGCGAACAGGGACGCGATGGTCTTCCCGCCGGACACGGCGCCGACCCAGAGGGCCAGCTTCCGGGTCGTGGAGGCGGTGATCGACCAGACCTGCTTCGGGGAGAGCGCCGGGGCGGACACGGCACCTCCTGGGTACGCTCAGCCGCATGGCCAAGTACCTGTTGATCGGAACGAACAAGCCGACCTGGCGGCTCGCCGTAACCGAGGACATCGACTCCTTGGACCAGCGCTGGCAGCACGCGTTCGACAGGAACGAGCGGCTGCTCGTGCAGGTTGTCGCCGCGAACGAGCTCGAGACACAGTCCCTCTGGGTGAACCCGCGCGCCGTTCCCTGGTACGCGGTCTTCGACGATGGCGATCCCGCCCAGTAGCCGTGCACAAGGTCGGCAGTCACCCGATGAGCTGCCGGCCTGGGCGTCTACTCGGCCGACTCGTCCGGGGGCGTGTAGCTGTCCGCGGCTGCCTTGAACCCGGCGGCGAGCGTGTCGAGCAGCGAGTGCGCCGTCTCGACCCCTGAGGTGTCCTTCTCGAGGTACTTCGTGACCTTGTCGAACGCGACGCCGGCCGTGGTGACCGCGGTGCGCTGCACCTCGACCGGCGGCTTCTCGAGCTCGTGGTCGCTGTAGACGTTGTCCTTCCCGCCGAACGCGTACACGAGGTACGGGCCGTCGAGGTCGTCGAGCATCTTCTCCGCCCGGCCGAGCATCTTCTCGGCGAGCCGCTGACGTCCAGCCGCGAGGTCGATCGACCGCGCCTGCACCGCGACCGCCGTCTGCGCACGGGAGAAGTCCAGCCCGAGGGCCTTCGCGATCCGGGTGACCGTCGACGTGCCGAGACGGAGCTCCGACGCGATCGCGTTGCGCCCCATGCCGGCCGCGTGCAGCTCGGCGACTCGTGCGCGTACAGCGGGGTCCTGGACTGGGCCAGGGGTCTGGGCCTCGTCGGTCATGGTTCTCGTCTCCGTGCGCCGCCTGGGCGCTCATCGAAGGGGTCAGCGGTGGTTCGTGGTGCGTTCGGCTTCCCAGCGGGCGACGAGGCGTGCGCGGGAGGGGATGTGCTGTCGGCGCCACCGGTACGCGGTGCGGAGGTACGCGTGGAGGAACCGGGTGCCCCAGGTGTGGGGGAGGACGGGGAGCAGCGCCCACACGGTGACGCCCCACAGGACGATGGGCGTCCGGGTGAGGTGGTGGTGCGCGGTCGCCCAGGCGTCGAGCCAGGTCGTGGCCCGTGCGTAGGAGCGCCGGGCGTCGGCGTACAGCGCCGTGCAGTGGAGAGTGTCGTCGGCGTCGCGGGCGGCGATCGCGGTGTTGAGGTCGTCCAGGGCATCCCGCAGACGTCGGAGCGCCCACTCCTGGTGTTCCGTGAGGAGGGAGGTGATCCGCTGATGCATGGCGAGCCTCCGGTCAGGTGCGGTCTTCGATGACGTCGTCCATGACCCGGTCGAGTTCCGCGAGGGTCTCGGGGTGCAGGGGCGGGTCGGGTCTGCGGTTGCGCCGCGTCCGGTGCGCGGTGAGGTCCGGGTCGTCCGCGTCAGGCGGCCGGCTCATCCGTGGTGGCCTCGGGAACTTCGGTGTCCGTGGTGGTCGGGTCGACGGGGCTCGGCTCGGGGGGTGCGGGGATGTACTCGCGGATGAGGGCGTTGAGCGCGTCGGTGTCGACGTTCGCGGTCGCGGTGGCGCGGATGGTGGTCTGCCCGCCCTGATTCAGGAATGCGATCGACAGGGTCGAGGCGTCGACGGCGTTCTGGTCCCACCCGGCGAGGTTGACGAGGGCGGCGTTGAAGTCGGCGCCTAGGTTGAGACCGGCCATCGACACTCCTTTGATCAGTCGGCGGTCGGCTCCTGGATGATGGAGCCGTTAGGCCCCCGCTTCCGCTTCGGGACACCGGTCGCGAGCCCGGCGATGAAGATGATGAGGCAGATGAACGCGATGACTCCCAGGGGGATGGCCCACCACCACGACGGCCAGGCGGCCCACGCGGCGTAGCCGAGCCAGGCACCGAGCACGAGGAAGATGCAGCTCATGACGATGCCGAACCAGTGACGGGTTCGATCGTCGCTCGAGGTCATCGCCTCGATGCGAGCATCGATGTTCGCGCGCAACGTGTCGCGAGCGGTGGACTCTGGCGGGAGCTCCTTGAGCAGCGCAACGTCTGCAGCCAGTTCCGCGCGCTCGTTCCGACGGCCTTGCCGAGTCTCGACGAGTTTCGTGACGAACAGTGCGAGTCCGGCGATGACCGCGACCAGGATCTGCACGAATTCCGTTGACATTGGCTCATCGTAGGGCTGCCGGCGTCCGGGGTGGGCGCAGGTCGTCTCGGCCGGGAGAATCAGCGGCCGTACTGCGGCGGACCTTCGCGAGCATGGCGGGACACGCGTTGACGCCCTACCCCGGAGAGGGGTTCCCCGTGCTCGCGCCGCGTGCGGTGGTTCGCTGGCGGCGTCCGGAAGCCCGCTCAGTGAGCAAGGCGACGAGTGCAGCGGGGCTGGGCTGCGGTTGTCCGGGTGCGGCGTGTGCGGTAGTGGTGCGTGTCGGCGGGCACGGGGAAGCGTGGTGAGCCCCGGCGGGGAGCGCGCGTCCGCGCATGCTGCCGGGTGTCGAGGTCCGCTGCACTGTGCCGCTGTGCTTCGCCCGCGTCGCGGCCGAGCCGGCGACGGGAGGCTGGGGATTCGAACCCCGGTCTTCGGACCTCGTGGCGGTGCTCAAGCGCCACGTCTGGATACACGAACGGCCCGGACAGGTGTCCGGGCCGAGTCGTGATGCATGCGAAGCATATCACCCAGGGGGTGCAGTTGAGGCGTACCCCGTTCGGGTGTCACAGGTAGTCGCGGGCGCGGCCGTGGCGGCGACCCCTCGTGCGCTGCCACTCGAGGAGGTCGCAGACGCGGACGTGCCGAACCCCGCCGAGGAGCTCAGTCGGCATCCCGTCGCCCTGCCAGGCGAGCAGGGTGCGGCGGGAGCGGCCGACGAGCTTCTCGGCGGCGCGAAGGGTGATGAGTCGCTTGGGGTCGAGCCCGGTCACCGCGGCTCGTCGACCCAGCGGCTCGCCACCTTCGGCGTCGACACCCGGGTCGTCACGGTGTGCCCGTCCGACGAGACCTCGCCGAGATCGGCGTACCGGCCCTGCACGCGCCCCTCGTGGTGGGTGAGCGTCCTCGACGACACTCGCGTGTCCGCCGGGTTCCGTGCGGACTCAGCAGCGTAGGTCAAGCGGGTGCCGGCGTCTCGCCACAGGCTCTCGGTCGTGACGATCGTCGCTCGCTCGATCCAGGGCAGCTCGTCCCAGTTGGTGTCCGTCATGGGGGTCATCTTCTCTCGGTCGTGCTCGGCGAGCCACCGGTCGAACTCGCGGCGGTGCTCCTCGACGAGGATGGCGCCGTGCTGGCCGGCGTACACCGCGCGCACGTGCTCGGTCGACGGGGTGCTCGACTCGAAACGGTCGGGCATGGCGGCGGTCGTGTTGCCGCCCTTGATGACTCCCAGGAGGGCGTCCCGGGCTTCCTCGACGCTCCGGAAGCGCGGCAGGCCGTTGTCAGCCACGGTCGTCTCCCTCCGGCGGCGGGGTCAGGTTGCTGACCCGCGATAGGTCGAGTTCGTCGAGGTAGTCGATACCGACGGCGCTAACCATGTGGACGCTGATGCGAACTGGCGAGCCGCTGCCGTGACCGACCTCCCAGCGCGTCGGATGATCGAACGTCGTCCTCGGTGCCATGTCCTCGGTGCGGCACGGCTCGGTCATGGCCTCGTCGAGCAGTGCCTGCGCTTCGGCCACGTCCTCGCTCAACGTCAGGCGGGGCGGCTCGGTGGCACTCTCGCCATCCTCGGCATGCCCGGTGACGACGCACTTCTCGTGGTGCTCGCTGCTGTCCACACCCGCGTAGCAACGGGCGCAGAACTCCTCGTCATCGGTTTCTTCGTCGTCCGGCTCGGCGGTCGGGGTCGGCTGCCACGTGCCGTCCCGGACGGCGTCGCGGAGCTCAAGCAGCACGCGCCCCATGTCCTCGTGCGTCGCGGTCTCGTCGAGCGAGTCGATCATGCCGTTCACCTCGTCGAGGACGAACGTGCGGAGGGTGTCGGTCACGCGGATGCTCCTTCGGGTTCGCGGCTCCACACGAGCGCGGGCTGCTCGGTGCGGGACACGCGGTGCGCGCCCTGGTGTCCCTGGCGTCGGACGCACTGCCAGACGCGCTGCCCACCGTCGCTGGGCTCGGTGGGGTCGACGCCGGATGCTGCGCAGCGGCCGACGTGCGGGGTGCCGACCTCGGGGTTCTCGACCTCGGGGACGGTGGTGCCGGCGGCGATCTGCCGGACGATGGCGACCAGCTTCCGAGCGGGGAGGATGTCGCCCGGGTTGACGTGGTCGCGGCTGCGGGGGAGCCGGTCGGTGGTGCGGATCTCGCCGTCGGCGGAGGTGGACACGAGGACGGTGGAGCAGCCCTCGCACCAGACGCGGACGTCGCGGACGTCGGCGCCGGGCTCCCACACGGTCGTGACGCCGAGGCGGCCGCAGATCGGGCACTGCCGCTGCCAGTGCGGGCGTGCCGGCCGAGCCTCGGCGGGGAACCGGGACTCGACGGTCTCGATGAGTCGGGCGACGTCGCCGAAGTAGTCCGTCGCGCCGATGCTGCGGCCGATGTGGTCGTGCTCGGCGAGCAGCCACCCGGCGACGTCCCGGACTGCAGTCCTCGCGTCGCCGGGGTCGACGTCGGCGGTGAACCCGAGGGGGCGGCCGGTGTCGGTCGCCCACTGCCGGCGGATGCGGAGCTTCGCGGTGCTGATCCGCAGCGCCCCTGCCCAGAACCGCACCCACTTCGTGAGCTCGGCGTAGATCGCGTCGGCGTCGTCGACTGCGGTCGTGTTCCCGGGGATCGCCGCGGTGCGGGACTCCATCGGGACGCCGGGCTGCCCGTCGGGGACCGCGCGGGCCGGCATGCGGTGAGCGAGGACGTGCTCGACGAGTTCCGCGGCGGAGACGAGCGCGATACGCGCTCGGGCCGACGCGAGCTCGACGGTGTCGGCGTCGTAGGTGTCGGTGGTCGTCACTGGTCTCTCCTGATGTCGTGCTCCTCGCGGAGCTGTCGTGCGCGGGCGGCCCGCTGCTCGGCCGCGATGAAGTAGCTCGGGGACTTCGGGTCGCCGTAGTCGTAGCCGCCGGTGTCGTTGCCCTGCGTGAGCGGCATCAGAACGGCGTCTCGTCGTCGAAGGACTGCTGCCCGGTCCACACGTCCTGCCCCTGAGCACCGCCTTGCTGGCCCGCCTGGTCCGCGGGCCAGGCGTTGCCCTGGTACGCGTGGCCCGTGGCCGAGTGGTCGACCTGCTGCCCGTAGTGCGCCCCGGGCTGCTGGCCGCCTCCGGTCGCGCCGCCGTTCCCGCCGCGCGCCGCCCGGACGACCTGCGCGGTCGCGTAGCGAAGCGACGGGCCGATCTCGTCGACCTCGAGCTCGATGCTCGTGCGCTGCTGCCCGTCACGGTCCTGGTAGCTCCGCTGCCGGAGCCGCCCCTGCGCGATGACGCGAGCGCCCTTCGTGAGGCTGCCGGCGATGTGCTCGGCAAACTCCCGCCAGGCGGACGCGCGGAGGAACAGCGCATCGCCGTCGACCCACTCGTTCGTCTGCCGGTTCAGCGTCCGCGGGGTGCTCGCGATCGTGAAGTTCACGACCGCGAGCCCGTTCTGCGTGTACCGCAGCTCGGGGTCGGCGGTGAGGTTGCCGACGACGGTGATGACGGTCTCCCCGGCCATCAGCGCGCGCCCTCGTTCGGGTCGGTCGCCTCGACGACGACGGGGTGCGCGATCGTCAGGTCCGCCGGGATGACGATGGTCGCCTCCGGGCGCAGGGGCACGAACGCGCTCGCGGGGATCTCGACGGTGACGGCGACCTCGAGGACACCGGTGCGCGGCTTCGGGGAGCGGCGCTGCGTCACCGCCACGACCTTCGCGCCGCGGACGCTGGCGGGGTTGTCGCGGTCCCCCGCGCCGAGGTAGCTCGGCCATTCGGGCTCGATCTGCAGGAAGGCGGTGGCCTTCACGGTCTTGTCGGTCATGCTGCGTGTCCTCTCGGTGATGCGGCTCGTGCCGCCCTGCTGCTCGCGGCGCGCGCTCGGCGCCGCTCGTTCTCGATGCGCTGCGACCGCTTCCGGTTCGCCTCGCGGTGGTTCCACTCGGCCGCCTCAGCCAGAGCCCGCGTCCAGTCGTCGCGATCGAGCGGGTGCTCCCGCTCGCGCTTCCGGGCTTCGTGCACGACCCGCATTGCCCGGTCGCGACGGCCGCCCGGAACCTCGCTGAGGAGCTCCACGACGTCGAGCGACGCGACGAACACGTCCCAGTCCGGGGCGATCACGATGCCGCCGCCGAGTCGAGCCACTGCTGCCACTCCGCCCAGTCCGCCCGGATCGACGCGAGCACGTAGCCCGTCGGCGACCGCTTCGCGCCACCCCGAGCGAGGATCGTCTGCGCGATCTGCGTGACCTGCAGCGGCGTCGGGATGCGCCCCGTCGCCTTCGCGATCTCCGACCGCACCCGCGGGAAGTCCTCGAGTTCGAGGTACCCGAACGATCGGATGGCCTGCGCGTTGAGCTCGTCGTCCGTCCCGTACCGGCTCGCGTCTACCAACTGGACGGACGACGAGGAGTCTTGGTCACTTCTGGTATCTGTGATCTGAGGATCTGGACTTCTGGGGGGCATCGAGCCACCGGTTTGCTGTAGCACTTGCTTGGCATCTTGCTTGCCGGTTGCCTTCGCCTGGCCGCCCTTCGACCCGGCGTCCGCGCGCTTCTTCGACAGCTCTTCGATCTCCGCGACCGTCCGGTTGTGCCGCTCGAAGTGGTGCAGCCAGAACGCCCCGTCCCGCTCCGACACGGACGGCCGCGTCGGGTGGTTCGTCAGCAGCTCCGTGCGCGCCTTCGGCGTACCGAACGTCCGGAACAGGGCCGGGTCGATCCGGCCGTCCGTGCCCGCCTTCGCCGAGTAGAGGAGGAGCTGCACGAGCGTGCGGAACGCCTTGTCGGACAGCGGGCGGATCTTCGGGTTGTCGTCGAAGTCGAGCGCGAGCTGCACGAACAGCCGATCGTCCTTCCCAGGGTCACGCCGTCTGCTCACCTCGCACCTCCTTCCATTCGTCGGAGCGCCTGCTCGGCGCTGATCTCGGTCCACGTGCCGGCGTCGTCGTAGAGGACCCACGCCTGCCGGAGCGTCCCGACGGCCGTCCGCAGCCACCGGCGGGCGGGGAACTCGGCCGGATCAGCCCAGCCCGGCACCCCCCAGCCGTCGCGTGCCGCTTCGACGGGGTGGTCCGTCTTCCAGAGGTGGCACTCGGGACACAACAGGTGCAGGTTCGACGCCGCCGTCCGGCCGCCCTGCGAGCGGTTCTTCCGGTGGTCCCGCTGCGCGACGCCGCCGCGCCAGCACCGCTGGCACTGCTGCTCGTCGCGCTCGGTCACGACCTCGTAGGCGCGCTGCTCCTCTGCCTCCGACGCGCGGTCGACCTTCGGCCCAATCACGCCGCCACCGCCCGACGCTCGAGCAGCGTGCGCACTGCGAGGGCCGCCTGCTGCGGGACGACGCCGTTGCCGAGCGCCTTGAGCTGCTGCGCTCGGGTGATCGGGGCTCCGGTGACGTGGCCGGCAGGGAGGCCCATCATCCACTCGACGAACTCGGGGGCGAGACGATGAGAGCCGCCCCGACCGTCCGGGTTCGTCGGTGCAGGTGCTACTCGTCCGGTGACACGCTCCCAGCGCTCGACGGCGGGACGATACGGCCCCCAGTCGCGATCAAGTCGTGGTCGACCAGCACCTGCAGCGACGTCACCACCGAGCGCCCTGGCTTCTTCCGCAGATGGTTCTCCGGGGTGTTCCCTGAGTCGTGCGTCGCGGGAGTCGGCAGCAGCGTCTCCACGACTCCCGGGAGCAGCAGCTCGCCACCCCGGTCGCCCGACCGTGTCTTCCCGCCGCCACCCATCGTGGTCGGTGTCGGCAGCAGGTGTTCCACCTCGTCCGCCAGCGTCGGCCCGTGTCCTCCTGCTCGGCGCTTGTCCGGATGCTGCGAGCCACCGTTCTCCCCGAGGTTCGACAGCGGCGTCTTCAGCAGCGCGATCGTGGTCCGCAGATCCTGACCGCCCTGCCCGTGCACCCCGATGCCCCGACCATCCGAGGTCACTGGCGTCGGAAGGACGGGCGACGACGAAGACGCGGTACCGGCCGTGGGGAGCACCGGCGTCGGCAGCTCGAACGCCACACCACTCCGCGTCGTACCCGAGCTCGGCCAGGTCGCCGAGAACGGCTCCGAGTGCTCGGAGAGCAGGTCCATCGTGTCGGTCTCCCACACCCCACGGGCTCGATTCCATCTGCCGATCAGCCGTTGCACTGAGCAGTCCTCTCACGTTCTCGATGACGACGAGCGACGGCCGCAGCGCGTCGATCGCCCGGGCGAACTCCGACCACAGACCGGAGCGGGTACCGTCGCGGAGTCCTCGGCGGAGGCCAGCGAGGGAGACGTCCTGGCACGGGAACCCGCCCGTGAGGACGTCGACCCGCTCGACCTCCGGCGACCACCAGTCGACCGCCGTCACGTCGCCGTAGTTCGGAACGTCCGGCCAGTGGTGCTCGAGGATCGCCGACGGTGCCGCGTCGAACTCGACGTGCCACGCGACGTTGCCGCCGAGCACCTGCTGCACGCCGAGGTCGAGGCCGCCGTAGCCGCTGAACAGCGAGCCGATGCGCGGGGCGATCATGCCGTGCCGTCCAGGAGCAAGACGAGGTCGGCGAGGGTCATCGTGACGAACTGCTCGCCCGGCGCCGCGGTGCGGTGCCGCTTGTGCACGACGACACCGATGCGGGCGTCGTCGTTGCCGCGCTCCTGCTCGGCCTCGTTCAGCCACGGGCCCAGGCGCATCGTCTGGTGGTTCTTGCACTCGATGACGACGCGCTCCCCGCGCGGGGTGCGGACGCCGCCGATGTCGCCGCGGTCGTTGCGGCCGTTCTTGGGGCGGATGTCGATGCGGTCGTCGAGCTCGTCGCGGAGGTAGTCCGCGACCGAGCGCTCGAACATCTGGCCGGCCTTCCGGGCGCTGCTGTTCGAGCGCCGGGGCCGCTTGGTGGGCGTGCGATCCTGGGGTTCCATGCTGTGTCTCTCGCAAGGGGGTGGAGTGTGGGTGGGGCGGTGGCCTGTGCAAGAGGTCACCGCCCCGGCTGAGCTACGGGCGGCCGGAGAAGACCGGCACGCTCGCGGGGATGCCGTCGTGCACCTGGGTCGTCTCGCCGTCCTTCGTGACGGTCTTCCCGTCGCGGATCTCGGTGACGATGTCGGCGAACGCGGCGTCGAGGATCTCCTGCGGGCGCTGCAGGACGATCCCGAGACCGAGCTGCGACCCGCGGAGCCGGTACCGGAACCGCGCGACGACGAGGTACACGGGGCCGCCGATGTACGGGCGGAGCAGCAGCTCGAGCTCCGTCGGGATCTCGATGTGCCCCTTCTGGCCGGCGCGCGCGGAGACGGTCTCCTTGTAGTTGAGCCGCACCTGCCCGGAGTCGAGCCGCTCGCCGCCCTCGAAGTCGACGGACGTCTTCGCCTGGAACGACTGCGCGAGCTCGATGAGGACCGCGGTGTCTGGCTTCCGGACGTCGAGGGCCTGCTGCTCGATGAACTCGGCGAACTCGGTCTGCTCGAGCAGCTTCCCGTCGACCTTCGTCCACGCCTCCCACGACTTCGTGTGCCGCAGCTCGAGGCGCGCGGTGTGCTTCTGCCATCCGCCCTGCGATGCGTCGTGGGAGTCGAGCACGGCGATGACGTTCGACGTCGGGGTGTCGGCGTAGACCTCGGTGTGCCCGTCGATGACGTGCTTCTCGACGTACCGGACGAACGACTCGGCGTCGCCGACGACGCGAGCCGCGGTGATGTGCCGGGGCGAGTCGGCGTAGGCGTCGGTGTCGACGACCTGCAGGCTGCCGTCGCGACCCGGAACGGCGAGGACCGCGCCGGGGTCGAGGGTCTCCGCGCCGGCGGCCTGGCGGGCGAGGTCCGCGACGACGGCGGCCTCGGGGGTGTCGGTGTAGTCGGTCATGCTCAGTCGAGCTCCTTGATCTCCCCGGTAGCGGGGTCGTGGGCGGGTGCGTTGCGGATGTCGTCGTCGTCGAACAGGGGCATCGACGACGGGTCGCGGCGCGACAGGGTGTGGTCTCGGTCGACGTACGTGATCGACCCCTGACGGTTCTTCTCGGGCCGCTTGACGGTGATCTTGTCGTTGACCTTGAGCGCGCTGACGGCGTCGTCGATCGGCTTGAGCTCGAGGGTGAGGGTGATCGTGCCGCCCTTCCCCGTCTCCTCGATCGCGGCGACGAGCTTCGTGAGCTCCTCGTGCAGCTCGAGGTCCGTCTTCGGTCTCGTCGACGCGAGGAACGCGGCGAAGCTCCCGGGCTTCTTCTGCGTCTCGTCCTTGGACATGGGTCTTCCCTTCCTGGGGTGAACCGGCCGGGCGGCCGGGGGTCTGTGGGTCAGCGCGGGGAGGCGCCGTACGCCTGGCCGAGCACCTTGTTGATGTTCTGCAGGCCCATGAGGCGGGCGGCGAGTGCCTTCTGCAGCTCCTCCGCGGCGTGGAGGGTCTCCTTCGCCGCGTCGACGTCCCGGCGGAACGTCATGGTCTCGAGGTCGGCTTCGGCACGCTTCTCGGTGACGGACGCCTTCCCGGATCGGAGCACCGCCTTCGCCTTCTCCTCGATGAGTGCTCTCTCGGCGTCGTAGCGGGCCTTGTACAGCCCCTTCATCACCGGCACGGCCCGCTCGAGCCGCTCGCCGAGCTCACGGATCATGAACTCGAGCTCGAGCGGCGTGACCGGCTCGTACGAGACGATCTCGCCGGTGTCCATCCGAGCGATGTCCTGCGTGCTCACGGCTGGCCGCCGTACCGGGCAGAGTCCGCCTCAGCCTGCGCGAACCAGTCGTCGTCGGAGAGCTCGGGCGAGGACACCGGCGTGGTCTCTCCCGTCGGCGGGGTGACGACGACAAGCTCAGGATCGACCTCGGGCACCGGCTCGACGGCGGCCTCGGCCGGCTCCGCAGTCGGGGCGCCGAGCATGCCGTGCCGCGTCATCGCCGCGGTGCGCAGCGCGTCGGTGAGCCCGTCGCTGACGCGAGCCTCGTCGAGGACCGCCTCCACCTGTTCATGCGTCGTCGCCGCGGCGATCTCGTCCAGCCAGGCTCTCGCAGGAGCCGACGCCTCAGTCGGAGCGGCCTCGACGACCGAGCCCTCGCTGTCTACGGTCGCGCCGAGCTCCTCGGCCGTGTAGTGCAGGCCCATGAGGACGTCCTCGCCGCCAGCCGACGCGGCGTCGGACAGCGACCGCCACCGGCAGAGGCGCGCCGTGAACAGCTCCCACGGCAGCGGCTTGCCGTCCTTCGACCGTGCCCGGGGCCGCCACACGCCCTCGGCGTCCGGCACGTACGAGTCGAGCAGGCCCGCGTCGACGGCGTCCTGCGGCGTCCACGTGTACTCGTACGGGAACTCCGGGTCGTCCTTGCGGATCAGCGTCGTCGTGACGGCGAGATCGCCACCGCGAACGGAGCCGGTCTGCCGGATGCGGAGCGAGTGCCCCGCCTGCCGGAGCAGCGCCGACATGAGCGCCGGCTTGATCGTCGGGTGACCCTCGATGACGTCGATGCCCTGCAGAGCGGCCATCGGGTGCACGCCGAGCATGAGGCCCGTCTCGACGACGAGCATGACCTTCCCGGGGGAGGGGCGCTGCTCCATCATCTTCGTCTCGGGGTTGCGGACGTTGTGCCAGAGGCCCTTCGGCAGCAGGTCGCCGGCCTGCGCGATCGTCTGCACGTAGTCGCGCTTCTCGGCGAGCGACGCCCGGACGTACGTCGTGATCTCGGTGCTCATGCGGCTCTCCGTTCGTAGGTCAGCGCGACGCGGAGCCGCGCGAGGAGGTCAGTGGCGATGGGGACGACGAGGGCGAGTGCCTCGACGACCTTCGGGTGGTCGCGGGTGACGACGAGCCGGCGGGGGATGCCGTGCAGGCCCTCGCGGAGGTCCCACTCGCCGTGCTCGTTCTTGACGAGCTCGACCCACAGGAACTCGATCTCGTCGGCCTCGGGGAGGACGCGGAACTGCCACGCGAGCTGCCGCCACTCCTCCCGCTCCGGGCCGTCCGTGATCCGGCCGAGGCGGGCCTTGCACTCGGCGAGGGTGAGCCGGCCGTCCGGGTTCACGCGGAGCCCGTCCGGGGTCGCTGCATGGCCGGGCTCGTCGGGGGAGTGGATCAGCGCGCTGTTCTGCGGGATGCCCGCGTAGGCGAGCATCAGCGGCTCCCAGCGGTGCCCCTCCTCCGTGTAGGCGTTGCCCGTGAACGTCTTCTCGGCGAGCTTCGACGCGAGGTACTTGTCGACGCTCGTCGGCTTCGCGAGCTTCTTCGCGTCGTACGCGCCGATCACCTGCCGGCGAGCACCGAGCCAGAGGTCGCGGTCGGAGCCATCGACGATGACCCTGTTGCGCCAGGACGGGGCGCTCATGCGAGAGCCAGCCGTTCCGCGATCTCGGCCGCGAGCACGAGGTACTGCGTCCGGACCGCCTCGCTCGCCGCACGGCGGGCCTGCCGCAGCTCGACCGGGGTGCCGATGCTCGTCGCGGAGATCTCCGGAGCACGGAAGACCTCGGGGCCCTCCTCGTCGAACAGGGCGATGAGGTTCGCAGTGCGCTGCTCCTCCGCCAGCAGGGCGGTCGCGTGCACCTGCGCCTCAGCGAGGGCGACGGTCTTGCGGTCGACCGCGGTCTGCTCGGCGGCGTCCGCAAGGGCGTCCTCCATCGCCTGACGGTGGAACTCCGCCCCGATCATGCGACGACCGTCCCGTCCTCGATCGTGAAGCCGACCGACCGCGACTCGTCGACCCGGGAGATCCACACCTGGTACGACTTCTCCGCGGCGAGCTGCTCGACGATCGCGAGCGACTCGGAGTCGAGGGACTCGCCGCCGTCGATGCGCATCACGCGGATCGTCGGGTCGCCGGCCATCGCGAGGGCGGTCGAGACCCGCACCTGCTCGGCGGTGGACGCCTGCGAGAACGGGATGCCGTTGAGCGTCACGCCGTCGGCGTCGAACCCGAGGCCGGGGACGGGCAGCTTCGCGGCGGCGATGCCGTCGGCCTTCTGCCGGTCGATCTCCTCGAGACGGAGCGTGTGCTGCGCCTGCTCCCGCTTCCGGTCGGACAGCTCCTCGGCGACGGCGGCTCGGTCGCGCTGCTGCCGCACCCGCTCGTTCACCTTGTCGAGCTCGGCTAGCTGATCGAGGAACGGCTGCGGGTCGTCCCGCTCGCCGAGCGCCCGGGCCGCCGTGACCGTCTCCGTCGCGCGGGTGGTCGCAGCCGTGAGGGCGTTCTGCGCGGCGACGAGCGCGTCCGCTGCGCGCTCCTGCTCGGCACGCGCCTGCCGTGCGGTCTCGATCGCCGTGTCGATCGCACGGTTCTGCCGCGACACGGCCTCAACCTTCGCGAGCAGGTCCGCGGCGGACACCTCCTCGGCGGGGACCGTCGGGTCCGGCGACGGGAAGCTGCCGAGCTGCCCCTCGAGGCGGGTGACGGCGCGCCCGACCTCGGTGCGGCGGTCGTAGACGCCCTTCCGCTCGGCGTCCAGCTTCACGGGGTCAAACCCGAGCGAGTCGCCGAGGGCGTCGATGAGCGTCGCGAGCTGCTTCTTCGCGTCCATGCGGGTGAACGCGAGCGGGTCGAGCGTGATCGAGCCAAGCATCCCGTCGAGGAGCTTCTGCGGCGACGAGAAGCGCGCGTGGTCGGACGACTCGACGGTGAGGGTGCCGGCGTCGTCCTTCGTCCACCGGCGGGTGGCGACGTAGGCGACGGTGCCCTGCTCGTCGCCGATCTCGAGCCGGGCGACCGCGGTGTCCTGGCCGTCGCGGATCGGCTGCACCGTCTCGCGGGCAGCGGCGCCGCCCTTGAGCACGGCGTAGATCGCGTCGAGGACGGACGTCTTGCCCTGCGCGTTCCGGCCGCCGATGAGGACGACGTCGCCCTCGGGCTTGATCTCGACGGCGGTGAGGCGCTTGTAGTTCTCGACGACGAGGTTGAGCACCCGCAGCGGGGCGGGGTTCGTGGTGGTCATGGTTCTCCTTGAGGGGATGGCTGATGACGCGCTCCGGAGGCGGAGCACGTTGCAGAGGAAGGGGACCGAGAGCGGGGAACTGCTCAGATCAGTCGCAGGGATCCGTCTCGTCAACCTCGGCGACCCGAGCGATCGCCTTGCCGAGGCGGTCGTCGTCGAGGTCCGCGGGCGACCAGCAGGCGTCGCAGCCGCAGAGGATGCCGTGCGGGAAGGTCACTCGTCGGCCGACTCGGCGTTGATGACGGCGTGGAGGCGAAGGACAGCGGCGACGAACAGGACGACGACGGCCCAGGCGAGCGCGGCCCAGACGACCGAGTACCGGTCGACGGCGGACGCGAACAGCGCGGCGACGAACGAGAGGGCGACGAGCGCCAGCACGATCCTCACGACGCCACCGCCTCTCCGAGAAGCATCGGCAGCAGGTCGGCGCTGTCCCGCCGCTCCGCGGACGCGGCGACGGCGGCGGCTTCCTGCTCCGTCGGGATGAACTCGGTGACGTACGGCTCGCCGGGGAAGTACTTGCCGTACATGTCGCCCGGGACCCGGCCGCTCATGCTGCGACCGCCGCCTGCGCCGGGCTGGTGATGGGGGCGAGGATCTCGCCTAGGGGAACCTCCAACGCCTGGGCAATGCTCACGAGCTCATCGATCGTGAACGCAGACTGTGCGTTGAGGCGTCGCGACATGGTCGCGATCGGGATGCCGGTCTTCTCGGTCAGCCAGGTCCGGGTCTGACGGGTGCGGCCCAAGTGGGCGAGCACCTCGTCTGCCACCGTCCGGGATGCCGGTGTCGTGGTTGCCATATGGAAAGCCTGCCACTCTGCTTTTCATATGGCAACCCAGAAGGTGCGGGTTGCGGACAACTTTCCAAAACTGATAGGTTCCTATTCATGCCAGCAAGTGCGCGCCCCGAGCCGTCCGACCTCACGAAGGAGGTTGCCGCGATCCTCAAGGGCCTCATGGTCCGCCGAGGAGTCGAGCAGCAGAAGCTCGCCGCCGCCGTCGGCGTCTCGCCCGCGCAGATGTCCCGCATGCTCGCCGGCGGGAAGCACTGGGACATCGATCAGCTGTTCCGCGCGACCGCGTTCCTTGGTGCCGACTTTCAGGCCGTCGTCCTCGACGCGGAACAGACCGTCGCCGCCCGCACGAATGTCACCCCCCTCACCCAGGATGACGACACCGCCGACGAGGACATCGACGTCGACCTCGACACCGAGCACCTCAGCCGCAGCGACGTCGCCCTCGCCGCACAGCGCGGCCGACGCAAGACCGACCAGCCGCACGCGGAGTAACCAGCCGCGAACCAGGGGGACCGATTGAAGGAACTGCTCCACCGCGCCGCCGCCCTGGGCGTGCGCGTCGTCCTGACCCACCTCCCGGACGACCTCCTCGGCGGCTACAGCCCCGTGGAGGACCGGATCTACCTTGACCTCGGACTCACCCCCAGCGAGCGGCGGTCGACCCTCGCGCACGAGCTCGGCCACGTCTACTACGGCCACACCTGCGACCTCGGCCCGCACAGCCCTCTCGAGCGCCAGGCAGACACGTACGCAGCGACCCTCCTCGTGCACCCCGAGGAGTACGCCGAGCTCGAGCAGATCAGCCCGGACGTCCACTACATCGCCGAGGAGCTCAACGTGACGCCGAAGATCGTCCACGACTTCCGGCGCTATGTCCTGCAGCGGCTCGGGGAGCGCACCTACGCCGGTCGCCGCCGGGTCCTCGTCTGATGGCCCGCCCACCGCTCGTCCTCGGCACGTGGGGCAACATCAGCGCGACCGGCAAGGGCACCGACTGGACCGCGTCGGCGCGGTTCCGGGACTTCGACGGCGTGACCCGGCAGGTGCGCCGGACCGGCGCGAGCCGGCAGAAGGCGAAGGACGCGCTCGTCGAGCACCTGCGCGATCGCGTCCGCCTGCACGGGGCCGACCTGAACGGCGAGGCTCGCGTCTCGATCCTCGCCGACCGCTGGTACGACACGCTCCTCGGCAAGCGAGCGAACGGCACCCTCGACGTCTACCGCCGAACGATCAAGAACCACGTCCGGCCGGCCCTCGGCGAGCTCCGCGTGCGCGAGGTCACCGTCCCCGTCGTCGACCGGCACCTCGTCGCCGTCGAGGAGAACGTCGGCAAGGCGACCGCCGCGCTCTGCCGAGTCGTGCTCATGGGCATGTTCTCGCTCGCCGTCCGGCACGGCGCCGCAGCGATGAACCCCGTGCGCGAGACCGAGAACGTCACGAGCACCCCGGGGCAGATCCACACCATCAGCCGCGAGGAGGTGCTCCTGCTCCGCGCCCGCCTGCAGGAGTGGGACGCGAGCAAGGATCGCGGGGGCCGCCAGCGCCTTACCGACCTGGCCGACGTGTTCGACATGCTCATCGCGACCGGCGTGCGCACCGGCGAGGTGCTCGCCCTCCGCTGGCAGGACGTCGACCTCCGCTCCGAGGTGAAGACCGTGACGATCACCGGCACCGCCGTGCACGTCCGTGGCGAGGGCCTGCAGCGGCAGCCGAAGCCGAAGACCGCCGCTGGGTTCCGGACGCTCGCGCTCCCGCCGTTCGCCGTTCGGATGCTCGTCCGCCGAGCCGCCACCGCGACGACCGAGTGGGTGTTCCCCTCCGCTGTCGGCACGCTGCGCTCCCCGAACAACATGCGCACCCAGTGGCGCACCTTCCGCGAGGCGCTCGAGTACCCCGACTGGCTCGTTCCGTACACGTGCCGGAAGACCGTCGCGACGATGATCCGCAACGGCCAAGACCTCGACGCCGCGGCGCAGCAGCTCGGCCACGGCGACACCCGCTGGACCCGTGACCACTACACGGGCCACATCCACGTCGGGCCGGACGTGCGTGACCTGCTCGACCAGTTCGGCGACGATTAGCGGTCGGTATTCGTGCCCCAGACGACGAAAAGGCCCCGGTCTGCCGAAGCAAACCGGGGCCTGATCTGGGATTTTCGAGCCGACAGTCGGACTTGAACCGACAACCCCCGTATTACAAGTACGGTGCGCTACCAATTGCGCCATGCCGGCTGACGGGCCCACTCTACCGGGGCACGTCCGGGGTCACTCCGCAGCCGAGAAGTTCAGCGAGATCGAGTTCATGCAGTAGCGGTCACCGGTCGGGGTGCCGAAGCCGTCCGCGAAGACGTGACCCAGGTGGCCGCCGCAGTTCGCGCAGCGCACCTCGGTGCGGACCATGCCGAGGGACTTGTCCTCGATGAGCTGCACGGCCTCCGGGCGGACCGACTCGTAGAACGACGGCCAGCCGCAGCCGGAGTCGAACTTCGTGCCGCTCTGGAACAGCTCCGCGCCGCACGCCGCACACGTGTAGACGCCGGCGCGCTCCTCGTCGAGCAGCTCGCCCGTCCACGGACGCTCGGTCCCGGCCTGCCGGAGGACGGCGTACTGGTCCGGGGAGAGCTCCTCGCGCCACTGGGCATCGGACTTGTCGACGTTGTACGCCATGTGTTCCTCCTCGTTCCGGTCGCCGTCGTGGGTCCTGGCGACCACCTCAGTAAACTCGCGACGGTGTCCGAGCATTCCGTACGCCGCGCCCACTGGAGCCGCCTGACGACGGACGAACTGTACGGGATCGTGCGGCTCCGGAACCGGGTCTTCGCGCTCGAGCAGCGGGTCACCGCCGAGGACCTCGACGGGCGTGACCGCGCTGCGGACACCGAGCACTGGTGGTTCGGAGCGGACACCGGTGCGGAGGGGCACGAGGTGGTCGGCTACCTCCGCCTGGTCCGGCCCGCGGCCGACGAGCAGCACCCGGCCGGGTCGGCTCCGCCCGCGTGGGTGATCGGCCGCGTCGCCACGCACCCCGACCACCGCGGTCGGGGCATCGCGGGCAGCCTGGTGGCCGCGGTCCTCGCCGAGCACGGGCACGAACCGTTCGTGCTGCACGCCCAGGAGTACGTGGCCGGTCTCTACGAGCGGCACGGTTTCCGTCGGTTCGGGACGCCCTACGACGAGGCCGGCATCCGCCACGTCGGGATGCACCGCCCGTGAACGGGACCAGCAGCAGCACCGGCACGAGCAGCAGCACGGGCACCCGCGAGCGGTTCGCCGCGTACGCCGACCGGATCGCTGGCACCTCGCCGTCCTACGCCGCCTGGGCGCGGTCGGTGGACGACGCGCTCGTCGCGCTGCTCGACGCGGTCCCGCCGCAGCAGCGGCAGCCGGAGCTCGTCTTCGCGGTCGCGCGGCGGCTCGGCGCCGACCCGTCGGACCCCGGTGCGCTGCGCGCGATCGGACGGGAGGCACGCCACGCGTTCGTCGCGGCCCTCACCACCGCCACGGTGCAGGCCAACGACCCGCGGCGGCTCGGTCCCGTCGTCCCGGTCCTCCAGGCGCTCGCCGCCGCGTCCGCGCGACCGCTCGGGCTCGTCGACGCGGGGGCCGCGGCGGGCCTGTGCTCGATCCCGGACCGCGTCACGCTCGACCACCGCGTCCTGGACGGTGCGGGGGAGCCGGGCGCACCGGTCCGGGTGCACACCGCCGTCGCCGACCCCGCGGTGCACCTCACCGTGACGGTCTCCGGTGCCGTGCCCGCCCCGCGGTCGACCCCGATCCGCATCGGCGCACGGGTCGCACTCGACCCGAACCCGATCGACCTCGCGGAGCCGCACGCGTTCGACCGGCTCGTCGAGGCCGTCCCGCCCGAGGCGACGGACCGGACCGCCCTGATGCGCGAGGCGGCCCGCGCGGCGCTCGCCGTGCCTCCCGTCCGGGTCCGGGGCACGCTGCCCGGTGACCTGGACCGCGCACTGGACGCCCTGCCGGACGGCTGTGAACCGGTGGTGCTGACCACCGGGACCCTCGTGTACGTCCCGGGCGCGGGTCGGCAGCGGGTGGTCGACCGCCTCCGGGAGCGCGGCGTGCACTGGGTGACGCTCGAACGCACCGGGATCCTCGACGGGGTGGCGGCGACGCTGCCGCACGACGTCGACCCGGAGGACCCCGACGCCTTCGCGACCCTCTCGCTCGACGGCGTCGCGCTGGGTGTCTCCGACCCGTTCGGCGTCCGCGTGCGGTGGTTCCGCCCACCCGGTGCCTGAACGCAGCCTCCGCGACAGTCCAGGGTGGTGCCAGGGTCGGCGCGCCGGTCACCCCTACGATGTGCGAGACCCGTTGCCCGACCGTGATCGGAAGTGCCGTGACCGCCCTCCCCGCCGACGAGCTCAGCGAGCTCGACAAGCACGTGCTCGCGTTCGAGCACGACCGGGCACGGCACGACCGCACGAAGGAAGCGGAGATCCGGGTCGAGTTCGACATGTCGCCGGCGCGCTACTACCAGGTGCTCAACCGCGTGATCGACCACCCCGCAGCCCTCGCGTACGACCCGCAGCTGGTCGGACGCCTGCAGCGGCTCCGGCACGCGCGCACCCGTGCGCGGGCCACGCGGTCCTTCGTCGCCGCCGCCACGACGCCCGATCCCCGTGAAGAGGAACGATGAGCCAGAGATTCCCGCGAGACCGCTTCGACGAGGTCCACGACGGACCCCGTGTCGGCGCCCACCGCGGCGCCCAGCGACGTGGACGCGGGTGGATCGCCTTCGCGTGGGCGGCGCTCGCGACCGGCGTGCTCGTGCTCCTCGGGGTGCTGGCGCTCGCGCTCGTGAACGGCAGCTACTCCTTCGGCGGCTCGACCTCGTCGCCGGCCCCGGCCGCGTCGTCCTCCGCCCCCGCGAGCTCGGAGGCGTCGCCGTCCGAGTCGCCCTCGGAGTCCGCCTCCCAGGAGCCCGAGGCCGCGGAGCCCGCCGCACAGGGGACGACCAAGGTCGTCGTCCTGAACGGCACGTCGACCGGCGGTCTCGCGGCCCGCGGTGCCACGGCGCTGCGGGGCGCCGGGTGGAAGGTCGCCTCGACGGGTGACGCCGGCACGACCGGCACGGCGTCGACGATCGTCTACTACCAGGAGGAGTCGCAGGCCGCGGTGGCACGCGGCATCGCGAAGACGCTCGGGGTGACCGCGGTGCAGCAGTCCGACGCGTTCCCGAACGCCGGGGTGTCCGTCGTCCTGGGTGCCGACTACCGCGGCTGAGCGGCCCCGACGGCCCGGTTCGTGACCGCCGTGTTTCCGGCGCGTTGCGTTCTGGGTGAATCGAGGCGGAAGAGCGTCACACCTCTTGCCCTGGTGCGTGGCTTCCGCAAGAGTCATCGCCAGACGACGGCTCGTCGTCCGCAACAACGACGACCCGTCGTTCGCACCGGCACCACCAGGGAGCAAGAGATCATGGCCAACGGAACCGTGAAGTGGTTCAACGCCGAGAAGGGCTTCGGCTTCATCACCGTCGATGGAGGGGGCCAGGACGTGTTCGTGCACTACTCGGCGATCGACATGTCGGGCTACAAGGTCCTCGAGGAGGGGCAGGCGGTCACGTTCGACGTCGGCACCGGCTCGAAGGGGCCGCAGGCCGAGTCGGTCCGCCCCGCCTGAGCCGGCACCACCACGGAACGCGTCGTCCCTTCGGGGGCGGCGCGTTCCGTCGTGGCGGGGTGGTGGTCCGCGTGCTCGCGCCGCGGTCGTCCGCGTGCTCGCGACGCAACGTGTCCTGGGAAGTCGGCCCGCGCCTCCCGACTGTGTTGCACTCGACCAACGCGAGTGCCAGAATCGGCGTTGGCACTCGCTCACGCTGAGTGCCAGCACGACCCCCATGCACGACGTCCGGGAGGGACGAGAAACTCACATGGCAAAGATCATTGCTTTCGACGAGGAGGCCCGTCGCGGCCTCGAGCGCGGCCTCAACATCCTGGCCGACGCCGTGAAGGTGACGCTCGGCCCGCGCGGCCGCAACGTCGTCCTCGAGAAGAAGTGGGGCGCCCCCACGATCACGAACGACGGTGTCTCCATCGCCAAGGAGATCGAGCTCGACGACCCGTACGAGAAGATTGGCGCGGAGCTCGTCAAGGAGGTCGCCAAGAAGACCGACGACGTCGCCGGTGACGGAACCACCACCGCGACCGTGCTCGCCCAGGCGCTCGTCCGCGAGGGCCTCCGCAACGTCGCCGCCGGTGCCGACCCCGTGTCGCTCAAGCGCGGCATCGAGAAGGCCGTCGCCGCCGTCTCCGACCAGCTCCTCGCCAACGCGAAGGACATCGAGACCAAGGACCAGATCGCCGCGACCGCGTCGATCTCGGCCGCCGACCCCACCATCGGTGCGCTCATCGCCGAGGCGATCGACAAGGTCGGCAAGGAGGGTGTCGTCACCGTCGAGGAGTCGAACACCTTCGGCACCGAGCTCGAGCTGACCGAGGGCATGCGCTTCGACAAGGGCTACCTGTCGCAGTACTTCGTCACGGACCCCGAGCGCCAGGAAGCCGTCTTCGAGGACCCGTACATCCTCATCGTCAACTCGAAGATCTCCAACATCAAGGACCTGCTCCCGGTCGTCGACAAGGTGATCCAGGCGGGCAAGCAGCTCCTCATCATCGCCGAGGACGTCGACGGCGAAGCGCTGGCGACCCTCGTCGTGAACAAGATCCGTGGCATCTTCAAGTCCGTCGCCGTCAAGGCCCCGGGCTTCGGTGACCGCCGCAAGGCCATGCTGCAGGACATCGCGATCCTGACCGGTGGCCAGGTCATCTCCGAGGAGGTCGGTCTCAAGCTCGAGAACGCGACCCTCGACCTGCTGGGCAAGGCCCGCAAGGTGATCATCACCAAGGACGAGACGACCATCATCGAGGGCGCCGGCGACGACGAGCAGATCGCGGGCCGCGTCCGTCAGATCCGCTCCGAGATCGAGGCGACCGACTCCGACTACGACCGCGAGAAGCTCCAGGAGCGTCTCGCCAAGCTCGCCGGCGGCGTCGCCGTCATCAAGGCGGGTGCGGCGACCGAGGTCGAGCTCAAGGAGCGCAAGCACCGCATCGAGGACGCCGTCCGCAACGCGAAGGCCGCCGTCGAGGAGGGCATCGTCGCCGGTGGTGGCGTCGCCCTCATCCAGGCGTCCGTCGTGCTCGACACCCTCGAGCTCCAGGGCGACGAGGCGACCGGCGCGAACATCGTCCGCGTCGCGATCGACGCACCGCTCAAGCAGATCGCGCTGAACGCCGGTCTCGAGCCGGGCGTCGTCGCCGCCAAGGTCCGCGAGCTCGAGTCGGGCCACGGCCTGAACGCTGCGACCGGCGAGTACGTCGACCTCGTCGCCGCGGGCATCATCGACCCGGCCAAGGTCACGCGCTCGGCGCTGCAGAACGCTGCGTCGATCGCCGGTCTGTTCCTCACGACCGAGGCCGTCGTCGCCGACAAGCCCGAGAAGGCATCGGCCATGCCGGCCGGCGACCCCTCGGGTGGCATGGACTTCTAGTCCGTCCGACAGAAGGGCCCCGCACGCTGCGCGTGCGGGGCCCTTCTGTGTGCGGGGGTCGGGGGCGCGGGGCGGGGCGCGAGCGAGCCGTCTTCGTCACGTTCGACGCTCCGGTGCGACGAGTCGCGCCCGGACCGCGCCGCACGTGCGGCATGTCCCGCTCGCCCAGTGCTCCGGGTTCTTCCCCCACAGGAGGCCCGCGGTGCGCCCTCCTCCACAGTCCCGGCTCGGGATGGTCGGCGTTGTCGGCGCTCCACGGACGATCATCGGCATGCCGAACCCCACCCCGCTCCCCGTTCCCTTCCGCCAGAGTGCGTTCACCGTCGGTGCGGCCCTGCGGGCCGGCATCGGCGCGGAGCGCCTCCGCCGGAAGGACCTCGTCTCGCCGGTCCACGGCGTCCGGGCTCCAGCGGGAGCAGACGTCGGACGTGTCGAAGCGCTCTCGGTCGTGCTGCGCGAGGGACAGCGGTTCAGCCACGTCACGGCCGCACGCATCTGGGGTGCGCCGTTGCCGCACCGGATGGCGTCGGACGAGACGGTACACGTGTCGTCGGACGCCGATGTCGCGATGCGACGGCAGGGGGTGGTCGGACACCGTTCGCCGTCGCGGGCCGTCCGAGCGACCGCGTACGGACCGACCAGCAGCCCGGCTCAGGCCTGGTTCGAGTGTGCGGGCATGCTCTCCGTGGAGGATCTCGTCGTGCTCGGCGACCACATGGTGAGCCGGGAGCGAGGCCTCGCCACCCTCGATGACCTCGCAGCGGCGATCCGCCCCGGGGCGCGTGGCGTGCGGAACGCCCGCGCCGCGCTGGAGCGGATCCGGGTCGGCTCGGAATCGGCCATGGAGAGCCGCCTCCGCCTGGCGGTCGTCGATGCCGGGTTCCCGGAGCCCGAGCTGAACGCCGACGCGCACGACGCCCAGGGACGCTTCCTCGGGCGGGTCGACATGGCGTGGCCCGAGTACCGGATCGCGCTCGAGTACGACGGCGACCACCACCGCGAGCGCGAGACGTTCCGGCACGATCAGCGGCGGCGGAACGGGTTCACGGTGAACGGCTGGCTCGTGATCCACGCGACTGCGGTCGATCTTGCTCGCCCGGCGGTCCTGTTCGAGCGGCTGCGGCTGGCGTTCGCCGAACGAGCGGACAGGACACGCCGTGCATGATGCGCCGGCAGCGCACGAGCTGTCGGCCGGGTGCGACGAGCGTGACGGATCCGGCCCGGCGGACGACGGCGCGGTTGGGGCGGGTGCGGGGGCGGGGTGCGCGTCAGGCCGCGGCGGGCGCGGGGGTGGGCGTGTAGTCGCGGGGGATGAGCGGGAGCCAGACGCGGAAGGTCGCGCCGCCGCCCTCGGTGTCGAAGACCTCGACCGAGCCGTTGTGCGCCTGCACGATGCCGGACACGATCGCGAGCCCCAGCCCGGAGCCGCCGGTGTCCCGTGCCCGCGAGGTGTCCGCACGCCAGAACCGCTGGAAGATCTTCTCGCGCAGCTGCGGGGGGATGCCCTCGCCGTGGTCGATCACGTCGATGTGCGCCATGCCACGGTCGTCGTCCACGCCGATGCCGATCTCGATCGGGTCGTCGTGCGCGGTGAACCGCATCGCGTTGCCCATCAGGTTCGTGATGACCTGCCGCACCTTGTTCTCCTCGGCGAGGACGATCGGCGGGCGGGCCGGGAGCACGACGGTCGGAAGCGGGGACGTGTCGTCGGACGGCACGCCACCCTCGACCCCCATCGCGCGGGTCCGGCGGGCACGCAGTCGCGCGAGGGTCTGCCGCGAGAACGCGATCGGCCCTGTCGTGTTCGCCGAGGACGGGGAGGTCGGCGGGACCTCGCCCGTGTCGGACTGCGGCGCCGGCGGGCGGACGGCCTGCGGCACGCTGACCCCCGTGACGGCGTCCTCGACCAGCACCTGGATCTCGCGGTCGGGGTTCGACGCCATCGTGTCGAGCGCGGAGTCGCGGGCGATCGCGACGAGGTCGACCGGCCCGAGTTCGAGCGGCTTCGACTCGTCGATCCGGGCGAGCTGGAGGAGGTCCTGCACGAGGAGCCCCATGCGCTGGGCCTCCTTCTCGATGCGCTCCATCGCTTGGGCGACGTCCTCCTCCTTGCGCAGTGCACCCATCCGGTAGAGCTCGGCGTACCCGCGGAGCGAGACGAGCGGCGTGCGGAGCTCGTGCGAGGCGTCGCCGACGAACCGTCGCATCTGCGCGATCGTCCGCTCGCGGTCCTCGAAGGCGCTGTCGATGCGTTCGAGCATCGCGTTGAGCGAGCGGTTCAGGCGGCCGACCTCGGTGTTCGGGGTGTCGGCCTCGAGGCGCTGGTTGAAGTCGCCGGCGGCGAACCGAGCTGCGGTGTCCTCGACGTCGCGCAACGGGTCGAAGGTCGCCGTGACGAGGAGCCGGGTCAGCATGGCGCCGAGCAGGATCACCGAGATGCCGAACCCGAGGAAGATCACGGTGAACCGGGCGATGGTCTGGTCGGTGTCGGCGCTGGACACGGCGACGAGCACGTAGCCCGTCTCGGCGGTGCCGCTCGACTGGTTCTGCAGCGACGCCGGGATGACCTGGGCACGCCACTCGTGGTCGTGCTGGCTGTCGTAGAGCGAGAACCGCTGCGACGACCGGGCCGCCGCCGAGAAGTCGAGCGACCGGATGTCCGGCCGGCTCGAGGCGCGGGTCTGGCAGATCTGCTCACCCGACGAGTCGTACGCCGCGACGTAGGCGCTCTGCGACAGCACCACGGAGAGCTTGCAGTACTGCTCGCCGTCGCTGATGTTCTGGCCCTCGAGCTGCTCGGTCGTCTGCTTGACGTTGTCGTCGAGCTGCGACATGAGGTAGGTCGACAGCACCGTCATGGTGCCGAGGCCGGCGACGAGCAGCCCGAGCGCGACGAGGAGCACCGTGATCCCGGTGATCTTGGTGCGGAGGGAGATCCCGTCCCACCAACGGCTCATTCGCGTGTGCATGCTGCCCCAACGGTAGACGGCGCTCGCCCGGTGAAACCGGACGAGCGCCGTGAGGACGACGGCGGCCTACGAAGCCTTCGTCGCCTTGAGCATGTAGCCGAACCCACGCTTGGTCTGGATGATCGGCTCGCTCGAGTACTGGTCGAGCTTGCGGCGCAGGTACGAGATGTAGGACTCGACGATGCCGGCGTCGCCGTTGAAGTCGTACTCCCACACGTGGTCGAGGATCTGCGCCTTCGACAGCACCCGGTTCGGGTTGAGCATGAGGTAGCGCAGGAGCTTGAACTCGGTGGGCGACAGCTCGATCTGCGCGTCGCCGATCGTGACCTCGTGCGTGTCCTGGTCCATCGTGAGCTCGCCGGCGCGGATGATCGCGTCTTCCTCGTCGTTCATGGTGCGACGCAGGATGGCCTTGATGCGCGCGACGATCTCGTCGAGCGAGAACGGCTTCGTGACGTAGTCGTCGCCGCCGACGGTGAGACCGGTGATCTTGTCCTCGGTGTCGTCCTTCGCCGTGAGGAAGAGGATCGGCGAGGTGTAGCCGGACGAACGGAGACGCTTGGTGACGCCGAACCCGTTCATGTCGGGCAGCATGACGTCGAGGATGATCAGGTCGGGCTCTTCCTCGAGCACCGCCGAGATCGCCTGGGCACCGTTGCCGACCGCGCGGACGGCGAACCCGGCGAAACGCAACGAGGTCGTGAGGAGGTCGCGGATGTTCGGTTCGTCGTCGACGATCAGGATCTTGGGGCCATCGGTCATGCACCCATCCTCTGACCGTTCCCTAGAGGTTTCCTGAGAGCGGCACGTGCGGCGGCTAGGCGGCAGCCGCGACCTGATCGGCGTCGAGGATCGTGTACGCGTAGCCCTGCTCGGCGAGGAACCGCTGCCGGTTCTGCGCGAAGTCCTGGTCGACCGTGTCCCGCGTCACGAGCGTGTAGAACGACGCGGGCAGGCCGTCCTTGTTCGGGCGGAGGAGTCGGCCGAGACGCTGGGCTTCTTCCTGCCGGGACCCGAACGAACCGGACACCTGGATGGCCACCGTCGCGTCGGGCAGGTCGACCGAGAAGTTCGCGACCTTCGACACGACGAGCACGTCGATCGAGCCTTCGCGGAACGCCTGGAACAACCGCTCCCGCTCGTCGACGGGCGTGGACCCGGTGATCTCGGCGGCGTCGAGCGAGGCCGCGAGGTCGTCGAGCTGGTCGATGTACTGCCCGATCACGAGGATCTGCTCGCCGCGGTGCTTCTCGATGAGCTCCCGCACCACCGGGGTCTTCGCGGGGGTCGTCGCCGCGAGCCGGTACCGCTCGTCGTCGCCCGAGGCCGCGTACTCGAGCCGGTCGCTGTGGGGCAGGTCGATGCGGACCTCGTAGCAGGCGGCGGGGGAGATGTAGCCCTGCGCCTCGATCTCCTTCCACGGGGCGTCGTACCGCTTCGGCCCGATGAGCGAGAAGACGTCGCTCTCGCGTCCGTCCTCGCGCACCAGGGTCGCGGTGAGCCCCAGGCGGCGGCGCGCCTGCAGGTCCGCGGTGAGCTTGAACACGGGGGCGGGGAGCAGGTGGACCTCGTCGTACACGATGAGGCCCCAGTCGAGCGCGTCGAGGAGCGACAGGTGCGTGTACTCACCCTTCCGGCGGGCGGTGAGGATCTGGTACGTCGCGATCGTGACCGGACGGATCTGCTTGACGGTGCCGGAGTACTCGCCGATGTCGTCGGCGGTCAGGGTCGTCCGGCGGAGCAGCTCGTCACGCCACTGCCGGGCCGAGACCGTGTTCGTCACGAGGATGAGCGTGGTGGCCTTGACGGTCGCCATCGCGCCGGCACCGACGAGGGTCTTGCCGGCGCCACAGGGCAGCACGACGACGCCGGACCCCTGAGCGAAGAAGGTGTCGACCGCCTGCTCCTGGTAGGGCCGGAGGCGCCAGGACGCGGTGTCGAGGTCGATCGGGTGCGGCTGCCCGGGTGTGTAGCCGGCGAGGTCCTCGGCCGGCCAGCCCAGCTTGACGAGCTCCTGCTTGACCTGTCCCCGCGCCCATGGCTGCAGGGCGATCGCGTTGGGGGAGCGCTGGTCGCCGAGCAGGGGCTTGATGCGCTTCGACCGGGTGACCTCGGCGAGCACGGACGGGTCCTCGGCGGTGAGCAGCAGGACGGGCTGGCGCTCGAGTTCCTCGGACGGGGAGTTCGCGATGACCGGGGCGTCGGGGCGTTCCTCGCGCCGGATCACCAGGCGGCCGTAGCGCGAGACGGTGTCGCGGATGTCGACCGTGACGCTCTGCGGCACCGGGAACTTCGCGAACCGCTCGAGCGTGCCGATCATCGACTCGGCGTCGTGCCCGGCGGCCCGTGCGTTCCAGAGCCCGAGGCGGGTGATGCGGTACGTGTGCACGTGCTCGGGTGCGCGTTCGAGCTCGGCGAAGGCCGCGAGTTCGTGCCGTGCGTCCTCGGCGTCGGGGTGTGCGACCTCGAGGAGCACGGTGCGGTCGCTCTGCACGATCAGCGGTCCGTTCATGACGGATCAGCCTAGGCGTCGCGGCTGCGAACGGGTGCGGTGCGCAGCGCTCCGGTGGAGGAGCGGCCCCGACCGTTCGCCTGCGGAGGAACGCCGCCGACCGACCACCCCGCTCAGGCTTCGCTCTCCACGGACACCACGAGCGACAGCGGCAGCGTCCGCTCGACGTCCACGCCGGTGTCCCGTCCGCGCACCCGCCCCGCCGCGACCGACGTCGGCACGATCGAGAACGGGTGTTCCGACCCGTCCGGCATCCGCACCGTCACGCGGACCGGGGTGCGTCCACGCACCGCCAGGTCGATCTGCCGCCCGAGCCACTCCTGCTCCGGCTCCGCCTCGCCGCGGCGGGTGGTCAGACGGAGCCGTTCCACGAGGGCGTGCGCCGCCTGCTCCGGCGTGCGGCCGGCGGCGCGGCGACGGACGGGAGGCGCGACCCGCGTCGCGGGGCGGGCGGCGGCCGTCAGCACGGCCGGGTACCGCTGTTCCTCGAGCGCTGCCTGGACCACGTGCGCCGGGTGGTGCGTGACGAGGGTCGTCAGGTCCGGGCGCTCCCACGTGAGCTGACGGAGTTCGGCGTCGACCCCGATCAGGTCGAGCTGGTCCGGGGTGCCGTGCACGACGGCCCCCGTCCCGGAGGCATCGACGTCGACGACGATGCCGCCGTCGCGTCCGGCGACCTGGTCGACCAGGTAGGCGAGCGGCTGCGGCACCCCGGTGGCGGACAGCCGGTCGAGCGAGGCGAGCAGCGCCTCCTTCGTGTGTCCGGCGCGGAGGGCCCGGCGGACCGAGTCCTCGGAGACCCGGTACCGGGCGGCGAGCCCGGGCGCCTCGAGGTCGGCGACCACGCGCAGTGCGGCGTCGTCGGCCGGTGTCAGCGGACCGGGCGCGATCACGGTGAGGTCGTGCTGGAGGTACACGGTGTCGACGGTCGGCGGGAGGTCGGTGGCGGCGGCCCCGGCGTCACCGGCGACGACGGCGCGCCCGGTCGAGGTGACGGTGCCGTCGACCGCGAGCCCGAGCGCCGACGCCGTCCCCGCCACCTGGAGCAGCGTCGCGTCGAGCCAGCGGGATCCGGCCGGGTAGCGCCAGCGGCCGACGGACACGAGGTCGCGCAGGTCGTCCCCGGCGGTCTCGAGGACGTCGTGCACGGCCGGGTCGAGCGAGGACCACCAGCGTCCGACCAGACCGGTCCAGCGCTCGGGCCAGTCCGTCGTGAGCCAGGTCCGCCCGTCGTCCGTGGTGGTCCAGACGCCCTCGCCGGGGTCGGCGTACCCGACCCGGGCGAGCAGGGCCAGCCGGTCGGACACGACCTCGGCCTCGGCGCCGACGCGCTCGCCGAGGGTCCGCGCGAGCGGGGTGCCGATGCCGCCCTTCACGAGTTCGCGGACGCCTCCCTGGTCGACCGCGCGGACGAGCTCGGCGAGCACGGTCATCGTCGCGAACGCCTGCTCCGCACCGGCCGCTCGGTCCCGCTCGTCGTCCGGCGCAGCGCCCTGCCGCGGGTCCCCGGTCTGCTCGGACGGGCCGTCGGCGTCCGGCGCGTCGCGCAGGGCGCCGAGGTCGGGGTGGGCCGCCAGTCGGGCACCGACCGCGTCGTCGACGCCACCGTCGGGGTCGGCCAGGCCGAGCGCCACCGCCGGGGCGAGCGCGTCCGCGGCACCGGCGCCGTGCACGAGGGCGAGGAGCGTCGCCCTCGGCAGGTGCTCGAGCGCCGCGTCGACCGCGTCGTCGCTGCGGAGCGCCTCGGCGAGGTCGAAGAAGTCGGTCGCGTGCTGCGGACCGGAGTCGGCCAGCACGGCGGCGGGCAGTCGACGGGCGACCACGAGCCGTTCGAGCTCGTCGTCGGGCATCGCGCGCAGTCGTGCGGCGAGGTCTGCGGTGGTCGTCATCGGCCCCGGCTCCGGTCGGCGCCGGTGCTCAGCGTCCCGACCGGTTCTCGCGGGCGCGCTTCGACCAGGTCAGGCCGAGCAGGACGAACACGAGCACCATGCCGATCGGCAGGCCGATGAGCGGGACCGCCATGACGACCGGCCACGGCATCGAGCCCTGCGCGCTCGGGTCGGTCAACCACATGACGATCATCGCTGCGATGCAGAGGAGCGCGGCGATGAAGATCCCCCCGACCATGAACCCGAGCACGCGTTCGGTACGATTGAACGTCACCGGGGGCTGCACGTCATCGCGCGGGTTCCCGGTCGATCGGGTCGGCTTGGCCATCGACCCAGGATATCCGACGCACCACGGCCGTTCCACGACCTCGAGGAGTCCACGCATGCCCACCGGCAAGGTCAAGTTCTACGACGACCAGAAGGGGTTCGGGTTCATCACCGGCGACGACGGTGAGCCCGTGTTCCTGCACGCGTCCTCGCTGCCGGACGGCACCACCTCGGTCAAGGCCGGCACGCGCCTGGAGTACGGCGTCGTGCAGGGCAAGAAGGGGTCACAGGCGCTGTCCGTCCGCATGCTCGAGGAGCAGCCCTCCCTCGCGAAGATGTCCCGTCGGTCCGCCGACGACATGGCCGTCATCGTCGAGGACCTCGTGAAGGAGCTCGACCGCATCAGCGGCGACCTCCGCCACGGGCGCTACCCGAAGAACGGCGAGCGCATCGCCGCGATCCTGCGCCACGTCGCAGACCAGCTGGACGCCTGATGGTCGACGTCACGGAGCTCGCGCGCACGGCGCTGCTCGAGGTCACGTCCGAGGACACCGTCGGACAGCCGGTCGGCACGGTCGACGAGGGCGACGGGGTCGTCTCGGTCCTGTTCTCGAACCGGATGCCCGGCTACCCCGGCTGGCGCTGGACCGTCTCTGTCGCGCACGTCGAGGGCGACGAGCCCACGGTGCTCGAGGTCGAGCTGATGCCGGGTGACGGCTCGCTCGTCGCGCCCGAGTGGGTGCCGTGGTCCGAGCGCATGGCGGAGTACCGCGCGTCCCAGGGCGAGTCCGAGGACGACGAGGACGCCGACGAGGACGACGACGCGGACTCGGACGAGGACGCCGACTACGAGGACCCGGACGACGACGAGGCCGACGACGACGAGTTCGGCGACGACGAGGACGACCTCGACGAGTCCGACGACGACGAGCTCGACGGCGTCGACGTCGACCGGGCCGCCGAGGTCGTCGCGCTCGGCCACGTGACCGACGCGGACACGACGGACGACGCGGACGACGACGACACGGAGGCCGCGCCGCGTTCCCGCGGCGCCCGGCGCCGCGCACGGCGCGTCCGTCCGACCGAGCCGGACGACGACCTGGAGCTCGACCGGCTCGACGCCGGCGAGACCGAGCCGGGCCGCCACCGCGGTTGACCCCGACCGGGGCGGGTCGACGACCCGCCCCGGCCGACGGTCCGGACCACGGGACCGCGGGACCGCGACCACGAACACGACCGGACGCGCACCGCGGCCGACGCGCGCCGTGACCTGACGCGCACCGCGACCGGTCGCGCACCGCGACCTGACGCGCACCGCGACCTGCAGCGCACCACGAACCACGAGCTGGTGCGCACCACGAGACGGACGGGAGGCGCGGTGCCAGCTGGCACCGCGCCTCCCGTCCGTCTCGTGGTCCCGGACCGACCGGACCGCCGCGCGGTCCCGGCCACGTGGCGGGTCGCGCCTCAGCCGCGCAGCGCGTGCACGACGAAGTCGATCGCCTGGACGAGCTTCGCGACGTCGTCGGGGTCGATCGCCGTGAAGGTCGCGACCCGGAGCTGGTTGCGGCCGAGCTTCCGGTACGGCTCCGTGTCGACGATCCCGTTGGCACGCAGGGTCGCGGCGACGGCCTTCGCGTCGATCGAGTCGTCGAGGTCGATCGTCGCGACGACCTGCGACCGGTGCGACGGCTCGGTGACGAACGGCGTCGCGTAGTCGACCGAGTCCGCCCAGTCGTAGATCGTCGAGGACGAGGTCCGCGTCCGGGTGTCCGCCCACGCGAGGCCGCCGGACTGGTTGATCCAGGACACCTGGTCGTCGAGCATCAGCAGGGTCGCGAGCGCCGGGGTGTTCAGCGTCTGGTCGAGCCGCGAGTTGTCGACGGCGTTCTTCAGCGACAGGAACTCGGGCACGTACCGGTCCGAGGCAGCGATCCGCTCGACGCGTTCGAGCGCCGCCGGCGAGAACAGGGCGAGCCACAGGCCGCCGTCGGAGGCGAAGTTCTTCTGCGGCGCGAAGTAGTAGACGTCGGTCGCGCTGACGTCGAAGGCCGCTCCGCCCGCGGCGCTCGTGGCGTCGACGACGGTCAGGGCGCCGTCGTCGCCGGCCGCGCGGACCACGGGGGCCATGACGCCCGTCGAGGTCTCGTTGTGCGGGTAGGCGTAGACGTCGACGCCCTCGATCGGTTCGAGTGCGGACAGCGAGCCGCCGGGCGCCTCGACGACGTGCGGGGCCTCGAGCCACGGGGCCGAGGTGGACTTGGCGAACTTCGCCCCGAACTCGCCGAAGGACAGGTGCTGGGCACGGCGCTCGACGAGGCCGAACGCCGCTGCGTCCCAGAACGCGGTCGAGCCGCCGTTGCCGAGGACGACCTCGTAGCCGTCCGGCAGCTGGAACAAGTCTGCCAGGCCCCGGCGGACGTCGCCGACGAGGGACTTGACGGGCTGCTGGCGGTGGGACGTCCCGAGGATCGTCGCCCCGCGCGTCACGAGGGACTCGAGCTGTGCGCCACGGATCTTGGACGGCCCGCAGCCGAAGCGGCCGTCGGTGGGGAGGAGTTCGGCGGGGATGACGATGTCGGCCATGGAGCAACCCTAGCGAGCGGTATCCCACCCCAGCCGTCCGGTCGGAGCAGCACGCCCGCTGCGCCCGTGGACGCGCCTTCGCGAGCGTTCCTCGTTGTCACCCCGAACAAGTAGGGTGGGCGCGCTGGGCCCAGACATGAGAGGCGGACCGTGACCGATCTCGTCGACACCACGGAGATGTACCTGCGGACGATCCTCGACCTCGAGGAAGAGGGGATCGTCCCGCTGCGCGCGCGCATCTCCGAGCGCCTGGGGCACTCCGGCCCGACGGTCTCGCAGACCGTCGCCCGCATGGAACGCGACGGCCTCGTCGTGGTCTCCGGGGACCGGCACCTCGAGCTCACCACCGAGGGTCGCTCCCGCGCCACCCACGTCATGCGCAAGCACCGTCTCGCCGAACGCCTGCTGTCCGACGTCATCGGCCTCGACTGGGCCTTCGTGCACGACGAGGCCTGCCGGTGGGAGCACGTCATGAGCGAGCAGGTCGAGGTCCGCCTGCTCGAGATGCTCGGCAACCCGACCGAGTCGCCGTACGGCAACCCGATCCCCGGCCTCGCCGAGATCGGCGGACCCGAGGCCGGCGGCTTCCTCGACGGCGTGCAGAACATCGTCGCCGCGACCGAGGGCACCGACGCCGTCGCGACCGGGGTCGTCCGCCGCCTGGGCGAGCCCGTCCAGTTCGAGCCGGAGCTGCTCCACCAGCTGCGCACCGCGGGCGTCATGCCCGGCCGGGTCGCGAGCGTGCAGCGGGCCGGTGCCTACGTGGCCGTGCGGGTCGAGGGCGAGGACGCGGGCATCGAGCTGCCGTCCGAGGTCGCGCAGCACGTGTACATCGAGCGGTCCTGAGCGCCCAGGGCGACCGCCGGGTCTGAGAAACCCCACAAGGTAACGGCACGCACAGGCTCCTGACCAGGGCTTCGTCACCAGACCGTTACCTGAGGGGCGTTTCGTCTCGACACGGTAACGGTGCCCACGTACACTCGACGAGTCCCGGGCCGCCCACGAGGCCCAGGACCCGTGGCAGGACGTCTCGAACCCGTCTCCTGCCTCGATCGGAGACGATGACGAACGGATGGGGTTGCACACCGGCGGTCACCCGCCACCGGTCGTGATGACGAGACGCCGGAGACACCACCCTTGACGCAGACCGGTTCCGCCGCGGACGGCCAGACCCCCGCGAACCCGACGAACACCGCGAACGCCGCCCCCGTCGCCGCCGCCCCGCTCACCCGACGAGCAGCACGCGAGACCACCGCCCCCGTGCGCAAGGTCACCCCGGTCCGTGACGCCCCGCTCCCCGGTGGCCGACGTGCCGCACAGGCCGCCCGTGCCGCGGAGACCGCGAAGGCGAGTGCCTCGGCCCGCAAGCGCCGGTTCCTCGCACCGGTCGTCCTGACCGTCGCAGCGGGCATGTTCGGCACCGTCGCGGTCGCCCCGGCGTTCGCGTCGACGCAGCAGACCGGGACCGACGCCGCGACCGCGCAGCGCCAGGTCCGCACCGTCGACGCCCAGCAGTTCTCGGTGTCGGACGCGGTCGCCCTCGCCGGCACCGACCGTGACGGCTACGGCGCCACCGCGCAGTCGACCCTCGACCAGCAGGCCGCGCAGAAGGCCGCCGCCGAGGCAGCCCAGCAGGCCGCCGCGACCCAGGCCGCCCGCGCCGCGACGCAGAAGCAGTACCAGTCGTACAGCGGCCCGAGCGCATCGGAGATCGCGAAGACCGCATCGGCCGCGAACACCCCGTTCTCGCTCCCCGCGGTCGTGGCCACCGCGAAGCAGTACATCGGCACGCCCTACGTCTTCGGCGGCGCCGACCCGTCCGGCTTCGACTGCTCGGGCTACGTCATGTACGTCTACGCGCAGTACGGCATCAAGCTGGCGCACTCGGTCCCGCTGCAGGACGCTGCGGGCACGACGATCCCCGAGTCCCAGGCGCAGCCCGGCGACGTCGTCGTGTTCAACGACGGCTCGCACGACGGCTTCTACATGGGCAACGGCATGATCATGGACGCCCCGAAGCCCGGCGGATCGGTCTCGATCCGCCCGATCTGGTCGAACAGCTACCACATCGTCCGCTTCGGCATCTGACGACGGCACCCGCGCTCCGGTCGCCAGACCACGCGCCGCGGTGACGACCGACGTGTCGTTCCCGTGAACACTCCCGGAAACCGGCCCGCACACCCTCGTGCTGGGCCGGTTTCTGACGTAGCCTGACGCTGCACCGGTCCGAAGCCGGCCCGACCACGGGAGACCTCATGTCAGCGATCCGCACGACCCGCACCACGGGTCGGCGCGCGCTCGTGGACATACGGTCGACCGCCCCCTGCGTGCACCATCACGCCCTGTCCTGACGAGAGCACTGCCCATCCGGGTGGTGCTCTTCGCGGTTCCGGGCGTGGTCGCAGACCGCGGTCCCACGTCGGCGTCGCTCGGCCCGACGCACCCGCAGCGCCTGGAAGCCGTCCAGGCACGTCGGAAGGGAACCCATGCGCACTCTCGTCCTCAACGCCGGTTACGAGCCCCTCGCGGTGATCTCGGACCGACGGGCCCTCGTGCTGGTCATGAACCAGAAGGCCGCCATCGTCGCCGCCGACGCCGACCACCCGGTCACGGGGTCGACCGCGACCTTCGACCGTCCGTCCGTGATCATCCTCACGCGGTACGTGCGCATCCCGCACGCGCGGCTCGTGCCGGTGTCACGCCGCGGGGTGCTCCGCCGCGACGCGAACCGGTGCGCGTACTGCGACCGGCACGCCACCACCATCGACCACGTGCAGCCGCGCTCGCGCGGGGGACAGGACTCCTGGGAGAACCTCGTCGCCTGCTGCCTCGCGTGCAACAACACGAAGGGCGACCGCACACCGCAGGAGATGGGCTGGCGACTCCGGTTCCGGCCGAAGGCCCCGCACGGCGCCTCGTGGGTCGTGCGCGGGATCGAGCGGCCGCAGGCCGAGTGGGACGACTTCCTGGTCGCCGCCTGACGGACCGCCGGGTGGGGCTGCTGACACAGCCACGGGCGGACGGGAGGCGCGGTGCGGGCCGGCACCGCGCCTCCCGTCCGCCCGTGGTCGCGCCGTGACGGAGGTGCCGCGTAGCGTGCGCCGCATGAGCGAGACGCCGCTGATCGACGACGCCACCATCGCGGACCTGCGTGCGCGCCTCCGGGCGACCCGTTGGCCGGACACGACCGGCGTGGAGGGATGGTCGCTCGGCGTCGACGTCGACGAGCTGCGGGAACTCGTCGCGTACTGGGCCGACGGCTTCGACTTCGCGGCGCACCGTGCCGCGCTGGCGGCGCTGCCCTCGCGCCGGGTCGTGGTGGACGGCATCGGCGTGCACGTGCTGCACGCGCGGTCCGGTCGGCCGGACGCGCTCCCGGTGCTCCTCGCGCACGGGTGGCCGGACTCGGGCTGGCGGTACCGGACCGTCCTGCCGATGCTCGTCGAGGCGGGGTTCGACGTCATCGTGCCGGACATGCCCGGGTACGGTTTCTCGGACGCGCCGCCGCGGGTCCTCGACGCCCGGGAGGTCGCGGGGATGTGGGCGACGCTCATGCGCGACCTCGGGTACGAGCGGTTCGCGGCGTCCGGCGGCGACATCGGCACGCACGTGGTGCGGTACCTCGCGCTCGACCACCCGGACCGTGTCGTCGCGGTGCACCGGATCGACGGCGGGTTGGCGTGGCCCGGGCTCGACGCCTCGGACCTGTCGCCGGCGGATCGGGCGTTCGTCGACGAGACCGCACGGTGGCGGACGGCCGAGGGCGCGTACGCGATGCTGCACCGCACGAAGCCGCAGACCGCCGCCGTCGGGCTCACCGACTCACCCGCCGGGCTCGCAGCATGGATCGTCGAGAAGCTCCGTGCGTGGAGCGACTGCGACGGTGACCTCTGGTCGGTGTACACGCGGGACCAGGTGCTCGCGCTGCTGACCGAGTACTGGGCGACGGCGACGATCGGGTCGTCGATGCGGATGTACCACGCCAACGCCGCGATCCCGCCGGAGCAGCTGGTCCGGCGGGTCGAGGTGCCGTCCGGGTTCTCGGTGTTCCCGGGCGACATCGTCCGGGCACCGCGGGAGTGGCTCGAGCGGACGACGAACCTCGTGTTCCACCACGAGCTCGACCGGGGTGGGCACTTCGCACCGGTGGAGGTGCCCGAGCTGTTCGTGGCCGAGGTGCGGGCGTTCCTGGAGCCGTACCGGGTCTCGTCGCGCCGCTAGAGTGGGGTGCACCAGCCTCTGTAGCTCAATGGAAGAGCAGTTCCGTCCTAAGGAAACGGTTGGGGGTTCGAGTCCCTCCAGGGGCACCACGCGTCGAGCGGGTGCGCGTCCCCGCCGTCGCGGTCGGCCCGGTCGTGCGGACCGGGCGGCCGACGGCTGGCCATCGGCGCGTTCTCCGGTGGGTTCTCCACAACCGTCGGGCCGGACGGTAGCGCGGGCCGTGCGCCCCGTACGATTGACCCCGTGTCCAAGGTCCTGAGCAGTCTCCCCGTCGGCGAACGAGTCGGCATCGCGTTCTCCGGAGGTCTCGACACCTCCTGCGCGGTCGCCTGGATGCGTGAGAAGGGAGCGGTGCCCTGCACGTACACGGCCGACATCGGCCAGTACGACGAGCCGGACATCGACGCCGTGCCGGGCCGCGCCCACGAGTACGGCGCCGAGATCGCCCGACTGGTCGACGCGAAGAGCGCCCTGGTCGAGGAAGGCCTGGTCGCGCTGCAGACCGGCGCGTTCCACATCCGCTCCGGCGGCAAGACGTACTTCAACACGACGCCGCTCGGTCGCGCGGTGACGGGCACCATGCTCGTCCGCGCGATGAAGGAGGACGGCGTCGACATCTGGGGCGACGGCTCCACCTACAAGGGCAACGACATCGAGCGGTTCTACCGCTACGGCCTGATGGCCAACCCGCGGCTCCGGGTCTACAAGCCGTGGCTCGACTCCGAGTTCGTCGAGGAGCTCGGCGGCCGCAAGGAGATGAGCGAGTGGCTCGTCGCGCGTGGCTTCCCGTACCGCGACTCCACCGAGAAGGCGTACTCGACCGACGCGAACATCTGGGGCGCCACGCACGAGGCGAAGAGCCTCGAGGAGCTGTCGAGCGGGCTCGACATCGTCGAGCCGATCATGGGCGTCGCCGCCTGGCGTGACGACGTCGAGGTCGCGACCGAGGTCGTCAGCGTCCGTTTCGAGGCCGGCCGCCCGGTCGCGATCAACGGCGTCGAGTACGCCGACGCCGTCGCCCTCGTCTACGAGGCGAACGCGATCGGTGGCCGTCATGGGCTCGGCGCGAGCGACCAGATCGAGAACCGCATCATCGAGGCGAAGAGCCGCGGCATCTACGAGGCGCCGGGCATGGCGCTGCTGCACATCGCCTACGAGCGGCTGCTCAACGCGATCCACAACGAGGACACCGTCGCGTCGTACCACAACGAAGGTCGCCGGCTCGGTCGCCTCATGTACGAAGGACGGTGGCTCGACCCGCAGTCGCTCATGCTGCGTGAGTCGCTGCAGCGCTGGGTCGCCTCGGCGGTCACCGGCGAGGTCACGCTGCGCCTGCGCCGTGGCGACGACTACACGATCCTCGACACCACGGGTCCGGCGCTGTCCTACCACCCGGACAAGCTGTCGATGGAGCGCGTCGGCGACGCCGCGTTCGGGCCGGACGACCGGATCGGTCAGCTCACCATGCGGAACCTCGACATCGCGGACTCGCGCTCGCGGCTCGAGCAGTACGCGGCGGCGGGCCTCATCGGCGGTGCGACCGGCGAGCTCGTCGGTGAGCTCGAGGCGGGCGAGGCCGAGGAGATCCTCGGGGGAGCCCCGGTGACCGACGCCGCCGACGCACTCGGGCGTGCGACCGACGCCGTGTCCGAGGGTGCGGCGTTCGACTCCGGGACGGACTGACCGGCTGGCGACGCCGAGCGATCCGCTCGGCGTGACGCGACGAAGGGGAGTCACCGCGACGTGCGGTGGCTCCCCTTCGTCGTGTTCGGGTGCGGGTGGGCCGTGTGCGTCAACGTGGGTGTCGTACGACGGCGGCGGTGTCGTTCGGCGTGGGTGTGCATCGCCGGGCCCGGACGCGAGCGTGGCGGCGGGCCGTGTGCGTCATCGCGGGTGTCGTACGACGGCGGTGGTGTCGTTCGGCGTCGACGGACCGCTGCGCCGACCGCCCCGCGCCGTCCGCGCCGCCCCGCCCCGCGCTACCGCCGCTCGGCCGTCTCCGGGCGCTTCTGCCGCCACATCAGCGCGGGCGTCTCCGGACCGTCCCACACCTGCACGGCACCCCACGCCGCGGCGAGCAGCGGCACCGAGATGATCGCGCCCGTGATGCCGGCGAGCACGGTGCCGGCGGTCAGCCCGATCAGGATGACCAGGCCGTGCAACTTGAGCGTCTTGCCCATGAGCACCGGCTGGAGCAGGTTGCCCTCGAGCTGGTTCACGAGCACGACGATGCCGACGACGATGAGTGCGGCGACGGGGCCGTTCGCGACGAGGGCGACGAGCGCCGCGAGGATGCCGGCCGCGGTGGCACCGACGATCGGGATGAACGCCGTGATGAACACGACGACCGCGAGGGGCAGCGCGAGGGGCACGCCGATGATCGCCAGGCCGACGCCGATGCCGATCGCGTCCACGGCGGCGACGCTCGCGGTCCCGCGGACGTAGCCACCCAGGGTCTGCACGACGCGGTCACCCACGCGGCGGGCGCGCTCGTAGCGGGCGCCGGTGAACGGACGGAGCAGGAACTCCCAGATGCGTGGCCCGTCCTTGAGGAAGAAGAACAGCACGACGATCATCAGCACGAGGCCGGTGAGGAAGTTCGCGGTCGCGGACGCACCGGCGAGGGCACCGGAGCCGAACTGCGAGCTGGTGAGGAAGCCCTGCACGCCGCCGACGACCTGGTCGACCTGCTTGTCGGAGATCGCGAACGGCAGGTGGTCGACGGACTCCTGGAGCTGCTGGAACCCGCTGATCGCGGACTTCTGCAGGTCGGGCCACTGCGCGATGACCGCGACGACGATGAGCCAGCCGACCAGGCCGAGCACGACGAGCACGCCGAGCAGCACCGCGAGGGTGGCGAGCACCGAGGGGACCTTGTGACGTCGGAGCCAGGACACCACCGGGTGCATGGCCGACGCGATGATGAGCGCGAGGAGCACGGGGATCGTCACGACGCTCAGGGTGGCGGCGGCGTAGATGATCCCGCTCGCGATGATCAACACCACGATCGCCTGCAGGCAGCGGGTGGCGAGTCGTCCGAAGGCGTCGGTCCAGGGGCGGACGATCGCGCTCGGGGCGGCGTCGGAAGGGGCGTCGCTGGGACGGCCGAACAGGGGCATGTGGCTCCTCGTGGTCGTGCGGGACCCACCACGCTACCGGCGCGGGCGAGCGGAGGGCCGACGGGCGTCGAGCGACGTCCGCGGGACCGGGCCGGGGGTCGTCGGACGACGCCCGCGGGTCCGGGAGCGACGGCAGGACGCCGTCGGCGGGGTCGCCGCAATCCGCATCCACGTGGACGCGATCCGAGATCAGTCTTACGCTGGTCGGACCGGGTTCTCCTTCAGGGTCCCGTCGTCACGATGCCCACGTGTTCCACGTGGTCTGGCACAGCGGGACGGCCCGGTCGGATCCGAGGTGCGCATCACCTCGATGAAGGGCTGGTCACGATGACCGCCACCACGCTCCACTGCTCCGTCCTCGTCGAACTCTTCGACGGCTCCACGCGCTTCCCCACCACCGTCCCCTTCGGTGTCTCGATCCTGGCGATGAGCTCGTGACCGCCCGCATGCCGTCCGACTGGCACCGCCACGGACTCCGGTCTCCCGACGAGGTCGCCGAGATCATCGCCGAACGCATCGGCGGCACGTCCGAGGCCCCGGTCCCCGTCGGCGCCGAACACGACGAACCGTCGTACGCCGACTTCCTCGGCGATCAGGTCTGACGCCACCACAGGACGGACGGGAGGCGCGGTGCCGGCTGGCACCGCGCCTCCCGTCCGTCGTGGGGTGCGTTTCCGGGAGGTGACGCCTGCCTGTGGATCCCGGCGCACGTCGGACCCGCGCGCGATACTGGTCGGGTGCGTGAACTCCAAGCCACCATCGCCGCGGACCTCGACGTCCAGCCGACCATCGACCCCGAGCACGAGGTCGCCCGCCGGGTCGGGTTCCTCCGGGACTACCTGACCACGACCGGCGCGCGCGGGTACGTGCTCGCCGTGAGCGGCGGACAGGACTCGACGCTCGCCGGACGCCTCACCCAGCTCGCGGTCGAGTCGCTCCGTGCCGAGGGCCGCGAGGCCGCCTTCGTCACCGTCCGGATGCCCTACCGCGTGCAGGCCGACGAGGACGACGCGCAGCTCGCGCTCCGGTTCATCGGCGCCGACCCCGGCATCGTCGTGAACATCGAGCACGGTGTCGACGGCGTCGTGCAGGACACGTCCGCCTCGGGCGTCGACCTCAGCGACTTCGTGAAGGGCAACGTCAAGGCGCGCATGCGCATGGTCGCCCAGTACGCGGTCGCGGGGCAGCAGGGCCTCCTCGTCGTGGGCACGGACCACGCCGCCGAGGCCGTCACGGGCTTCTTCACGAAGTACGGCGACGGCGGTGTCGACCTCACCCCGCTCACCGGCCTGACCAAGAGCCAGGGCCGACAGCTGCTCGAACACCTCGGTGCGCCGGCGCGCCTGTACGAGAAGGCACCCACCGCCGACCTGCTCGACGACCTGCCCGGGCAGACCGACGAGGCGAACCTCGGGCTCACCTACGTCGAGATCGACGCGTACCTGCAGGGGCACGACGTCCCGGTCGAGGTCGCCGAGGCCATCGAGACGCGCTACCGCGCCACGGAGCACAAGCGTCGCGTGCCCGCGACGCCCTTCGACGAGTGGTGGCGCCCGACGGCCTAGGCCGTCGGGCGGGCTTCGCCCACGGGGGACCGACGGGAGGCGCGGTGCGGGTCCGTCCCGCACCGCGCCTCCCGTCGTCGGTCGCGCCGTGTCCGTGTGGCCGGAGCGGCCGCCGCCCCGGCGGGATCAGGCCCGGCGGTCGCCCTCGTCGTCGCCGCGGCGCTGCTGCTGGCCGCCGGCGTCCTCGCGCTCGCCGCGCTGGCCACGGTCGGCGTCGTGCGCGGCTGCGTCCGCCTCGCTGTCGTGCTGCCCCCGGGTGGACGCGTCGGTGGGGTCGGAGGCATCAGCGGCGTCTGCGAGGTCGGCGAGGTCGGCCGGGGAGAGCGTCCCGCCGGCGTCGCGCTCGGCGGCGAGCCGCTGCTGCCAGAGCACACTGCGAGCTGCACCCTCGAGCACGTCGTCGACGCTGCTGCCCGTCTTCGCCGCGAGGGCGCCGCTCAGGCCGGCCGTCAGGGTCCCGCTCGCCGAGGCCAGGCGCTCGACGACCTCCTCCTGCCGGTCGGTCAGGGGTTCGTCGACCATGCTGTCGACCGTCTCGCGGATGTTCGCCTCGCTGGCGTCGAGTGCGTCGTCGTCCCCGGCGTGCAGGGCCGACGCCTCACCGACGACCACGAGTCCGAGTCGTGCGACGTCGTCCTCAGGACGTGAGCGTTCGTTCTCGTTGGTCATGATCGGGACCGTACGCTCCGGCCGGCCGTGGCACCTGTACGGGTGGGGGACCCTGCTGGCGCGGCGACCGCCGATCAGCACCGACGACGAACGCCCCGCACCACGAGGACGTGGTGCGGGGCGTTCGGACCGGGGGACGGTACCCAGCCGGGTCGACGCGTGGGCGTCGACCGAGCAGGTCAGCGGCGGGCGCCGCGGCCCGCGAAGCGGGTGTAGAGGAACAGCACGATGACGGCACCGATGATCGAGCCGATGATGCCGGCGGGCTGGAAGAAGCCCTCCATCGGGTCGTGCTGGAAGATGAGGAAGCCGAGGAAGCCGCCGACGAACGAGCCGACGATGCCCAGGACGATCGTCATGAGGATCGACATGTGCTGCTTGCCGGGGATGATGAGGCGGGCGAGGGCGCCGGCGATGAGGCCGACGATGATGAGGCTGATGATGAGACCGAGCACGGTGTCCTCCTTGGATCAGGACCCTCCACCACGGTCGGGGCCGTCCGTGGTTCGGGTCGATCCCCGATTGAACTCCGTTGTTCCTCAGCACCCGCTCAGCTTGTGCGCAGGTTCAGGATCGCCGACGTGGTCGGCGACCCCGCCGGGCCCTCGGCGCCCGTGGTCGACGGGTCAGACGATGCCAGCGGCCTCGAGCTCCGAGCGGAGTTCGGCGTCCGACGGCTCGACGAAGTGCTTACCGTTCGGGAGCACCACGACCGGGATGTTCTTGCGTCCGCTGATCGCCTCGGCACGGCCGGCCGCCGACAGGTCCGCCTCGACGTCGACGTACTGGTAGTCGAGCCCCAGCCCGTCGAGCAGCGCCTTCGAGCGCCGGCAGTCGCGGCACCAGTCCGCGCCGAACATCGTCACCTTGTCGAACGTCTCGTCAGTCATGTCCACACAGTACGTCCGGAGGACACCGGACATTCCCACGACGGCCCGCTCCGGGGAGGAGCACGATGGCGCCATGACGACGACGACGGACGCATCCGTCCACCCGCACCACCGGCACGGCTGGTGGTGGAAGACCCTGCTCGCCGGGGCCGTGCTCTGGGCCGTCACGGTGGTCGTCACCGTGCTGACGCTGAACACGAACCTCGTGCCGACGATCATCCTGCTCGGCAGCTTCCTGGTGCCCTTCACGGTCGTGCTCTTCGTGATCGAGCGGGTCACGGGCACGGTGAGCACGATGCAGCTCGTCACCGCGTTCTTCGTGGGCGGGGTGCTCGGGGTGCTCGGCGCGTCCCTGCTCGAGGCAGACCTGCGGCAGGACGCGTTCGTGTACGTCGTCGTCGGGTTCGTCGAGGAACTCGTGAAGGGTGTGCTGCTCCTCGTGGTCGGGTGGCGGGTGCGTCCCAAGACCGCGCGGCAGGGTGCCCTGCTCGGGGCGACGATCGGCGCCGGGTTCGCGGCGTTCGAGTCGGCGGGCTACGCCTTCAACGCCGCGATCACGCAGCGCGGGATCGACCTCGTCTCCCTGCTGCAGACGGAGGTCGTGCGTGCCGTGCTCTCGCCGGTCGGTCACGTGCTCTGGACGGCGATCCTCGGTGCGGTGCTGTTCGGGGCCGCCCGGGGTGGGGCGCGGCTGCGGTGGTCGTGGTCGATCCCGGTGGCGTACGTCGGGGTCGCCCTGCTGCACGGGCTGTGGGACAGCAACGGGACGCTGTCGACGGTGCTCGCGTTCGTGCTCACCGGCACGCCGTTGTCTGCCGCCGGGACGGGCGCGGTGCCGCCGACGCTCGCCGGGATCGCCACCACGCTGTACGTGGTCGGGCTGCTCGTCGTGACCCTGATCGGCGTCGCGGTCCTGGTCTGGCTGCTCGTCAGCCACCGGCACCGTGACCGTGCGCTGCTCGAACGGGCGCAGGCGGAACGGGCGCAGGCGGCGGTCGGGGGACCGTCGTGGTGGGCTGTGGCGGGCCCAGTGGAGCAGCGAGACTGGGAGGCGGCGCCGCGGCGGGACGATCGCTGACACCGCCTCCCTCCGCCCTACCGGCTCGCGATGACGATGCAGGCCGTCACGACCCCTGAGGGGAAGCCGATCGTGGCCCCGACGCACGCGGCGCAGGCGGCCCCGGCGGTCACGACACAGGCCGCGGCGCAGACCCCGGCCAGGATGGCGAGAGCCCAGGCATTCACGTTCTGCTTGGCAAGGCAATCGTTGAGCTTCGCCCAGAACCCCTGCGATGCGCGCGAGTCCTGCGCGGCGACACGCATGGTGGCCGCGGTCTCGGCCGCAGTGATGGACTTGGAGAACCGGCTCTGTCCGTCCTGCCACACCTGCAGGCTGCCACCCCCTCGCCCGTCCGCCCGGAACGCGAACTCGACGGTCGATGTCGCGTTGCCGTGTGCGTCGAAGAAGGTCGACCGGCTCGAGATGGGTTCGACGCCAGCGCCTCGCAGCCCGACTCGCACGACTGCCCCATCGCCCTGTGCGAGCACCGAGACATCGCTTCCGTCGAGTACGGCTCCGCTCGCCGTCTCGGTCTGCTCGAGGGCGGCGCTGCGGAGCGCGTCGGCTCGAGGGGACGGCCCGAGAGGAACGGGAGCGTTCTGCACCATGCTCCGTTGGAAGTCCAGAACGTTCGCTGCCCGCTCGGTCGTCTCGGCAGCTTCGGCCCGTGCCGGACTGAGCAGGGCCGACAGCAGGACCGTCGAGACGGCCATGCTGAACAGCACCGGAAGGTGCTTCCGGTCGATCGTGATCTTCATCGCTTCTGTCTGATGACGACTGTCGTGACACCGGCGAGGGCGAGGACGGTCGTGGTGGTCCAGCCGACGACGGCTGGGACGGCAGCGGTTGCCGTGAGCGTTGCCGCTGCGGCGGTGAGCATCAGCAGTGCTACGAGTGCCCCCGGCGCTCCGTTGTCTTCGCGCATCAATCCTCCTCGTCGGATGGTCCCAGCCCCTGACGCCTCCGTCAAACATCACATCGTGAACATCGTTCTTGCTGGCATCTCGCTCCGGCGGGACCGCCGCGCGACCGGGCCGTACGATGGACCCCGTGCCGCAGCGACCCGACCCCGCCCGGGCGACGTGGGCCTCGGCGGCGGTCCGCCGCTTCGCCGCCGTCACCAACCTGCTCGTCGCCGCCCGCACGTTCCGCACGGTCGGTGGCGACCCCGAGGACGTCGCCGCGCTGCACGCCCTGCTGACCGGCCTCGGTGCGCGGGCCGCGGTCGGGGACGACCCCGTCGACCAGCTCTGGTGCCTCGGCGACCCGGACGACGCCACCGCGGCCGTCGAGCGCGAGGCCGTCCGTCCCCGCGGCCGGACCCTCGTCGTGGTCGACGCCGGGCGCCACGCTCCTGGCGTCGACGAGGACGCCTTCGGACCCGTCGCACCGGCCCGGCCCGGGGTGCTCGCGGTGCCGACGCTGTCCGACGACGTCTTCCTGGTGTCCGTGGGCCGCGACCCGGAGGTCGACCCCGCCGCGGCCGCCCGGATCCGCTGGGCACGTCGGTCGATGCCGGTCTCGCGTGCGGTCGCCGCCGAGCTCCGCGACGCGGGTCTGCTCCGCGGGACCCGGGTCGGCGTCGCGATGGTGCTCGAGCCGAAGACGGCGGTGCTGAGCCTGCTCCTCCGCGAGGCGGGTGCCGAGGTCGTCGTCTACGCGCACGCCGACGAGACCGACGAGGCCGTCGCCCAGGTCCTCCGCGACGCCGGGCTGCCCGTGCACGCGTCGAGCACCGCGACGCCGGCCGAACAGCGCACGCTCGCCCTCGCGATGCTCGACACCCGACCGCAGGTGCTGCTCGACGACGGTGCGCACGTGGTCCGGCTCGCGCACCAGGACCGGCCGGAGCTGCTGCCGACGATGCTCGGTGCGGCCGAGGAGACCACGAGCGGCCTCCGCCCGCTCCGGGTGATGGCGGCACGCGGCGAACTCGGCATCCCGGTCGTCGCCGTCAACGACGCCCGCACCAAGACGTTCTTCGACAACCGGTACGGCACCGGGCAGTCGACGGTGTTCGCGGCGCTCGACCTGGTCGACGGGCTCGCGTCCGGCACGCACCGGGTGCGGTCGGGAGGCGCGGCGGTCGTCGCCGGGTCCGGTCCCGTGGGCGAGGGGGTCGCCATGGTGCTCCGTGCGCTCGGGTTCCGGGTCACGGTCGCCGAGACGGACCCCGTGCGCGCCCTGCAGGCGCGCTTCGCCGGGTACCGGGTCGCACTGCTCGAGGACGCGGTGCGGGACGCCGACCTCCTCGTGAGCGCGACGGGCGTCACCGACACGATCGACCTCCGGACGCTGCGGGCCTGCGCACCCGGCGCGGTCGTCGCCGTCGCGGGTGGTGTCGAGCAGGAGGTCGCCGTCATCGACGCGCTCGCGGACGGCGCGGTGCCGCGGACCGAGGCCCGGAAGGTCGAGCGCTTCACGTGGCCAGACGGGCACCACGTGGTCGTGCTCGACCGCGGCGGGTGCGTGAACATCACCGCGGCCGAGGGCAACCCGGTCGAGATCATGGACCTGTCCTTCGCCGTGCAGCTCGGGGCGGTGCGGATGCTCCTGGAGCGCGGCGACGAGCTGGACCGGACGGTCGTGCCGATCGACCCCGCGGTGGACGAGGCGACCGCCCGTGCGGCGCTCGCCGCGTTCGGGAGCCGAGCCGCGCCTCCAGGCCGTCCTGGTGAGCACCCGGCGGACCGCGAGCCGGACGTCCGCACCCACCGGTTCGGGACGCCCGCGTGAGCGGCACGCGCAGCGACGCCCGCACCGGCGACCGGGGCACGGTGGTCGTGCACTCGGCACGCGTCGTCGTGCCGATGACCGCACCGCCGATCGCGGACGGGGCGGTCGCGGTACGCGACGGACGCATCCTGCACGTCGGCGACCGCTCGTGGGTCGTCGACCAGCTCGACGGCACGACGGTCACCGAACGCCGGTGGCGCGGGGTGCTGCTCCCCGGGCTCGTGAACGCGCACACCCACCTGCAGTACACCGGCATGGCCAGTGTCGGACAGCGGCAGTACGCGGGCTTCGAGGACTGGGCCGCCGCGTTCAACGTCGACTACGCGCTCCCGCACGACTGGCGCGCCGAGGCGATCGCCGGTGCCCGGGCCTCGCTCGTCGCCGGGGTCACGAGCATCGCCGACGTCGTCACGGACATCGAGGCGGCCGACGTGCTCGAGGCGACCGGGCTCGGCGGCATCGCCTACTGGGAGGTCATGGACTGGGAGAACCAGGCGTGGCGGGACCACGGGCGCCACCAGGTCCTCGAGGAGCTCGCGCGCATCCCGACCACCCCCGGTGCCGGGCTCTCCCCGCACGCGCCGTACTCCCTCGACGTCTCCCCGCTGCTCGAGCTGCCCGACATCGTCCGCCAGCGCGGCCTCCGCCTGCACCTGCACCTCGGGGAGGCCGCGTTCGAGGGCGAGCGCGTCGCCCTCGGTCCGGTCCCGGGACTCGAGGGCGTCGACGGCGTCGGACCCGCGGGGGCCGGGCACACCGCCGACTGGCACCTCGCGGACGTGCCGTCGTTCCGGGCGATGCGCGCGCTCGGGTTCGGTGCGAGCGCGACCGCGTTCGTGGACCGGCTCGGGGTGCTCGGGCCGGACTGCCACATCGCGCACGGCGTGTACGTCACCGCCGCCGACCGCGCGCTCCTCCGGGCGCGGGGGACGAGCGTGGCACTGTGCCCGCGGTCGAACGCCGTCATCGGGCTCGACCCGCCGCCGGTCGCCGACTACCTGCGCGAGGGCAGCCCGATCGCCGTCGGTACCGACTCGCTGTCCTCCTCGCCGTCCCTCGACCCGATGGCCGACGTCACCGCGCTGCACCGGATCGCCCGTGCCCAGGGCTACGGCCACCGCGACCTGCACGAGCGGCTGCTCGCGGCGGTGACCCTCGGCGGAGCGCAGGCGATGGGCACCGCGGTGGGCCCGGACCGCGTCGGGCACCTCGCCGTCGGCGCCCGGGCGGACCTCGCGGTGTTCGACGTCGACGCCAGGACGGTGCCGGACGCCCTCGCCGAGCTCGTCGAGGACGGTGCGGGCCGCGCCGTGGCGACGGTCGTCCGCGGGGTCGTCCGTGCACGGGACGGCGTCCTGCACGCGGAGCCCGCGGGGGCACCGCGACCGGCGGGGTCGCCGCGCGCTGCCGGATCCCCGCCCCCGGCCACGTCCCCGCGCACTGCCGTGTCCCCGCCCACTGCGGGGTCCGCACCCGCGGTCACCGGTGCCCGGCCCGCCGCCGTCACCCCACCCGCCCCCACCCCCGAGGAGTCCCGATGACCGACACCGCACCCCGTCCCGGCCAGGTGGCCCGCCGCACCGTCACCGGCGAGCTGATCGAGTGGCTCGACGTGCCGCAGCGCGCCGCCGCCCTGGGCATGGAGCCGCACCCCGAGGGCGGCTGGTACGTCCGCACCTGGACCTCGCCGTCGACCGTCCCGACGCCCGCCGGTGACCGGCCCGCCGCGACCCTCATCCACTTCCTGCTACCCCCGGGCGGGGCGTCCGCGTGGCACCGCGTGACGAGCGACGAGATCTGGATGTGGCACGGCCCGGACACCGTCGTGCTCGAGCTCGGCGGGTCGGGCGACCAGCCGGAGCCGGGCGACCGGATCACGCTCGGCCCGGACGCCGGCCGGCACCGGCTGCACGACGCGCAGGCGTTCGTCCGCGGTGGCGTCTGGCAGCGCACCCTGCCGAGCGACGGCGAGGTCCTGCTCAGCTGCATGGTGTCGCCGGGGTTCTCGTTCGACGACTTCACGATGGCCGGCCCCGCCTGACACCGCACGCGTCACGAGCCGTCGTCGGCTTCGCGCTGGTATCCCAGACGCCGGTACACTACGACACGCCCTGCCCCGCACCCCCTCGACGAAGGCCCACCGTGACCCGCACCCGCCGCCTGTCCCTCGCCGTCGCGACCGCCGCGGTCGCCGCCCTCGCGCTCGCCGCCTGCTCCGCCGGGGGCAGCAGCAACGCCGAGGGGACCGTCACCGACGGCAAGCTCACGATCGCGACCGGCGACCCGGCGTACGCGCCCTGGGTCGAGGACAACGAGCCGCAGTCCGGCAAGGGCTTCGAGGCCGCCGTGGCCTACGCCGTGGCGGAGGAGATGGGCTACGCGAAGTCCGACGTGGTGTGGAAGCGCAGCACCTTCGACAGCGCGATCGCCCCGGGGCCGAAGGACTGGGACCTCAACCTGCAGCAGTTCTCGATCGACGCCAAGCGCAAGAAGGCCGTCGACATGTCCACCGCGTACTACACGACCACCCAGGCCGTCGTGACGTCGGGGTCCTCGAAGGCCGCGCACGCGACGACGGTCTCGGCGCTCAAGGGCGACACGATCGGCGTCGCGGCCGGCTCGACGAGCATCCAGAGCGTCAAGGACGTCCTCGGCGTCACCCCGCAGGTGTTCAACTCGAACGACGACGCGGTGCTCGCCCTGAAGTCCGGGCAGATCGACGCCATCGTGACCGACCTGCCGACCGCGTTCTCCATGGCGGCCACCCAGGTCGACGACGGCACCGTCTCGGCGCAGTTCCCGCAGGACGGCAAGGGCGACCAGTTCGGCTTCGTGCTGCCGAAGGGGTCTGCACTGACGAGCAAGGTGGACAAGGCGCTCGCGAGCCTGCAGTCGGACGGCACGCTCGAGCAGCTCGAGACGAAGTGGCTGTCCTCGGCGACGAACACCCCCGTCCTGAAGTAGCGGCCCGATGACCGCACCAGCGGGAGCGGGCACCCCGGCGACGGCCCCCGCACCGAGCCAGATCGAGGTCGAACGACGCCTGTACCGCCGGCAGCGCGGCCGGCGCTCGGTCGTGGTCTCGGCCGTGTCGACACTCGTCGTCGTGCTCGTCGTCTGGTTCGGCGTCGTGAACACCCCGGGCTGGGCGGCGGTCCAGCAGTCGTTCTTCGACCCGCAGACCGCGATCGACACGTTCCCGCAGGTGCTCCTCGGCCTGTGGCTGAACATCCGGATCCTCGTCGTCGCGAGCATCGGCGTCGCGGTGCTCGGCACCCTGCTCGCGGTGGTCCGTGGCCTGCGCAACCCGGTGTTCTTCCCGCTGCGGATGGCCGCGACCGCCTACACCGACCTGTTCCGCGGGCTGCCGCTCATCATCGTCCTGTACCTGGTCGGGTTCGGCCTGCCCGGGCTCGGCGTCTTCCCGCGCCAGCCGCCCGAGGTCTGGGGCACGATCGCCATCGTCCTGACCTACTCGTCGTACGTCGCCGAGGTGCTCCGCGCCGGCATGGAGGCCGTGCACCCGTCGCAGCGCCTCGCCGCCCGGTCGCTCGGCCTGTCGCACGCGAAGACGCTGCGCCTGGTCGTGCTGCCGCAGGCGGTCCGCAAGGTGACCCCGGCGCTCATGAACGACTTCGTGTCGATGCAGAAGGACGTCGGCCTCGTGTCGATCCTCGGGGCCGTCGACGCCGTCCGCAGCGCGCAGATCGCGCAGGCGGAGTCGTACAACTTCACGCCGTACCTGGTCGCGGGGCTCCTGTTCGTCGTCATCAGCCTGCCGCTCATCCGCGTCACCGACGCGATCGCGCGGCGCCAGCAGCAGCGTGAGCAGACCGGGGGGACCGTGTGACCGACACATCCGAGACCGGCGCGACCCGCGCCTCCCGACCGGGCGACGGCCAGGAGGCCCGTGGTGCGTCCGACGGGTCGGTCCCCGTCCTGGAACTGCGCGGCCTGCGCAAGGCCTTCGGCGAGCACGAGGTCCTGCGCGGGATCGACCTGACGGTGCACCGGCACCAGGTCATCTGCGTCATCGGCGCGTCGGGCTCCGGGAAGTCGACCCTGCTGCGGACGGTGAACCTCATCGAGGGGATCGACGACGGCGAGGTCCTGCTGCAGGGCACCGACATCGCCGACCCGCGCACCGACGTCGACGCGGTCCGCGCGCGCATCGGCGTCGTGTTCCAGCAGTTCAACCTCTTCCCGCACATGCGCGTGCTCGACAACGTGACGCTCGCGTCGCGGCGGGTGCACGGCGTCCCGAAGGCCGAGGCCGAGGCCACCGCGCACCGCCTGCTCGCGCGGATCGGGCTCGCGGACTTCGCCCAGGCCTACCCCGACCGGCTGTCCGGCGGGCAGCAGCAGCGCGTCGCGATCGTGCGGGCCATCGCGACCTCGCCCGAGCTCCTGCTGCTCGACGAGGTCACGAGCGCGCTCGACCCGCAGCTCGTCGGCGAGGTCCTCGACCTGGTGCGCGAACTCGGGGAGCAGGGGTCGACGATCCTGATGACCACGCACGAGATGCACTTCGCGCGGAACGTGGCCGACCGGATCGTGTTCCTGCACCGGGGCGAGGTCGTCGAGCAGGGGACCCCGGCCGACGTGCTGGACCGGCCGCGGCACCCCGCGCTCGTGGAGTTCCTGGCGCGCGTGCACGCCTGAGCCGGGCCCGGCCGGGCTCGGGCTGCGTCGTTCCGGGGAACGGCCCGCCCGGCCCGCCCGGCCCGCCCGGCCCGCTCGCCCGGCCCGGCCCGCTCAGATCGTGAGCAGCACCTTGCCGACCACCTCGCCGTCGCGGATGCGGCGGTGCGCCTCGGCGGCCTCGGCGAGCGGCACCGTGCTGTCCACCACCGGGCGCACGCTGCCGCCGGCGACGAGCGGCCAGACGTGCTCCCGGACAGCGGCGACGATCGCGGCCTTCTCGTCGGCCGGTCGTGCCCGCAGGGTGGTGGCGCTGATCGTGGCGCGCTTGCGCATCATCGCGCCGAAGTCGAGCTCGCCCGTCGCACCGCTGCCGGCGGCGATCACCGCGACGTGGCCGTTCGGCGCCAGGACCGCGAGGTTCTTCGCCAGGTAGTCCGCACCGACGACGTCGAGGACGACGTCCACGCCGCGACCCTCGGTGAACGCCAGGGTCCGCTCGACGAAGTCCTCACTGCGGTGGTCGACCACGAGGTCGGCGCCGAGCTCCTGCGACGCCCGGACCTTCCGCTCGCCGCCGCTCGTCGCCACGACCCGGACGCCCATGGCCTTCGCGAGCAGGACGGCGTGCGAGCCCATGCCGCCCGTGCCGCCGTGCACGAGCAGGGTCTGCCCGGCGCGGAGCCCGGCGATCATCCCGAGGTTCGACCACACCGTGCACGCGGCCTCGGGCAGGGCGGCCGCCTCGACGAGGTCGACGCCGTCCGGGACGGGGAGGACCTGCGTCGCCGGCACCGCGACGAGTTCGGCGTACCCGCCGCCCGACAGCAGGGCGCAGACCCGGTCGCCAACGGCGAACCCCTCGACGCCGTCCCCGAGCGCGCGGACGGTGCCGGAGACCTCGAGCCCGAGCACGTCCGAGGCCCCGGGCGGCGGCGGGTAGTTCCCGGCGACCTGCTGCAGGTCGGCGTTGTTGACGCCCGCGGCGGCCACCGCGACGAGGACCTCGCCGGGGCCCGCCACCGGGTCGTCGTGCTCGTCGAGTCGGAGTCCGCCGTCGTGTGCCGTGATCGCGTGCATCCCTCGACCGTACGCCGGACCACGGAACGACCTGTGCGTCCGCCATGTACCGTCGGGGACGATCCGCGACCCACCGGGGGGAGCGCGGGCACGAAGCAGGGGGACACAGCATGTCCAGGAAGACCATCGCCATCGCCACCGCAGCACTCTCCGTGGTCCTGCTCGCCGGCTGTTCGGCGGGCGGCCCGTCGAAGGCCGAGCAGTGCCGTGAGTTCTCGAAGACCGTCGAGGACGCCGCATCGGGCGTGCAGTCGTCGGCGGCCGACCTGCAGTCCGACCCAGGCGCGGCGCTCGACCGGCTGAAGGAGCTCGACGACAAGATCGACCAGGGCGTCGACGAGCTCGAGGACGCCGACCTCAAGGAGAAGGGCGACGCGTTCAGCGAGGCCTACGGCGACATGGTGGACGCCATCGAGGACGTCTCCGAGGACCCGGGGTCGGCCGACGTGTCGGCGCTCACCGCCTCGAGCCAGAAGGTGCAGTCGACGGGCAGCGACTTCCAGAAGGCCTGCACGTCCTGACGGCAGGTGTGGTCGCGGGCCGAGCCCGCGACACCGCCGCACCGGAGCACCACGACGCCCCGACCCCGCGCGAGCGGAGCCGGGGCGTCGCGGTGTGTGCGTGCCGGGGTCAGGCGGACCGCTGCGCCGCGTCGAGCCGGGCGACGTCCTCGTCGCGGAGCTTGATCGTCGCCGCGACGACCGAGTCGAGGATCGACTGCGGCCGCGAGGCCCCGGGGATCGGGACGACCACGTCGCTCTTGTGCAGCTCCCACGCCAGCGCGACGACCTGCGGCGACACGTCCCGCTCCCGCGCGACGATCGCGAACTCCTCGAACGCGGTGCCGAGGTCGCCGGCCTTGGCGATGCCGCCGAGGGGGCTCCACGGCAGGAACGCGATGCCGAGCTCGTCGCAGAGCTGCAGCTCCGCCTCGCTCGAGCGGAACGCCGGCGAGAACTGGTTCTGCACCGAGGCCAGTCGCCCGCCGAGCACCTCGTTCGCGGTCCGGATCTGGTCCGGGTCGGCGTTCGAGATGCCGGCCATCCGGATGACGCCCTCGTCGAGGAGCTCCGCGAGCGCCCCGATCGAGTCGGCGTACGGCACCGCGGGGTCCGGCCGGTGGAACTGGTACAGCCCGACGGCGTCGACGCCCAGGCGCGCGGCCGAGGCCTTCGCCGCCTCCTTCAGGTACTCGGGACGGCCGTCCTGAGCCCACGGCCCGGCCTCGGGTCGCAGGTGTCCGCCCTTCGTCGCGATGAGCACGGCGTCGGTGTCCCCGTGGAACTCGTGCACCGCCTTCGCGATGAGGGTCTCGTTGTGGCCGACCTCGTCCTTGCCCGCCTGGTGGTAGGCGTCGGCCGTGTCGATGAGCGTCACGCCCGCCTCGAGGGCTGCGTGGATGGTGGCGACGGACTGCCGCTCGTCGGGCCGCCCCTCGATGGACATGGGCATGCCGCCCAGACCGATCGCGCTGACCGACACGTCTCCGATGACTCGTTGCTTCATGCCGCCAGCATGCGCCCGGCCGTCCGGTGGACGTCCAGTCTGCGCACGGCCGGGAGGCACGGTGCGGGTCCGCCGCTCGGCTCGCGTCCGGCACCGGTCGGGTCGGGAGGCGCGGTGCGGCTCCGCCGGTCGGCTCGCGTCCGGCACCGGTCGGACCGGGAGGCACGGTGCGGGTGCGCAGGCCGGTCTGCGCCCGCCGGGTGCCGGCTGCCGGTGGCACCGGTCGCCGGCCCGGCACCCGTGGGTAGCATCGGCGGCATGGCGTTCCGATGGTGGCGACGACGGCGTGACACCGACACCGCAGGGACCACCCGCGCGGGGTCGGAGCACGGGGCCGACGAGACCCGGTCGGACGACGCTGCCGGCACCGATCCCTCCGCCGCCCCGGTCGCCCCGGCCGCTCCGACAGCCCGGGACACCCTCGACCCGGCGGCGCTCGCCGCGTCCGTCGACGCCCTCGTCCTGCCGGGCTTCACGTCGTTCGACGACGTCGTCGAGCAGGTCGTCGAGGAGCACGAGGACGACACCGACGACCTCGACGCGCTGCGCGACACGGTCGAGCAGGTCGTCCGGGCACGCTGGGCCGCGCGCCTGCTCGACCAGCACGGCCGGGCTCCGGGCAGCGGCCAGTACGACCGGCTGCGCGAGGCGTTCGACGTCCTCCGGCAGCAGGGGTTCGTCGCGGCGATGGCGACCGGGGTCGACCAGGCCGACGGGATCGCCGCGTGCGAGGACGCCCGCACCTCCGACGGGACCGCGGAGGACGGGTCCCGCGAGTGGGCGTACGTGTTCTTCCACGAGCAGGACGCCGAGCGGCTGGCCGAGACGCCGACGACCCTGCACCTGTCGTACGGCGCCTTCCGGCACGCACCCGACCTCGAGCCGGACCACGTCGCACTCGCCGAGCAGTCGCTCGACGGTCGTTCGGCGCTGCGGCAGCACAGCCGGGTGAGCGCCGCCGTGGCGGTCGTCACGGCGCTCGCGGACCACGGGCTCGACGCCACGTGGAGCGGGGACCCCTCCGAACGCATCGCCGTCCGCGTGGACCGGTGGCAGAAACCGCTCCCGGCTGCGCCGTCCGAGTCGTCCGGGCAGGACGGGGCCGTCGGGGCCTAGGCGCGCGCCGCGGTCCGTCCACGCGCCACGGCCGACGCCGCTGCGGTCAGCGCCGTGCCCACGGCGGGGCGTGCTCCGGCAGCGGTCCGAACGCGACCGCCCGGGCGTACGCCCACCGGGCCGGTGGCACCCAGCGGGCGAGGAGCACGGGCAGGAGCGGTGGTCCGCCCGCCGTCCGCCCGGCGAAGGCACGCTCGAACACGACCCGGTGCAGGAGCCGCTGCGCCGCCTGCACGGCCACGGTCGGCGGGGTCCGGCGTCGCTGGACGGCGCGCAGCACCGGGTCGAGCGCCCGTCCGTGCAGCCCCCGACGGAGCGCGGGCACGAGTGCAGTGGCGGTCGCGACCGCGTCCTGCACCGCCAGGTTGATCCCGACCCCGCCCGCCGGGGACATCGCGTGCGCGGCGTCCCCGATGCAGAGCAGCCCCGGCCGCCACCAGCGCCGCAGCCGGTCGAGCCGCACGTCGAGCACGTGCACGTCGTCCATCGACCGGATCGCGCCCACCCGGTCGGCCAGGTCCGGCCGCAGCCGCGCGACCGTCGCCCGGAACGCCGCCACTCCCGCGGCACGCAGCGCCGGGTCCGACCCCTTCGGCGCGAAGTACGCGACCTGGTGGTGGTCCCGTCGGGGGAAGGCGAGCAGGACGTCACGGCCGTCGAACGCGGGGACCAGTGCGGCGCCGTCGTCGCCGGCACGGCGGGGCAGCCGGAACCACCACGTGTCGAACCCCACGCGGAAGCGCCGCGGCCGGAGCCCGGCGGCGGTCCGCAGCACCGAGTTCCGTCCGTCGCAGGCCACCACGACGTCGGCGCGCAGCTCCTCGGGACCGCCCCCGTGGCGCGGGTGCAGGTGGACGCCCGTGACGACCCCGTCCTCGACGATGGGCCCGCTCGCGGCCGTGCCCATCGAGATCGTGAACGACGGTTCCTCGCGGGCGGCGGTGGTGAGCAGGTCGAGCAGGTCCCACTGCGGCACCATCGCGACGTGGTCGTACGGTGGACGCAGCCGCGAGAACTCCCCGAGCACCACGCGCGAACCGTCCGGGCGGGGGAGGGACAGGTCGTCGAGCCGGGTCTGCGGCAGCGCACGGAAGCGCTCCCCGAGCCCGAGCTCGTCGAGCAGTCGGATCGTCGAGGCGTGCACGGTGTCGCCGCGGAAGTCGCGGAGGAAGTCGTCGTGCGACTCGACGACGCGTACGTCGACACCGCCGCGGGCGAGCAGCAGGCCGAGCACGACGCCGGCGGGACCGCCGCCGACGACGGCCACGGTCGTGCGCGACACGGTCACCATGCGCGGCAGGCTACGCCGGGCGGCGCGTGCGTGTCGGGTCGGTCAGGCGGGCGCCGACGCCGTCGCGTTCCCCGCGGTCCCGGTGCTCCCGGCACCGTCGGCCGCGTCGGCGAACACGACCCCGCCCCACGCGATGCAGGCCACCGCGAGCACGAAGCCGATCGCCGCGATCCACCACGACGAGCGTCGGCGCACCCAGGCCCCGACCGCGAGGACGACCGTGGCGACCCCCACCACGAACGAGCCACCCGCCGCGATCGCCGCACCGCCGAGGTACCCACCGGGCGAACACCCCGTCGCCGCGTCGCACGAGGTCGTCGCCGAGGCCACCCCGATCACGCCCACGACCACGGTGACGACGGTCATCACCGCGCCGAAGACCAGCAGGAGGACGGTCGACACCCGGTCGGCGATCTTCGCGGCGGGGAAGAGCGTCGTGCCACCGCGCTCCCAGGCCGTGCGCCGTGCCTCGGCGTCGCGGTCGTGCTCGGGACGCGGGGCACCGGGAGCGGACTGCGGCGGACCGCCGGGGACGTTCGACCAGGTCATGGGACCGTCCTACCGTGCCTCGACGCCGAAGGCCCGGGCGAGCCGCTGGATCTTCTGCGCCCGGCCGAGCCGCGGCAGGTCCGAGCCGTCGCGGATGACCTGGCCGCGCGCCTCGAAGTCGTCCAGGAAGTCCTGCGCCCAGGCGACGTCGGTCGGCGTCGGTGAGATGACCTCGTTGATGACCGGCAGCTGCTCGGTGTCGAGGCAGAGCTTGCCGGTCAGGCCGAGCGACACCGCGACCTGGGACTGCTCACGCAGGATCGCGTGCGCCGAGCCGACCGTCGGGCCGTCGATCGGGCCGGGCAGGTCGCCCACCCGCGACGCCACGACCAGGCGGGACCGCGGGTACGCCATCGCGAGGGTGTCGGCCGAGGCACCCGTGTCCCGGCGGTAGTCGCCGGAACCGAAGGCCAGACGGAACGCGCCCTGGGCCTTGGCGATCGACGTCGCCTCCTCGATCCCGAGCGCCGACTCGACGAGCGCGATCACCGGGGTGTGGCCGCCGAGGCGGTGCCACGTGTCGGTGACCTGCGCGGGGGACTCGGTCTTCGCGAGCATCACGCCCTGCAGACCCGGGAGGCCGCGGAGCTCCTCGACGTCGTCGGCCCAGAAGTCCGTCGTCACGTCGTTGATCCGCACCCAGGCCTCGCCGCCGCCGGCGAGCCAGGACGCCACGGTCGCGCGGGCGCCGGGCTTCGCGGCCGGGTCGACCGCGTCCTCGACGTCGAGGATGATCTGGTCGGCACGTGAGCGCTGGGCCCGCTCGAAGCGGTCGGCGGCGGTCCCGGGCACGAGCAGCCACGAGCGGGAGATCTCGGCGGGGACCGATCGACGCCGGTTCGGCGTGGGGGTGGACTCAGCGGTGCGGTCGTCGATGGCCATGCCCCGTTGGTACCACATCGCGCGATGCGGCCGCCGGACCACCCCGGCGCTCCCGCCGGAATCCCCGAAACCCGGGTCGTTGGCCGACGCGCCGGTCGCTTCCGCCTACAGTGTCCGATGTGTGGCGAGCGGACAGGACGAGGGGCGACGAGGGCGGCGTGGACGGCGACGCCCCCGCCCGCGACGGCGCCGCGGCCACCGACGACCGGTCGGGGGACGACCGCGCGACGAGCGGACAGCCGCGCAGCGGCGGACCGGCAGGGGACCGACGGGACCAGCAGGAAGAGACCGCCGTGACGGACGAACCGGACCGCACCCTGCGACCGGAGCTGCAGCTCACGAGTCCGCAGGCCATCAGCCTCGGCGACCCGCGCCTCCAGGCCGGCAACGCCGCCGAACCCGCGTGGGACGCCTGGCGGAAGCAGCTGACCGGGGTCGGCGGCACCAGCCCGCTGATCCACTTCAGCGACCACCCGCGCGCACGCATCGAGCTGTCGACCACGCACCCCGGTGGTCTCGCGCAGTTCATCACCGGCAAGACCACCCTGCTGTCGAGCCTCATCCGCGACGAGGTGGCGCTCCGCGCCGCCCGCGTCGCGGCGGCCCGCGTCGAGGAGAAGGGCACCGAGCTCGCCACCGTGCGCGGCATCGACGCCGTGAAGCTCGGCATCGGCATGGCCGACTGGCAGCACGGCGACGAGCACTTCCGCGGCCCGGTGCTGCTCCGCCCGCTCGCGATCCGGCGCCACGGCCGTGACTTCGAGGTCCGGCTGCTCGGCGAACCCGTGCTCAACCCCGGCCTCGCCGACGCCCTGCACGAGCAGTACGGCGTCATCCTCGACGCGCAGTCCTTCGTCGCGCTCGCCCAGCAGGACGGCTCGTTCACACCGAACCCGGTGATCGACCGGCTCCGCGGCCTCACGGCGCACATCCCGGGCTTCTCGGTGCACGCACGCCTCGTCGTCTCGACGTTCGCCCAGGTCGCCGACGGCCTCGTCGAGGACACGGGCGACCTGTCCCACCCGGTGCTCGACGCCCTCGCCGGCAACCCGAGCGCGAAGTGGCAGGTCGAGCAGTCGTACCACCCGGTCGAGCAGACCCCGTCCGACGAGCGCAGCCCCGAGACCGACACGCTCCTGCTCGACGCCGACGACGAGCAGGAGAACGTGATCGCGCAGATCACGGCCGGCAACTCGATCGTCGTGAAGACCCTCCCGGGCACCGGCGGCACCCAGACGATCGTCAACGCGCTCGGCGGCCTCGTCGCCGCGAACAAGCGCGTCCTCGTCGTCAGCCCCCGCCGCGCGACCCTGCGCGGGATCGCCGCACGCTTCGCCGAGGTGCAGCTGCCCGGCGTCGCCGTCACGCCCTCGACGCTCCGCCGTGACGTCGTCCGCGCGATCGCCCGCAACGAGAAGGCGTCGCGCCCGAACCTCCGCGAGGTCGACGACGCCCTGGTCCGGCTCCGCAAGGTGCTCAAGGACTACCGCGGCTCGCTGACCCGCGTGCACCCGGAGTTCCGGGTGTCGGTGCTCGACTGCCTGGTCGAGCTGTCCCGACTGTCGCTGCTGCCAGTGCCGCCGTCGACGACCGCCCGGTTGTCCGCGACCTCGGTGACGAGCATGGTCGAGGGGCGCTCGCGCGTCGCCGAGACGATGGTCAGCGCCGCGAACCTCGGCGAGTTCCGCTACGGCCCCGACGACTCGCCCTGGTACGGCGCGAAGTTCGGCTCGAGCGACGGGGCGCAGCGTGCGCACCGCACCGCGCAGGACCTCGACGCCGAGGGGCTGCCGACGCTGCTCCGTCGCGCCCAGGACCTCGTCGCCTCGACGCACATGCGGCAGTTCACGACGATCAACGAGCTCGGCATCTACCTCCGCCTGCTCACCGAGATCCGCGACACCCTCGACCGCTTCCTGCCGGTCGTGTTCGACCGGTCCGTCTCCGAGCTCGTCGCCGCCACCGCCCCGCGCGGCGAGGGCGCCCCGATGTCCTCGACGAACCGCCGCCGGCTCAAGAAGCTCGCCCGCGAGTACGTCCGCCCGGGCGTGCACGTGTCCGACCTGCACGAGGCGCTCACCCGTGTGCAGCAGCAGCGCGTCCTCTGGCAGCGCTACGTCGCCGCCGGCGTGAACCCCGAGGTGCCCACCGGCATCGGCGACGTGCAGGTGCTGTTCTCGAACGTCGTGCAGGACCTCGCGCGCCTGGACGAGCCGCTCGGCCGCACCTCCCGCGAGTCCCAGCTGGCCAACCTGCCGATCGACGAGCTCGTCCCGACCGTCGCGCGCCTGGCCGAGGACTCCGACGTCCTGCACAACCTGCAGGAGCGCACCGAGCTCATGCAGACCCTGCGCGACCTGCAGCTCGAGCCGCTGTTCACCGACCTCGCCAACCGCCACGTGCCGGACACCCAGGTGCCCGCCGAGCTCGAGCTCGCGTGGTGGCAGTCCGCCCTCGAGACGATGCTCGAGTCCGACCGGGCGCTGCTCGGCGGCAACACCGACATGCTCGACCGGGTCGAGGCCGACTTCCGGCTCGTCGACGACGCGCACGCGGCCGGGGTCTCCCAGGGCCTGGCGTGGCAGCTCGCCGAGAACTGGAAGGTCGGGCTCGTCGACTGGCCGGACGAGGCCGCCGCGCTGAAGACGCAGCTCAAGGAGGGCGCGATCACCTCGCGCCTGCTGCAGGACTCCGCGCCGCACCTGTCCCGGTCGATCGCGCCGGTCTGGCTCGCCTCGCCGTACGAGGTCGCCGAGATCGCCGACACGATGCCGTTCGACACCGTGATCCTGGTTGACGCCGGGGCCGTCACGATCGCCGAGACCGTCGGAGCCGTCCGCCGCGCCCGCCAGACCGTCGCGTTCGGCGACCCGGTGACGCAGACGCCGTCGCCGTTCCGGATCGCGGTCGACCCCGACCACCGTGCGCTCCAGGTCGACGAGGGCACCCTCGACGCGCTGCACGCCGACTCCGCGCTCGCGAAGCTCTCCACGCTGCTCCCGACGCTGTCCCTGACCCGGTCGTACCGTGCCGGTGGCGAGGACCTCGCCGAGCTCGTGAACCGCCGCTTCTACGGCGGTCGCATCGAGTCGCTGCCGTGGGCCGGGTCGTTCCTCGGCCACGGCTCGATCGCGATCGACTACGTCAGCGACGGCAAGGCCGTGCCGGACCCCGAGTCCGGAGCGGTCGAGAGCGTCGACGCCGAGGTGGACCGCGTCGTCCGGCTCGTGATGGAGCACGCCCGCACCCGGCCGACCGAGTCGCTCATGGTCATCACGGCTTCCGCGAAGCACGCGGTCCGGGTCGAGCAGGCGGTCCTGACCGCGGCGCAGGGGCACAAGGACCTCACCGAGTTCGTCATCGGCGACCGCGCCGAACCGTTCATCGTCGCGACGCTCGAGCAGTCGGTCGCCCAGAGCCGCGACCGCGTCGTGTTCTCGATCGGTTACGGCCGCACCCCGCACGGGCGGGTCCTGCGCGACTTCGGTGCCCTCGGCAAGCCGGGCGGGGAGCGGCTGCTCGCGGTCGCGATGACCCGGGCCCGCCGCTCGATGGTGATCGTCACGTGCTTCCAGCCGTCCGACATCGAGGCCGAGCGGATGGGCCACGGCACCGTCGCGCTCGCGGAGATCCTCGCCGAGGTCCGGGCACGCACCACCGCCGAGTACGTGCCGGACGACTCCGACCCGCTGCTCGTCGACCTGGCCCGACGCCTCGAGATGCGCGGCATCCCGGTCGCGCTCGGGCACCGCGGCAAGCTCGGGCTCGTCGCGGCGCACGGCGGCGTCTGCGTCACGATCGAGACCGACGCGTCGCTCGTCCGCGGTTCGCTGCGCGAGACGCTGCGCCTGCGGCCCGAGGTGCTCCGGCGTCTCGGCTGGCACTACGTGCGCGTGCACGCGTTCCAGCTGTTCTCCGACCCGGACCGCGTCGCGGACACCGTGGCGTCGGTGCTCGGCGTCGACCGTGGCGCCACGCAGGAGATCTCGATCCCGCCGGTCCCCGCTCGCCGGTGACCGGGACGCACGGCGACGGAGCACCCGGCGACGGGCAGCTCGGCGACGGGCAGCAGCGCAGCGCGCAGCGGCGGCGCGGGTCGCGTCGCGCGGCGCGGGTCGCGGGCCCGGTGACGCCGGGCACGGACCAGCTCGTGGGCACGTGGACGCGAGCCGACGACGCGACCGCAGCCGCGCCTCCCGTCCCGGGTGCGGCTGGCGGATCGCAGGCCGGCGACGCGACGGAGGCAGCGCCTCCCGTCCCGGATGCGGCTGGCGGACCGCAGGCCGACGGCCGGCCGGGAGGCGCGACCCGGCCCCGCAGGCGGGTCACCACCCAGCCGGTGCCGGGCAGCGACCCGGCTCCCGCACCGGAGCCGCCGCGGCACCGCGCGGGGGAGAACGACGACCAGCTCCTCCGCGACGTCCCGCCGCACTGGTGAGCCGGGTAGCCTGGCACGCGATGACGAACACCGTGCGGGAGCGCCCCGACTGGCAGACGTGGCCCAACCTGATCACGGTGGTCCGCTTCCTGCTGATCCCCGTGTTCATCGGGCTCGTGGTCGCGCACCACTCGGGGTGGGCACTCGTGACGCTCGTCGTCCTCGGGGTGAGCGACTGGGCGGACGGGTTCATCGCCCGCAAGTTCGACCAGGGGTCCAAGCTCGGCAAGGCCCTCGACCCCATCGCCGACCGGCTGGCGATCATCGCGATCGTGCTGTCGCTCGTGCTCGTCGGGCTGCTGCCGTGGCCGAGCGTCGCGATCATCGTCCTCGTCGACGCGGTGCTGGCGCTGCTGTCCGGGCTGTGGTTCCGCGGCGACCCCGACCTCGACGTGACCTGGACGGGCAAGATCCGGTCCGCGCTGCTGTTCGTCGGCCTGCCGCTGCTGCTGTTCTCGTCGACGTCGTTCGCGGCCGACCACGACTGGGTGCGGATCCTCGCCCTCGTGTTCGTGTGGGCCGGGACCGTCGGGCACGTGGTCGCGGGCGTGCAGTACGTCCGGGCGCTGTCCGCGAAGCACCGCCTGGCGTCCCGCACGGCCTGAGGGCCCGGCGGTCCGGCGGCCCGGCCGCTCGCGGCGTACCGAGCTGCTGGGGACGGCCCGCGGACCGCTGCTGTCCGTCGCCGTCGCCGTCGCCGCTGCCATCGCCATCGCCGTCGCCGTCCCGCCGCTGCCGACGCGGGTCGCGACCCGGCGCGAGGTGCTCGCGCACAACGGAAAGCCGTTCGCACCACGGATTCCCGTGGTGCGAACGGCTTCCCGTTGTGCGAAGTGCGAGCGCGAGCGGTCGCGCGCGGCCGCGAGCGCGCGCGGCCGCGGCCGCGCCGCGCGCTACAGCTTCGTCGTGCCGCTGATCCCCGGGCCCTCGGGAGTGGTCGACGGCGCGATGTGCGCACCGCCACCCGTCCCGACCGCGCCGCCGTTCTGCGACCGGAGCAGGTCGCGGATCTCGAGCAGGACCTCGACGTCGGTCGGCGGGACGTCCTGCGGCGTCTGCTCCTGGTCGTTCTTGACCCGCTCGAACGCGGCCTTCCGGAGGTGGTTCACCGGCAGGACGAGCGCGAAGTACACGACCGCCGCGACGATGACGAAGTTGAGCACGGCGCCGATGATCGCGCCGAAGAGCAGCTTCGCGCTGCCGCCCGAGGTCGTCGGGATCGCGACGATGAGCGCCTTGTCGAGGCTCGACGCGTTGAACACCGCGCCGATGAGCGGGTTGATCAGGCTCGTGACGATCGCCGTGACGATGGCGGTGAACGCAGCACCGATGACGACCGCGACTGCGAGGTCGATCACGTTGCCGCGGAGCAGGAACTCCTTGAACCCCTTCACGGGACTCTCCTTCCGAAGGTCGGACCGCCGCCGGTCGGCGACGCCTGCGACCCTACCGAGGAGCAGACCGCGAGGTCAGGAGCCCGCGGGAGCGGCGGGCTTCGACGACGTGGACGCCGCCGGCTTCGACGCGCCCGACGACGAGCCGCCCGCCGACGACGAGCCGCCCGACGAGGAGCCGCCGGCCGACGAGCCCGCCGCCGACGACGAACCGGACGACGAACCGCCGGCCGAACCGGACTCCTTCGGCGTCGTGCGCGAGTCGGTGCGGTAGAAGCCACCGCCGTTGAAGGTCACGCCCACCGGCGAGAAGACCTTGCGCAGCTGCCCGCCGCACACCGGGCACTCGGTGAGGGTGGCGTCGGAGAACGACTGCTTGATGTCGAAGGCGTTGTCGCAGGCGGTGCAGCGGTACGAGTAGGTGGGCACCCTAGCTCCGGAAGGTGATGATGCGCGACGGCGTGATGATGCCGTCGACGGGTTCGTCGTGGGCCTCGCGCGGGACCTCGTCGAGGTACTCCGCGTCGAAGATCACAGCATAGACGGGCGGCCGGTTCGCCATGGACCCGAGCGTCTTGTCGTAGTAGCCCCGGCCCCAGCCCATCCGGCAGCCGTCGTGGCCGACCGCCGCGGCCGGTGCGAGGATCGCGTCCACGTCGCCGAGCGCGAGCGGGGACAGCACCTCGCCGACCACCTCGGGCATGCCGTGCAGGCCCTCGCGTTCGGTCACGCCGTCGCCGACCGCCCAGTCGAGCAGGCCGTCCTCGCGGGTGACCGGCAGCAGGACCCGGACGCCCTGCTCGTGCGCCCAGGTCAGGAAGGGTCGGACGTCGGGCTCGTCGGGCGCCGACAGGTAGAGGGCGATCGAACGGACCTGGCGTTCCTCGACGAAGCGCTGCAGCGTCGTCGTCAGGGCCGCGCGCTCCGCGTCGCGCTCCGTCGTGGTCCGGGTGCGCCGGCGCTGCCGGAGCTCGGCTCGCAGGGCACGCTTCTCGTTCCCGAGGTCGGCGGTCATGGCGGTGAGTCTAGCGAGCGCTCCGGTTGCGGCTTCCCGCCGTGCTCCGGGGGATCCCGTGTCCTCCGATGAGACGACATGCCTGATCAGGGCCGGTCCGATAGGTTCCTGGACATGGGCTTCCAGATTTCCAAGGCGGTGATCCCGGCCGCTGGGCTGGGCACGCGCTTCCTCCCCGCCACCAAGGCGATGCCGAAGGAGATGCTGCCGGTCGTCGACAAGCCGGCGATCCAGTACGTGGTCGAGGAGGCCGTCGGTGCCGGTCTCACCGACGTCCTCATGATCACCGGCCGCAACAAGAACGCGCTCGAGAACCACTTCGACCACGTCGCCGAGCTCGAGGAGACCCTCAAGAAGAAGGGCGACCACGAGAAGCTCCAGAAGGTCAACCAGTCGACCGACCTCGCCGACATGCACTACGTCCGCCAGGGCGACCCGCTGGGCCTCGGCCACGCGGTGCTCCGCGCGAAGATGCACGTCGGCCGCGAGCCGTTCGCCGTGCTCCTCGGTGACGACATCATCGACGCGCGTGACCCGCTGCTCCAGCGCATGATCGAGGTCCAGGGCCAGAAGAACGCCACGGTCGTCGCGCTCCTCGAGGTCCCCGCGGCACAGACCCACATGTACGGCATCGCCACGGTCGAGGAGACCGACACCGACGACGTCGTGAAGATCACCGGCCTCGTCGAGAAGCCGCCGCAGGGCGAGGCGCCCTCGAACCTGGCCATCATCGGCCGCTACGTCATCCGCCCCGAGGTCTTCGACGTCCTCGAGAAGCAGGAGCCGGGCAAGGGCGGCGAGATCCAGCTCACCGACGCGCTCATGAAGATGGCGGGCGCCGAGGAATGGACGGGTGGCGTGTACGGCGTCGTCTTCCGTGGACGTCGGTACGACACCGGTGACAAACTCGACTACATCAAGGCGATCGTGCAGCTCGCCTCGGACCGCGATGACCTCGGCCCCGACCTCAAGGCGTGGCTCAAGGAGTTCAACGCGGGCGAATAGCCGACCCCGTCGCGAACGGGTCCGGGGACTCCCCGGGCCCGTTCGTGCATCCGCCCGGCCGACCACCGGGCACCGGAGGAACCACAGCGATGACGACGATCCCGACCCTGTCCCACGGGCGGGTCACCATCCGGCCCCTCCGCCTCCGTGACACCCGCGACCTCGACGTCGCGCTCGCGTCGAACCGCTCGTGGCTCCGCACGTGGGAGGCCACGAACCCCTCCGGCCACGTCGCGACCGACGTCCGCGGCAGCATCCGCGCGCTGCAGGCCAACGCCCGCGCCGGCCTCGGGCTGCCGTTCGCGATGGAGCTCGACGGTCGCTTCGTCGGGCAGCTCAACGTCTCCGGCATCAGCTACGGCTCGCTCGCCAGTGCCTCGATCGGCTACTGGGTCGTCGAGGGCGCCGCGGGCCACAACGTCACCCCGATCGCGGTCGCGCTCGCGGTCGACCACTGCTTCCGGGTCGTCGGGATCCACCGGATCGAGATCTGCATCCGTCCGGAGAACGCGCCGAGCCTGCGGGTCGTCGAGAAGCTCGGCTTCCGCTACGAGGGCCTCCGTCGGCGCTACATCCACATCAACGGCGACTGGCGCGACCACTTCTGCTTCGCCCTCGTCGCCGAGGAGGTCCGCGAGGGCGTCCTCGACCGCTGGGTCGCCGGACGCGTCCCGGCCGGGGCCGGCAGCGTGCCGCTCGCCGCACGCGACGAGGCGGCCGTGCCGCTGGACACGCGACCCCGCATCGGCTGACGCTCCGCAGGGCGCGACCCGTCCCGACGTGCCGGTGACGGCCGGGAGGCGCGCCCCACCACCGCCGGTTCGGTCGCGACTCGCGCAACACGCGACCGGCAATCACCCGACGGGGGAACCCGCACCCCTACCGTGTCCCCATGGCAGGTATCGGCTCCTGGGGCGGCGGCATCGTCCTGCTCATCGCGGCCGTGCTCTGGGTCGTCTACCTGATGCCCTCGTGGGCGGCCCGTCGGCAGTACCTCGCCACCGAGCGCAACGCCATCCGACTGCAGCAGACCCTCCGCATCCTCGCGCAGACCGCCGAGCTGCCGGACGAGGTCCGCATCGAGATGAACGCGAAGTCCCTCGCCGAGGCGCAGCGCGTCGCCCGGTCCGAGGAGGCGAAGCGCGCCGCCATCGTCCGGGCGCACGAGGCCGCCCGGCAGCGGGAGATCACCCGCCGCCTGGCCGAGCAGCAGCCCCAGCTCGAGCGGGTGTCGTCCGTCCCCGCGCTGACCGCCCGGCGGATGCGCCGCTCCCGGCTCGGCGCGACGCTGTTCGGCGCCGTGGGGGTCGTCGTCGCGCTCGTCGTGTTCGTGGCTGCACCCGGGCTCTGGCTCCTCGGCGTCGCCGGGCTGCTCGCCGCGGGCGGGTCCGCAGCGGTCCTCGCGCAGCTGCACCAGGTCGCCCAGGCGCGGAAGGCGCGGGCCGCAGCCGGCGCTGCGAAGGTGGGCCGCGCCTCCCGTCCGACGTCGACGTGGACGGACCCGGCGCCGCCCCTGTCCACCGAGCAGCCCGCCGAGGCCGCGCGCGACCGCAGCTGGACGCCGGCCGGTGTGCCGAAGCCGCTGTACGTCGAGCGGCCCGCGGCACCGGCGCCCTCGCCGGAGTCCTCGGCCGAGCTCGCCGCGCGGCTCCGTGAGCGCGTCGCCGAGGCGAAGGCGGCGGCCGAGGCCGAGGCGGCCGCGATCCGCGCCGCCGAGGCCGACCCGACGCTCGCCCGGGTGTCGCCCATGCGCCCGGACGTCGAGGAGGCCGTCGCGTCGCTCTCCGCGCACGACCAGGGGCGCCTCGCGGAGCGGCTCGGGCTGCGTGCGCCGTCCGGGGAACAGACCGCGACCCCCGCTGCCGCGACCGGTGCCGCCACGGCACCGGAGCCGCCGGCCGCCCCGAGCCGGTGGGCGGGCATGGGCGTGATCGACGAGGACGCGCTGCCGCAGGCCGACCTCGACGCGATCATGCGCCGCCGTCGCGCGGTCTGAGCCGTCCCGACCTCCCTGCCGTCCCGACCTGCCCGCCGTCCCGACCTGCCGGCCGTCCCGCGGCACGCCCGGACGGGCGGTGTGGATTTCGGTTCGCGCGATCCGTGGTGCTAGTGTGGTCGAGCACTTGGGGCTATGGCGCAGTTGGTAGCGCGTCTCGTTCGCAATGAGAAGGTCAGGGGTTCGAATCCCCTTAGCTCCACCAAGCAGCACGACGAAGGCCACCCCGCGGGGTGGCCTTCGTCGTTGCCGGGTCCGCCGTCCGGGCGGGAGCGGACCCGTGGGTCAGCTCGCGACGCTGTTCGTCAGCACGCCCGCCTGGCTCAGCTCCGCGTGGATGGCGTTCGCCGCTTGCTCGAAGGCGCGGTTGCCCCGGGCGATCCCGATCGCACCGCCCTTGAGCGCCGACTTGCCGGACCCGCGGATGAGCCGGGCGACGGTCGAGCCCTCGGGCGTGACCATCACCTGCACGTCGAGGCGGGTGTGGAACGTGCGGTCGTTCGCCAGGCCGCCGATGAGCAGCGTCAGGCCGAGGCTCCCCCGGGTGGCGAGCAGCGTGCCCTGGTCGCCGTCGGCGACGGAGTAGCCCTCGCGGACGAGTGCGTCGCGGACGCGGGCTCGGGTGGACTCGGGGTCGGCGGCGACGAAGAAGTCGTGGCTCTCGGGCATGGTGTCTGATCCTTCCGGTGGTGAGCGGGTTGCTGCCAGTGATCCTGCCCCACCGTCGCCTACCCTGGACAGGTCATGACTTCCTCGTTCACGCGTCGTTCCCTCTTGTCGCTCGTCGGCGTCGCCGGTGTCGGTCTCGCCGTGGCGGCGTGCTCGCGGGACGGGGGCGACGCGGAGTCGTCCGACGGCCCGTCCGGTGCCGCGTCGACCGCGCCCGGCAGCGGACGGGCCCGGGCCACCGCCTCGGGCATCCAGCCCGCGCAGGTCCCGCTCGCCGGGGGCGTCCGCGTCACCGTCGCCGGGACCGGCCTGGCAGCGGTCCGCGGGGTCACGGTCGGCGGGGTCCCCGCGCGCGACGTCGAGGCCACCGCGACGAAGGTCACCTTCACGGCCCCGCACCAGGCGATGTACACGGCCGGCGCCGCACCGGTCGCGCTCTTCACCGAGGCGATCGCCCCGGTCCCGTCGGCGAACCGGATGTCCGACGGCAACGGCAGCGCCGCGAACGACGGCCAGTCCGGCTCGGTGCAGGGCGGTGCGAGCGCCACCCCGACGCCGACCGCCGCGGCCGTCCCCGACGCCTCGGCCGCGGTCGTCACGAGCTCGCTGACCTACGCGGCCCTCACCGCCGTCGACCGGCAGCTCGAGTACGCGATGGCCCACTGGGAGGACTACAACCTCGCCGAGTACGGCACCATGAACCCGATCGGCGGCGACTGCGCGAACTACGTCAGCCAGACGCTGATCGCCCGCGGGTGGAAGCAGCGTTCCGACTGGTACAACCGGGCGGGTGGCGCGCAGCACTCGGCCACGTGGACGTACTGCCCGGCGATGGACCCGTGGCTCACCGCGAACGCGGCGACGTTCGGCCTCACCCGGCGGTCGCTCGACGAGCGGAGCAAGGTCAAGGTCGGCGACATCGTGTTCTACGACTGGAACGCCAACCGGTCGCCCGACCACGTGACGATCGTGTCCGAGGTCTTCACCGAACCGGACGGCACCGTGCGCATCAAGTCGGCGAGCCACAACCAGGACGGCCCGTACCGCGACCTCGACGAGATGATCACCGTGCAGCACCCGGGCGGCACCGCCTGGTTCCACACGTTCGACGCGTAGCCGTCGCCAACGGCGCAGGCGGCGGCCGGCCGGTCGGGTCGGCCGGCGCCGGTGCCGGCCGGCGCCCGTGCCGACCTCCGCACAACCGGGAGCACCTCGCGCCACGCAATCTCGTGGCGCGAGGTGCCTTCTGTTGTGCAGATGCACCTGACACCACGCGCGCGCGGCCGCGCAACGGCGCGCCAGGACCCGGCAGCGCTCAGGGGTACCCGAGGAACCACAGCAGCACGACCGCGACCGCCTGCAGGCACACCCCCGCCACGAGCCACGACACCGCCCGTCGCCGCGTCCCCGTGAACGCATCGGCCGCGAGCAGCGGTGCCGTCGGCATCAGGAGCCGCGGCAGGCTCTGCTGCGGCAGGAACACCGCGACGAGGTACAGCGCGTACGCAGTCGTGAACGACACGACCTCGACCCCGAGCGCACGGACGCCCCGTCGGGTCCAGAACCACACCGCCCCCGCGAGCACGACCACCACGAGGACGATCCCGGCCGGCCCGAGCCACGTCCCCGCCATCGTGAACCACGGCGTCAGCGGCGCGAAGTGCTGCCGCCCGACGAACCCGACCCACCACGACAGCTCGGTCTCGAGGTACGCGTCCGGCCGTCCCGTCGCCGCGGAGGCCACGAACGGCCACGCGAGCCCGGCCGTCGCGGTCACCAGGCCTGCGACGACGATCGCCACGACGTCGCGGACAGGCAGGGCGCGCCGTTCCGCCTGCCACCGCACGACCAGGTGCACCGCGAGCGCCACCGCGAGGGCGAGCACCCCCGGCTTCGTGAACGCCGCCACCAGCCCGAGCGGCAGCACGACCCAGTACCGCCGACGCACGAGGGCGAGCAGCGCACCGAACAGCAGGAGCAGGAAGGTGCTCTCGGCGTAGGCGACCTGCAGCAGGAACCCGGTCGGGCCGAACGCGAACAGGGCCGTCGCCCAGCGGGCCCGTCGCGCGTCCGCCACCGCGGCGACGAGCCGGAACAACACCACGCACGCGCCCGCCCCGGCGAGCGTCGCGACGAGCACCCCGGCCAGCCAGAACGACCCGCCCACGAGGGGCTGCACCGCGCGCGCGATCGCGGGGAACACCGGCAGGAACGCCCACGGGTTCGGCAGCACGTGCCCCGCCGCGTCCGTCGGAAGCGTCGTCGGGTAGCCGTGCTCGGCGATGGTCCGGTAGAACGACGCGTCCCACGAGCCGAGGAACGACCAGAACGTGCCCTCGCGACGGTACGACGCGAACCGCCAGCCGTTCGCGGACGCGGTGCCCCAGACGGCGAGGAGCAGGACCGTGCTGACCACACGGGAGGCCAGCCACACGGCCAGGGGAGTGGTCCACCCGCTGTGGCGCGCCTCCAGACCGCTCGTCACCACGCGTCGCACGCGGGTCGGCAGACCCGGCCGGGAGGCTCGGGTCGGCTCCGCCAGGTCGGTCACCGACCGATCCTCCCACCTCCACCGCCCGCACCGGTCCGGCCGGACTGGTGTGACCGGCCCTGTCCGGTCGCCGCACCGGGGTCACGGCCGGTCAGGGTCCGTCCGGCGGCGGGGCGTTGCATAGGGCTCGTTCCCTGGAAATCCTCGACAGGAGGCATGATGCCCTTCATCACCGTCGGCGCCGAGAACGGCCACGACATCGACCTGCACTACGACGACCTCGGCACCGGCGACCCCGTCGTGCTCATCCACGGCTGGCCGCTCTCCGGCCGCTCGTGGGAGGGCCAGGTCCCCGCGCTCGTCGAGGCCGGCCACCGGGTCATCGCCTACGACCGCCGCGGCTTCGGCCAGTCCTCGCAGCCGTGGGGCGGGTACGACTACGACACCTTCGCGGCCGACCTCGACAAGCTCATCACCGAGCTGGGCCTGTCGGACGTCACCCTGATCGGCTTCTCGATGGGCGGCGGCGAGCTCGCGCGCTACGTGTCGACCTACGGGACGGCGAAGGTGAAGAAGCTCGTCTTCGCGAGCGCCGTGCCGCCGTACCTGTGGAAGTCGGACGACAACCCGGACGGGGCGGTCGACCAGGACCTGGCCGACTGGTTCGCGAACGGCATCACGGGCGACCGCCCGGCGTTCCTGCACGAGTTCGTCGACATGTTCTACACGCCGGGGGACTCCGGCGAGCCCCTCGTGTCCGCCGACCAGCGCGCGTACGACCTGGCGATCGCCGAGCTCGCCTCGCCGAAGGGCACGCTCGACTGCACCACGGCGTTCGCGACCACGGACTTCCGTGACGACCTGACGAAGGTCGACGTCCCGACGCTCGTCATCCACGGCGACGCCGACGGCATCGTGCCCTTCGAGGCATCGGGCAAGCGCACCGCCGAGGCGATCCCGGACGCGCAGACGCACCTCATCGCGGGTGGCCCGCACGGCGTGCTCGCGTCGCACCGCGACGAGTGGAACGAGGCGGTGCTCCGCTTCCTCGCGCAGTAGTCCGGCGCGGCAGCCCGGTGCCGTGCCCCCGCGGGCGCGCGTCGCCCGGGGGGTGCGCTCCGCTCCACGCACGGTGGGCGGTCCACCGCAGCAGGAACCCGCTGCGAGGGGCCGCCCGCCGTGCGTCGCGGGGCGACCGGCCGGAACGTGCGGTGCCGGGGCGTCAGGCGCCCGTGACCGCCCGCCGGATCCGCTCGATCGGCACCTTGGGCGTCCGGTCCGCGCGCAGCAGCCCGTTCGTCTCCTGCAGGGTGTCCGTCAGCTGCGTCCAGCACGAGCCGGCCAGGAAGCTGCTCGCCCGCACGCCGTCGTACAGCGCGGTGATCCGGGCGACCCAGTCGTCGCCGTCGACCGCCGAGGTGTAGCCCCAGCCGTCCTCCCGCGGTGCGTCCGGCTGGAAGTCGACGCCGCCGAACTCCGTCAGCATCACGGGCTGACCGCGGTCGACCGCCCCGCCGACCAGGATCCGTCGGTCGGCCGGTCCCCGACCGCCGAGCAGCGCCGTCCGCGCGGCGTCGTCGGCGTAGGTGGCGGCGAGCCGGGTGCCGTCGCCCTCGTAGTCGTGCACCGTCAGCAGGTCCGAGTCGACGTGCTCCCACCCGTCGTTCGACACCACCGGGCGGGTGGGGTCGAGGGCGCGGGTGACGTCGGCGAGGGCCCGGGCGTACGCCTGCTGCGCCGGGTCGGTCGCGATGTGCTGCACGCCCCAGCTCTCGTTCGCGGGCACCCAGGTGACGATCGACGGGTGCGAGGCGTCCCGCTCGACCGCGTCCATCCACTCGCGCACGAGCCGCTGCACCGCGAGCGGGGAGAACGCGTACGCCCCGGGTGCCTCGCCCCAGACGAGCAGCCCGAGCCGGTCCGCCCAGAACAGGAACCGCGGGTCCTCGATCTTCTGGTGGTTGCGGGCGGCGGTGAACCCGAGCTCCTTGATGAGCTCGACCTCGCGACGCAGCGCCGCCCGCGAGGGGGCGGCCAGGTGCGACTCGGGCCAGTAGCCCTGGTTGAGCACGCTCCGCACGTCGTAGGACCGGCCGTTGAGCAGGAAGGCGCCGCCGTCGATCCCGACCGTGCGGACCCCGAAGTACGACGAGACCGCGTCGAGGGGGTCCGCACCGTCGCGGGGGAGCAGCGCGACCGTGGCGTCGACGAGCCGAGGGGTCTCCGGGCTCCACGTCAGCTCGTCCTCGGCCTGCCCGTTCGTCATCCGGGCGAGCGGCACGACGACGTCGACCTCGTGCGCGGTGTCGGGCACCAGGGTCTCGACGACCGCGAGGACCTCGCCCTGCCATCGCGCCTCGACCCGCACCCGCTCGCCGCCCCGGCGCTCGCCGGAGAGCCGCACGGTCAGCCGGACGGTCGCGTGGTCGACGTTCGTCCACCGCAGCGCGCCGATCGCGCACGCCGGCACCGCCTCGAGCCACACGGTCTGCCAGATGCCCGTGGTGCGCCGGTACCAGATGACGTGCGGGTCCTCGTGCCAGTCCTGCTTGCCGCGCGGTTGCGTGGCGTCGTGCGGATCGTCCTCCGCGCGGACCACGAGCAGGTGCTCGGCGTCCGGGTCGCCGGCCAGGTGCTCGGTGACGTCGAACACGAACGGGGTGTGTCCGCCCTCGTGCTCGCCGACGAACTGCCCGTCGACCCAGACCCGGGCACGGTGGTCGACGGCGCCGAAGTGCAGCAGGAGGCGGTCGGCCCCCGCCGCCCGGAAGCCGGCGGCGTCGAGGTCCGCGCGGGCGAGCGGTCGGGCGTACCAGACGACGGGGTGGAAGCCCGGCTCGTCGATCCCCGACGCGACGGACTCGGGCGGGAACGGCACGGTGATGTCGCGTGCGTCCGGGAAGCCCTGCCGCCACGCGGGGTCGTCCCCGGTGTTGCGGAACGACCACGTGCCGTCGAGGTCGGCCCAGTGCCGGCGGAGCATCTGCGGGCGGGGGTACGTGCCGTCCTGCTCGGACGCGACCGGCAGTCCGGTGGCGCCGTGCGGGGCACCGGACGACGGGCCGCCGACGGACGGGACGCCGACGGACGGGACGCCGGAGGACGGGGCGGCGGGGGACGGTGCGGGGGCGGCGACGGTGCCGTCGAGCGAGCTCATGCCTCCATCGTCGCCGTCACCTACATCGTTGTAAAGACCCGCGGCGTCCGGGTGACGACCGGCCGGGACGCACCACAGCCCCCGCGCGTAGGTTCGACCGCATGAGCGCCGATGCACCCGTCCAGGTCACCGACCGCACGCTCGAGGGCTGGATCGCCCGGCAGCGCTGGTACGCCGCGAAGGGCGGGACCCCGGCACTCCGCACCGTGGCCGAGACCGACGGCACGCGGCTCGTCCTCGACGACGCCCCGACCGGACCCGTCCTGTACCAGGTACCCGTCAGCGGCACGGTCGACGACGAGCCCGTCGACGGCACCACCGACACCGCGTGGGTGCAGGCCTTGGCGGCCCGGATCGACGCCGACCCCGACAGCCTCCGCCCGATCGGCGAGGTCACGGCCTCCCGCGTCCTGTCCGGCGAGCAGTCGAACACCTCGGTCATCTGCGACACCGCCGACGGCGCGCAGGTCATCGTCAAGGTCTTCCGCGTCCTGCACCACGGCGACAACCCCGACGTGACGACGCAGCTCGCGCTCTCCGCCGCCGGCAGCGACCGCGTCCCGGCGGTGTACGGCGCGCTCCGGGCGACCTGGCCGGACCCCGGTCGGGCCGACGGTACCGCTGAGGGGCACCTCGCCTTCGCGCAGGAGTTCCTGCCCGGTCTCGACGACGCCTGGCGGGTCGCGCTCCGTGACGCCCGCGACGGCACCGCGTGGGAGGAACCCGCCACACGGCTCGGCGAGGCCCTGGCCGAGGTGCACCGCACGCTCGCCGGTGCGCTGCCCACCGAGCCCGCCGACGAGGACCGGCGCGCCACCGCCCTCGCGACCATGCACGCCCGGCTCGACGCCGCGGTCCGCGAGGCCCCGACCATCGAGCCGCACGTCGCGGCGATCCGGACGGTCTACGAGCGGGCCGGCGCCGCGCACTGGCCGGACCTGCAGCGCATCCACGGCGACCTGCACCTCGGGCAGGTGCTCGCCGCCCCCGAGCCGCGCGGGTGGGTGTTCCTCGACTTCGAGGGCGAGCCGCTCCGCCCGCTCGCCGAGCGCACGCTGCCCGACGTCACGCTGCGCGACGTCGCGGGCATGTTGCGCTCGTTCGACTACGTCGCCGGGGCACTCGCCCACGACCAGCCGTTCGTCGACGCCGGCGTGTGGTCGCGCCAGGCGCGTGCGGCGTTCCTCGACGGCTACCAGCGGGGGACCGGCGCGGACCTGCGCACCCACCGCGAGCTGCTCGACGCGTTCGAGCTCGACAAGGCCGTGTACGAGGTGGTCTACGAGACGCGGAACCGTCCGGACTGGGCGGGGATCCCGCTCGCGGCGGTGGCGCGGCTCGCGGCGCGCAGCGCCGACTGAGGCCGCCGCGCCGGTCGCTGCGGCGACGGCGGTCGGCTGGGAGGCCCGCGTCCGGTCCCATCAGCGCCCCGCGGTCCGCACCGCGTGGCGGACGGGAGGTCCGGCTCCGGTCCGTCCCGCGTCCTGCGGTCCGCACCACGGACGGACGGGAGGCGCGGTGCCAGCCGGCACCGCGCCTCCCGTCCGTCGTCCGTGGCGGACGCGTCAGTTCACGGGGCCGGTGAACTTCTCGCCGGGACCCTTGCCGGGTGCGTCCGGGATGCTCGACGCCTCGCGGAAGGCGAGCTGGACCGAGCGCAGGCCGTCGCGGAGCGGGCGGGCGTGCTGGTCGCCGATCTCCGTCGCCGCCCCGGTCACGAGCCCGGCGAGGGCGGTGATGAGCTTGCGTGCCTCGTCCAGGTCGGTCTGCGACTCGGGGTCGTCCGCGAGCCCGACCTTGACGGCCGCCGCGCTGAGCAGGTGCACCGCCACGGTGTTGATGAGCTCGACCGCGGGGACCTCCGCGATGTCGCGCGCCTCGGCGGCTCCGGCGTCCTCGGTGGGTGGGGTGTCGGTCACGGTGCTCCTCTGCTAGACTCGCCGACGGCAGACACTGTCCGCGCGCCTCGGAACTCGTTCCGGAGCAGTCGAACGGTGTCGTAGAAGAGGAGTCTCTCCCACCCGCGGCCGTGCACCACAGGCTACCGGGTCCCAACCGCTCCGTCGGGCGTGCAGCACCACCGTGCCGCACCGCGACAGGCCGGACCTCCCGGGTCCGACGTCGGGCGGCTGCCGAACGGGTCCCGATCCGAGCGTCAGATCTCCTCTCTCGTGCCGTCGTCCAGGGCAACAGCCCCGAACGACCACCACCTGATTGAAGGAGCTCCGCATCACCGATCCCCGCACCAACGACCGAATCCGCGTTCCCGAGGTCCGACTCGTCGGCCCCCAGGGTGAGCAGGTCGGCGTTGTCCCGATCGCCATGGCCCTGCGTCTCGCGCAGGAAGCCGAACTGGATCTGGTCGAGGTCGCCCCGAACTCGAAGCCGCCCGTGGCCAAGATCATGGACTACGGCAAGTTCAAGTACGAGGCTGCGCAGAAGGCCAAGGAAGCCCGTCGCAACCAGGTGAACACCGACCTGAAAGAGGTCCGGTTCCGCCTGAAGATCGACGTGCACGACTACGAGACCAAGCGCAAGCGTGCCGAGGGCTTCCTCCTCGGCGGCGACAAGGTGAAGGCGATGATCCTCTTCCGTGGTCGCGAGCAGTCGCGTCCGGAGCAGGGTGTCCGCCTCCTCCAGAAGTTCGCCGAGGAGATCGCCGAGTTCGGCGTCGTCGAGTCGCGTCCGACCCAGGACGGCCGCAACATGACGATGATCATCGCCCCCCTCAAGAACAAGTCCGACGTCAAGGGCGAGCAGAACGCCAAGCGTGCTGCACAGAAGGCCGAACGTCGCGCCACGGAGCACGCCGCGAAGGGCAAGGAGTCCGACGAGTCGGACACCGAGACCGCGCCGGCAGCCGCTCCCGCCGAATAGGTCCTCCCGGACCGATCCCGCGCAGTCCTCCCGACCGCAACGGCGCGGCCCCCATCCCACCCCACGGAAAGGCACCACCATGCCCAAGCAGAAGACCCACTCCGGGTCGAAGAAGCGCTTCAAGGTCACCGGCAGCGGCAAGATCATGAAGCAGCAGGCCGGTATGCGTCACAACCTCGAGGTCAAGTCTGCCAAGCGCAAGGCACGCCTCAACGAGGACCAGGTCCTGTCGAAGGCCGACGCCAAGAACGTCAAGAAGCTCCTCGGCCACTGAGCCCCCGGATTCGTAAAGGAACACTGCAATGGCACGAGTAAAGAGAGCGGTCAACGCCGCCAAGAAGCGCCGCGTCATCCTCGAGCGCGCCGAGGGCTACCGCGGCCAGCGTTCGCGTCTGTACCGCAAGGCCAAGGAGCAGGTCACCCACTCCCTCGTCTACGCGTACCGCGACCGTCACGCCAAGAAGGGCGAGTTCCGTCGCCTCTGGATCCAGCGCATCAACGCTGCGTCCCGTGCGAACGGCCTGACCTACAACCGCCTCATCCAGGGCCTCGGCCTGGCCGGCGTCGAGGTCGACCGTCGCATCCTCGCGGACCTCGCGGTGAACAACCCCGAGACCTTCGCGGCGCTCGTCGAGACCGCCAAGAACGCCCTGCCGGCCGACACCTCGGCCCCCAAGGCTGCGTAGTCCGACCGACTGCTGCCGACGCCCCCGTCCCCTCCGTGGGACGGGGGCGTCGTCGTGTCCGCGCCGGGGTGTCCCCGTCCCGGAGGGGGCCTGGGCGTCGCCGTGACCGCGTGGGGGTTCCTAGACTCTCGGTGTGAGCGATCTCCTCGAGAACCCCAAGGCCGGCCGCGTCAAGGCCGTGGCAGCACTGGCGAAGAAGGACGTCCGGGCCGACACCGGGCTGTTCCTGCTCGAGGGCCCGCAGGCCGTCCGCGAGGCGATCGCGTCCCGCCCGGAGCTGCTCCGCGAGCTGTACGTGACGCCGACGGCGGCGGCACGGTACGCCCTCGACGACGCGCCGGTGGACACCTGGTTCGTGACCGAGCAGGTCCTCGACGCGATGGCCGACACGGTCACGCCGCAGGGGGTCGTCGCGGTCTGCCAGCAGTTCCCGACGTCGGTGAAGGACGTCTTCCCGGACCGCGCGGGCGCCGCGGCCGGCGACGCCGGTGCCGACCAGGAGGCCCGTGGCGCGTCCGCCGCGTCGGGCGCCCTGCCCGGTCTGGTCGCCATCCTCGAGGAGGTGCGGGACCCGGGGAACGCGGGCACCATCATCCGCGCCGCCGACTCCGCCGGTGCCGACGCGGTCGTGCTCACGGGCCGCAGCGTCGACCCGTACAACCCGAAGGTCGTGCGCTCGACGACGGGCTCGCTGTTCCACGTGCCGGTGTCGGTCGGCGTGACGCTCGCCGACGCGGTCTCCCGTGCGAAGGGGCTCGGCTACACCGTGCTCGCGGCCGACGTCTCGGGCGACGACCTGCCCGACGTGCGCGCCGACGGCATGCTCGACGGCCCGACCGCGTGGGTCTTCGGCAACGAGGCCCGCGGGCTCACCGACGAGGACCTGGCGCTCGTGGACCGCGCGGTGAAGGTGCCGATCTACGGTCGCGCCGAGTCGATGAACCTCGCCACGGCCGCCTCGGTCTGCCTGTACGAGAGCGCGTTCGCGCAGCGGGCGGCTTCCTCCTCCACAGGGGACTGACCGCCGGGGTTCCTCCACCGACCGCTCGGTACAGGACGGCGGTATCCCGGCGGCCGGTAGGATCGGGCCTCGTGTCAGAACCTCTCGAGATCAGCGAAGCGGCCGTCGCCGCCGCCGTGGACGACGCCCTCGCGGCCGTCCGCGCCGCGACGTCCGTGGCCGAGCTGAAGCAGGCCCGGGCCGAGCACACGGGCGAGCAGTCCGTGCTCGCGCGCATGAACGCCGCGATGCGCAGCGTGCCTAAGGAGCAGAAGGCCGCGGCCGGCAAGCTCGTCGGCCAGGCGCGCGGCCAGGTGAACCAGGCGGTCGCCGCGCAGGAGTCCGTCCTGGCGCAGGCCGAGGAACACGCCCGGCTCGAGGCCGAGCGCGTCGACGTCACGGCGCTGCCGAGCCGTCGGGCGCACGGCTCGCGCCACCCGCTCTCGCTGCTCAACGAGACCGTGGCCGACATCTTCGTCGGCATGGGGTGGGAGGTCGCCGAGGGCCCCGAACTCGAGCACGAGTGGTTCAACTTCGACGCGCTGAACTTCGACCAGGACCACCCGGCCCGCGCGATGGCCGACACGGTCTTCGTCGAGCCGGTCGACCGGCACCTGGTGATGCGCACGCACACCTCGCCGGTGCAGATCCGGTCGCTCCTGTCCCGCGAGCTCCCGCTGTACGTCATCGCCCCGGGGCGGGTGTACCGCGCCGACGAGCTCGACGCCACGCACCTGCCGGTCTTCACCCAGGTCGAGGGCATCGCGATCGACAAGGGCCTGACCATGGCGCACCTGCGCGGCACGCTCGAGCACTTCGCCCGCCAGGTCTTCGGGGCCGAGGCGCAGATCCGCCTCCGCCCGAACTACTTCCCCTTCACCGAGCCGAGCGCCGAGATGGACGTCTGGCAGCCGAACGCCAAGGGTGGCGCACGGTGGGTCGAGTGGGGTGGCTGCGGCATGGTGAACCCCAACGTCCTGCGCGCCGCCGGGATCGACCCGGACGAGTACCAGGGCTTCGCGTTCGGGATGGGCATCGAGCGGACGCTGCAGTTCCGCAACGGGCTCAACGACATGCGTGACTTCCTCGAGGGCGACATCCGCTTCTCCCAGCAGTTCGGAACGGTGGTCTGATGCGCATCCCGATCAGTTGGCTCGGCGAGAACGTCGACCTGCCCGACGACGTCTCCCTCGAGCACGTCCACGCGGCCCTCGTGTCCGTGGGCTTCGAGGAAGAAGCCGTCCACACGAACGACCTCACGGGGCCGATCGTGGTGGGCCGGGTGCTCGAGCGCGAGCCGGAGCCCCAGAAGAACGGCAAGACGATCAACTGGTGCCAGGTGGACGTCGGCGACGGCGAACCGCGCGGCATCGTCTGCGGCGCGCACAACTTCGACGTGGGCGACCTCGTCGTGGTGACGCTGCCCGGCGCCGTGCTGCCCGGGCCCTTCCCGATCGCGGCCCGCAAGACCTACGGGCACGTGTCCGACGGCATGATCGCCTCGGCCCGCGAGCTCGGGCTCGGCGACGAGCACGACGGCATCCTGCGCTTCGCCGATCTCGGCATGGCGCCCGAGGTGGGCACCGACGCGATCGCGCTGCTCGGCCTCGACGACGCCGCGGTCGAGATCAACGTCACGCCGGACCGCGGCTACGCGATGAGCATCCGCGGCGTCGCCCGCGAGTACGCCCACGCCACCGGTGCGTCCTTCCACGACCCCGCCGAGCGTGCGACGCGCCGTTCCGGCGACGGCTTCCGGGTGACCGTCGACGACCAGGCCCCGATCCGGGGTCGTGTCGGCGCGCACACCTTCGTGACCCGCGTCGTGCGCGGCATCGACCCGAACGCGAAGACACCGGCGTGGATGGTGTCGCGCCTGGCACTCGCCGGCGTACGGTCCATCTCGCTGCCGGTCGACGTCACGAACTACGTGATGTTCGAGCTCGGCCAGCCGCTGCACGGCTACGACCTCGCGAAGGTGCAGGGCGGCCTCGGCGTCCGCCGCGCCACCGCGGGGGAGCAGCTCGTCACCCTCGACGACGTCACGCGCACGCTCGACGCCGAGGACCTCGTCATCACCGACGACCAGGGTCCGGTCGGCCTCGCCGGCGTCATGGGTGGCGCCCGCACCGAGATCTCCGGCACGACGACCGACGTCCTGATCGAGGCCGCGGGCTTCGACCAGGTGTCGATCGCCCGCACCGCCCGGCGGCACAAGCTGCCGAGCGAGGCGTCGAAGCGCTTCGAGCGCGGCGTCGACCCGCTCGTGGCCGAGGCCGCGGCGAACCGTGCCGTCGACCTGCTCGTCGAGCTGGCCGGCGGGACGCCCGACACCCTCGGGTCGACGCTCGTCGACACCACGCCCCGCGCTGCCGTCGTGATGCGCACCGGGCGTCCGGGCGAGCTGATCGGCGTCCCGTACACCGAGGCCGAGGTCGTCGAGACCCTGCGCGCCCTCGGTGCCACGGTCGCGGTCGACGGCGACCAGCTGACGGTCACGCCGCCGACCTGGCGTCCCGACCTCGTCGACGACGTCTCCCTGGTCGAGGAGGTCGCCCGCATCGACGGGTACGACCGCATCCCGAGCGTGCTGCCCGTGGCCCCGCCCGGCCGCGGTCTGACCGCACACCAGCGTGCCCGTCGTCGGGTCGCCGCGGCCCTCGCGTCCGCCGGCCTCGTCGAGGTCGTCACCGCACCGTTCGTGTCGCGGGCGACCCAGGACGCGTACCCGGGCATCGACGGCGACGGCGGCCCGAGCGTGCGGCTCGCGAACGCCCTCGACAGCGAGCAGGACCTGCTCCGCCGGAGCGCCGTCCCCGCGCTCGTCGACGCCGCGCGTCGAAACGTCTCGCGCGGACTCGTGGACGTCGCCCTGTACGAGACCTCCCGCGTCTTCCTGCCCACCCCGGGCCAACAGCTCGGCACGGACGCCGTCCCGGCCGGGGCTGCTCGGCCCGACGCCGACACCCTCGCGGCGCTCGACGCCTCGCTGCCGCCGCAGCCGTTCCACGTCGCCGCCCTGCTCACGGGCAACCGCGTCGTGAAGCAGCCCGGGGTCCCGGCCGAGCCGTACGGCATCGCGGACGCCCTCGACGTCGCCCGCACGGTCGCGTGGGCGGTCGGGGTCGAGCTCACGGTCGCGCAGACCGCGCACCCGTCGCTCCACCCGGGCCGCGCCGCGTCCCTGCTCGTCGGGGACACGGTCGTCGGTGTCGCGGGTGAACTCCTGCCCACGCTGACCGAGGCCGCGGTCCTGCCGCGCGTCGTCGCGGTCGTCGAACTCGACCTCGACGCACTCGTCGCGGCGGCTCCGGAGCTCGCCTCGGTGGGGGCCATCGTGTCCTACCCGGCGGCGACGCAGGACCTGTCGCTCGTGGTCGACGTCGACGTCCCGGCCGGTGACGTCCTCGAGACGGTGCGCTCTGGCGCCGGAGAGCTGCTGGAGTATGCTCGGCTCGTGGACGACTACCGGGGCGCGGGCGTGGACGAGGGACAGAAGTCCCTGACGTTCGCCCTGCGCTTCCGTGCCACGGACCGCACGCTGACCGCTGCCGAGGCCTCCGAGGCCCGTGACGGCGCCGTCCGACGTGCCGGCGAGCGATTCGGGGCGACCCTGCGCGACTGATCCACCGATCAGCACCGCCCGGGGCCGCCGCCTCCGAATCCTCGACGAGCAGTCCGATCAAAGGTGGAACCGATGTCCGTATCCGTCGCCGTGGCGGGAGCCTCCGGCTACGCGGGTGGTGAGCTCCTCCGTGTGCTCTCCGCCCACCCCGAGTTCGAGGTCAGGACGGTGACCGCGCACTCGAACGCCGGACAGCCCCTGATCGCGACGCAGCCGCACCTGCGGTCGCTCGCCCACCTGACGCTCGTCGAGACGACGGCCGAGAACCTCCGCGGCCACGACGTCGTGTTCCTGGCTCTGCCGCACGGGCAGTCCGGGGCGATCACCGCCGAGCTCGACGCCGACACGCTCGTCGTCGACTGCGGCGCCGACCACCGCCTGACCGACCCGGCGGCGTGGGACGCGTTCTACGGCGGCGAGTACCACGGGGCGTGGACGTACGGTCTGCCCGAACTGCTCCACGCGGCTCCGGCCCCGGGGTCTGCCGAGGCCTGGCACGACGTCGACGACATCCTGGTCACCGGGCGGCAGCGCACCGAGCTGGCCGCGACCAAGCGCATCGCCGTCCCGGGCTGCAACGTGACCGCGGTGACCCTCGGCATCCAACCGGGGGTCCAGGCAGGCCTCGTCGAGACCGACGACATCGTCGCGGTGCTCAGCGTCGGCCCGAGCGGCGCGGGCAAGAAGCTCGCCACCACCTACCTGGCCGCCGAGATCATGGGGTCGGCCAGCGCCTACGCGGTCGGCGGCTCCCACCGGCACGTCCCCGAGATCCAGCAGAACCTCGTCGCCGCCGGCGCCGGGGACGTCACGATCTCGTTCACCCCCGTGCTCGTGCCGATGTCCCGTGGCATCCTCGCGACCACCACCGCGAAGCTCTCACCCGGAGTCAGCGCCCGTGACGTCCGCGTCGCGTGGGAGCTCGCCTACGCCGACGAGCCGTTCGTGCACCTCCTGCCCGCGGGCGAGTTCCCCAGGGTGGCCGACACCATCGGCGCGAACACGGCGCTCGTGGGCATCGCGGTGGACGAGGCCGCCGGCCGCGTCGTCGCGATCACCGCGCTCGACAACCTGGCCAAGGGGACCGCCGGCGCCGCCGTGCAGTCGGCCAACATCGCCCTCGGTCTCCCCGAGACGACGGGCCTGAGCGTGGACGGAGTCGCACCGTGACCGACGTGAGCGGATCGGACCAGGCCGGGGCGGGCCTCCAGACCGGTGCGGGCTCCGGAGGAGCCGCTGGTGGACAGGGCGTGACCGCCGCCGCGGGCTTCCGGGCCGCGGGTGCGACCGCCGGCCTCAAGGCGAGCGGCACCCCCGACGTCGCCCTCGTGGTGAACGACGGACCGCAGTCGGCGGTGGCCGCCGTGTTCACGAGCAACCGCGCACAGGCACACCCGGTGATCTGGTCGCGCCAGGTCGTCGGCGACGGCGTCGCGCGCGCCGTGTTCCTCAACTCGGGCGGCGCGAACTGCTTCACCGGCCCCTTCGGCTTCCAGACCACGCACCTGACCGCCGAGGCCGTCGCCGACGCCCTCGACGTCGGTGCGGGCGACGTGGTCGTCTGCTCGACCGGGCTCATCGGTCGCGGTGACCAGACCTTCCGCGACGGCGTGCTGCGCGGCGTGGACCTGACCGCCGCAGCGCTCTCGACGGACGGCGGTCCCGACGCGGCCGCGGCGATCATGACGACGGACACGCGGGCCAAGCAGTCCGCGGTGACCGAGGACGGCTGGACCGTCGGCGGGATGGCGAAGGGCGCCGGCATGCTCGCGCCGGGGCTCGCCACCATGCTCGTCGTCATCACCACGGACGCGGTGCAGAGCGCCGACGAGCTCGACCAGGCGCTCCGCGCGGCGACCCGCGTGACCTTCGACCGCGTCGACTCGGACGGCTGCATGTCGACGAACGACACCGTCGTCCTGATGTCCTCCGGCGCCTCGGGCGTGACGCCCGAGGTCGGCGACTTCCAGGAAGCCCTGACCGCCGTCTGCGCCGACCTGGCGCGGCAGCTGCAGCAGGACGCCGAGGGTGCGAGCCACGACATCACGATCGAGGTCACGGGCGCCGTGTCCGAGGACGACGCCGTGACGGTCGGGCGCAGCGTCGCCCGGAACAACCTCTTCAAGGCCGCCGTGTTCGGCAACGACCCGAACTGGGGCCGCGTGCTCGCCGCGATCGGCACGACCGACGCCGCGTTCGACCCGTACGCGGTCGACGTCTCGATGAACGGCGTCCGGGTCTGCCACGCCGGCGCGCCGGACCGGCCCGTCGACGAGGTCGACCTGACGCCGCGGGACTGCCACGTGCTCATCGAGCTCGGCGTCGGCCCGCACGCCGCGACGATCCTGACGAACGACCTGACGCACGACTACGTCCACGAGAACAGCGCGTACTCCAGCTGATGACCACCGGACAGACCAAGGAAGAAGCCCACGAGCTCGCCGCCGTCAAGGCCGCGACGCTCATCGAGTCCCTGCCGTGGCTGAAGCGGTTCTCGGGCAAGACCGTCGTCGTGAAGTTCGGCGGCAACGCCATGGTGAACGACGACCTCAAGCGCGCGTTCGCCGAGGACATGGTCTACCTGCGGTACGCCGGGCTGCACCCGGTCGTCGTGCACGGCGGCGGTCCGCAGATCTCCGCGGCGCTCAAGGAACAGGGCATCGAGTCCGAGTTCCGCGGCGGGTACCGCGTCACGACGACCGAGGCGATCACGGTCGTCCGCGACGTGCTCGCCGGCGAGGTCAACCGCGAGATCGTCGACCTCGTGAACGAACACGGCGACGGCCTGGCCGTCGGGGTCTTCGGTGACGGCGGCTCGCTCTTCACCGGCGAGAAGAAGGGCGTCGTCGTCGACGGCGAGCACTTCGACCTCGGCCACGTCGGGGACATCACGCACGTCGACCCGTCGGGCGTGCTCGCCGCGATCGAGTCCGGGCGCATCCCCGTCGTCTCGAGCATCGCGATCGACGACGCCCACCCCGACCAGGCGCTGAACGTCAACGCCGACGCCGCGGCCGGTGCGCTCGCGATCGCCCTCGGCGCCGCGAAGCTCATGATGCTGACCGACGTGCCGGGGCTGTACCGCAACTGGCCGGACCGCGACTCGATCATCGACCTCATCGCGGTCGACGAACTCCGGGAACTCCTGCCGAGCCTCGAGTCCGGCATGATCCCGAAGATGACCGCGTGCCTCGACGCCGTGGTGGGCGGGGTCGGCGGCGCGACGATCATCGACGGTCGGATCCCGCACTCGATCCTCCTCGAGGTCTTCACGCTGCGCGGTGCCGGCACCGAGGTCATCCCGGACCCGAGCCGCCGGACCGAGAACCAGAACACCCACGCCGAGGTCGGCCGACGTGTCCCCGAGTCCGCCGCGGACCCGGGGCGACACGCAGCACGCACCGCCACCGGCGCCCCGGCAGCCGGCACGAGCGCGACCACCACGGACACCGCACAGGAAGGGCACGAGCAGTGAGCACCGAGACGCAGACCGAGACCTGGAACGACCGGTTCGGGGCGTCGCTCATGCGATCCCTGACCCCGCCGAAGATCATGCTCGAGCGTGGCCAGGGCTGCCGCGTCTGGGACGTCGAGGGCAACGAGTACCTCGACTTCCTCGCCGGGATCGCCGTGAACTCCCTCGGGCACGCCCACCCCGCACTCGTCGAGGCCGTCGCCGACCAGGCCGCGAAGCTCGTGCACGTCTCGAACTACTTCGCGACGCCCCCGCAGCTCGAACTCGCCGAGCGGCTGAAGCGCATCACCGGCGCGGGTGAGGCCGGCCGCGTGTACTTCGGCAACTCCGGCGCCGAGGCGAACGAGGCCGCGTTCAAGCTCGCGCGGCTCAACCGCGGGGCGGACGGCCGCAAGACCCGCATCCTCGCGCTGAAGCAGGGCTTCCACGGCCGCACGATGGGAGCGCTCGCCCTCACCGGCAAGCCCGCGCTGCAGCAGGACTTCCTGCCCATGGTCCCCGGGGTCGAGCACATCGACTCGACCGTCGAGGCGCTCGAGGCCGCGATCGACGACACCGTGGCCGCCCTCATCGTCGAACCGATCAAGGGCGAGGCCGGCGTCGTCGACCTGCCCGAGGGCTTCCTGCTCGCCGCGCGTCGGCTGACCGAGGAGCACGGCGCGCTGTTCGTCCTCGACGAGATCCAGACCGGCGTCGGACGTACGGGCAACTGGTTCACGTTCCAGGGCCACGGCTTCACGCCCGACGCGGTGACCATCGCCAAGGGCATCGCCGGCGGCTTCCCGATCGGCGCGCTCGTGACCTTCGGCTGGGCCTCGGAGCTGTTCTCGGCCGGCCAGCACGGGTCGACCTTCGGCGGCAACCCGCTCGGGACCCGCGTGGCGAACGCCGTCCTCGCCGAGATCGAGCGCGCCGACCTCGTGGCCGGCGCGGTCACGAAGGGCGAGCGGATCCGCGCGGGCATCGCGAGCCTCGGATCGCCCCTCGTCGAGGAGGTCCGCGGTACGGGCCTGCTCATCGGCGTCGGCCTCTCCGCTCCGGTCGGCCCCGCGGTGAACGCCGCGGCGCTCGAGCGGGGCCTCATCATCAACGCCCCCAACGAGTCGAGCCTGCGCATCGCGCCGCCGCTCATCGTGTCCGATGCCGAGATCGACGAGTTCGTGACGATCCTCGGCCAGAGCCTCGCGGCAGTCGCCGCCCAGGAGCAGACCGCATGACCCGCCACCTCCTCCGCGACGACGACCTCACGCAGGCCGAGCAGTCCGCGATCCTCGACCTCGCCGAGCAGATGAAGCGCGACCGCTGGGGTGAGAAGCCCCTCGCCGGCCCGCAGTCCGTCGCCGTGATCTTCGACAAGTCGTCCACCCGCACCCGGGTGTCCTTCCACGTCGGCATCTCGGACCTCGGCGGTAGTCCGCTCGTCATCACGACGGCGAACAGCCAGCTCGGCGGCAAGGAGACCCCGTCCGACACGGCCCGGGTGCTCGAGCGCATGGTCTCCGCGATCGTGTGGCGCACGTACGCCCAGTCCGGCCTCGAGGAGATGGCCGCCGACACCCGCGTGCCCGTCGTCAACGCCCTGTCCGACGACTTCCACCCGTGCCAGCTCCTGGCCGACCTGCTGACGATCCGCGAGCACCGCGGCGAGCTGGCCGGGCAGACCGTGGCGTTCGTCGGTGACGGCGCGAGCAACATGGCGCAGTCGTACCTGCTCGCCGGGGCGACCGCGGGCATGCACGTCCGCGTGGCGGCCCCGGCGGCGTTCAGCCCGTCCCCCCAGGTGGTCGCGGACGCCGAACGTCGTGCCGCCGAGACGGGCGGTTCGGTGCTCGTCGTGACCGACCCGGTCGCCGCCGTGGCCGGCGCCGACGTGGTCGTCACCGACACGTGGGTGTCGATGGGCAAGGAGGACGAGAAGCAGTCGCGCCTCGAGACCTTCGCCGGGTACCGCGTCGACGACGCGATGATGGCGCACGCCGTCGACGACGCGGTCTTCATGCACTGCCTGCCGGCCGACCGCGGGTACGAGGTCACCGCCGAGGTCATCGACGGGCCCCGCAGCATCATCTGGGACGAGGCGGAGAACCGTCTGCACGCGCAGAAGGCACTGCTCGCCTGGCTGCTCGCAGCGAGCGCGACCGGCGCCCCGGCGAGCGTCACCAGCGCGACCGCGACCGCCCCCGCCGTCTGACCCGCACCCGACCGCACCGACACCGCACCCGAGGGAGCACCGTGGCAGACCGCATCGTCGTGGCGGCGTCCGCCGGCGTCGACCCGACCGCCGCCGTGGCGCAGTTCGCCCGGCACGAGGTCGTCGCGCTCGTGGTCGACGTCGGTGGCCGCGGGCGCGAGGTCGCGGCTGTCCGCGAGCGGGCACGGGCTGCCGGCGCGGTCGACGCCCTCGTCGTCGACGCCAAGGCCGAGTTCGCCGAGCAGTACGTCGTCCCGGCGGTCCGCGCGAACGCCAGCTGCGCGCAGCACGCGCTCGTGCCCGGGCTGCGTCGGCCGCTCGTGGCGTCGCACCTCGTGTCCACGGCACGGCGGCTCGGTGCGTCGGCGGTCGCGCACGCGACCTCGACACCGGACGACGTGGCCCTGGTCGCGACGGTCGGTGCACTCGACCCGGACCTCCGCGTCGAGTCCCTCGACGCGGCCCCGGTGGCACCCGGCGAGCAGGACCTCTGGGGTCGCGTCGTGTCCGCGCGGGACCTCGACGACCCCTGGGCGGGACCGGCCGGCGGCGACTGGGCCCGCACCCAGGACCCGGAGCCCGGCGCGGAGCCGGACGAGGTCCTCGTCACCTTCGAGCACGGCGTCCCGGTCGCGCTCGACGGGCAGCGGTTCCCCGTGGTGCGCCTGCTGCAGGAGCTCGACGCCCTCGCCGGACGGCACGGCATCGGCCGGCACGACGTCGTGGCCGACCTCGTCGACGGCCGGAAGGTCCGCCGGGTCACCGAGACCCCGGGGGCGACCGCGCTCGTGACGGCCCACGCCGACCTCGAACGCCTGACCCTCGAGCGCGACCTGCTGCGGACCAAGCAGGTCCTGGACCGCGAGTGGGCCGCGTGCGTCGGTGACGGACGGTGGGCCTCGGGTCTGCGCCGCGCGGCCGACGCGTTCGTCGAGCACACCCAGCAGCACGTCTCCGGAGACGTCCGACTCCGCCTGCACGGCGGGACCGCGGCCGTCACCGGGCGCCGGTCCGACCAGAGCCTGTACGACTACGAGCTCGCGGGTCCGACCGACGGTGGCCCGCCCACGCTGGCTGAGGCCTGGTCCCGACCGGGCCGGACCGCCGCCCGCCGCGACCGCGCGAACTGAGCGACGCCCCCCGCCAGCAACAAGCAGGACGCACGACCACCCGCACGACCAACAGCAGGACGCACGACCACCCGCACGACCGACCGCACCACGCACGACCGACCGCACCACGCACGACCGACCGCACCACGCACGATCCGCCACCCACGAACGACGCAGGACGACATGAGCGACGCTGACCAGCACACCAAGACCGACGCCACCAACACCGGCGCCCTCTGGGGCGGCCGCTTCGCCGACGGCCCGAGCGCCGAGCTCGCGGCACTCTCGCGGTCCACGCACTTCGACTGGCAGCTCGCGCCGTACGACATCGCCGGGTCGCGTGCCCACGCGCGGGCCCTGCAGCGTGCGGGGTACCTCACCGTCGACGAGCTCGACCGCATGCTCGCCGGGCTCGACCGCCTGGCCGAGGCGCACGCCGACGGCACCCTCCAGCCCGACCCGTCCGACGAGGACGTGCACGGCGCCCTCGAACGGCTGCTCATCGCCGACGTCGGTCCGGCCCTCGGCGGCAAGCTCCGCGCCGGGCGCAGCCGGAACGACCAGATCGCGACCCTCGGCCGGATGCACATGCTCGACCACGCGCGCCGCATCGGCCACATGGTGATCGACCTCGTCGACGCGATCTCGCAGCAGGCCAGCGAGCACCCGACGGCGATCATGCCGGGCCGCACGCACCTGCAGCACGCGCAGCCGGTGCTCCTCGCGCACCACCTCCTCGCGCACGCCTGGCCCCTCGTCCGCGACCTCGAGCGCCTCCGCGACTGGGCGGACCGGGCGAGCGTGAGCCCGTACGGTGCCGGTGCCCTCGCGGGGAGCTCGCTCGGACTCGACCCCGCGGCGATCGCCCACGAGCTCGGCTTCGCCCGGCCGGCGGACAACTCGATCGACGCGACCGCTGCTCGCGACGTGGTCGCCGAGTTCGCCTTCGTGCTCGCGCAGGTCGGGATCGACGTGTCCCGCCTGGCCGAGGAGGTCATCCTCTGGAACACGAAGGAGTTCGGCTTCGTCCGCCTCCACGACGCGTTCTCGACCGGCTCGAGCATCATGCCGCAGAAGAAGAACCCGGACATCGCGGAGCTCGCGCGCGGCAAGTCGGGCCGGCTCATCGGCAACCTGACCGGCCTGCTCGCCACCCTGAAGGGCCTGCCGCTCGCCTACAACCGCGACCTGCAGGAGGACAAGGAGCCGGTCTTCGACTCGGTCGCCCAGCTCGAGGTCCTGCTGCCCGCGTTCACCGGCATGGTCGCGACGCTGACCTTCGACACCGACCGGATGGCGGAGCTCGCCCCCCAGGGCTTCTCGCTCGCGACGGACGTCGCCGAGTGGCTCGTCCGCGAGGGCGTGCCGTTCCGCGACGCGCACGAGGTCTCCGGCGCACTCGTCCGGTACTGCGAGGAGCGCGGCATCGAGCTCGACGCCCCCACCGACGACGAGTACCGCGCCGTGTCGGAGCACCTCACCCCGGCGGTGCGCGGCGTGCTCACGATCGAGGGCAGCGTGTCCTCGCGCGCCGGTGTCGGCGGTACCGCGCCGGACCGCGTCGCCGAGCAGCTCGCGTCGCTCACCGCCCGCGTCCGCACGCTCGCCGCCGGAGCACCGTTCGCGCGATGAGCGCGACGAGCGCGGAAGGCGCGGAAGGCCGGGAGGACGCGGCGGACGCCACGGCCGGAGGGACCGCGGCGACCGCAGCACTCCGCTCCCTGCTCGAGCTCCCGGCACCGACCTCGGCACCGGGGCTGCTCGGCGCGACCATCGCCGGCAAGGGCGTGACGCTGCGCATCACCGAGGTCGAGGCGTACTGGGGCCCGACCGACCCCGGTTCGCACGGGCACCGGGGCATGACCGAGCGCAACCGCCACCTGTTCGGACGCCCGGGCACCCTGTACGCCTACCGCTCGTACGGCATCCACACCTGCGTCAACGTGGTGAGCGCCGCCGAGGGCACCTCGTCCGGCTCGCTCCTCCGTGCCGCGGAGGTCGTCGACGGTGGACCCGTCGCCCGGGAACGGCGCGGAGACGGTGTGCCGAGCGCCGCACTCGCACGGGGCCCCGGCAACCTCGGCCAGGCACTCGGCGCGGTGCTCGGCACCGACGACGGGACGTCGCTGCTCGACGGGTCCGGCCCGTACGTGCTCACCCTGGCACCCGGCCTGGAGGCGCGGCTCGCCGCCGCCCCGCCGGCTGCGGTGGTCGATGAGCTCCTGTCCGAGGACGTGCGGCCGGGCGTGCGCCGCATCTCGCGGGGACCGCGCGTCGGCGTCGGCGGCACCGCCGGCGGCGCGTCCTTCCCGTGGCGCTGGTGGCTCACGGGCGACCCGACCGTCTCGTCGTACCGACGGCACAAGTGCGCCGTCGACTGAGGCGAGCCGACGTCCCCCTCCGGACGACGGAGTCCCCGCCGGACCAGGTGATCCACCCGTGGGTGGGTGGGGCGGGCCTCCCGACCGGCGCCGTCGGCGCGGAGGCGCCGCTACGATCGTGGTGTGTCCAGCGCTACCGATCACGATGTCCTGACACGCCAGCAGAACGACCCCACCTTCGCCTCGGTGTGGGACGAACTGCGCTGGCGCGGTCTGGTGCACGTCTCCACCGACGAGACGGCACTCCAGGAGGCCCTCGACGGCGAGCCGGTCACGTACTACTGCGGCTTCGACCCCACGGCTCCGTCCCTGCACTGCGGCAACCTGCTGCAGCTGCTCACCATGCGGCGACTCCAGCTGGCTGGCCACAAGCCGCTCGCCCTCGTCGGGGGCTCGACCGGTCTCATCGGCGATCCGCGACCCACGGCCGAGCGCACCCTGAACACGCGCGAGACGGTGACCGAGTGGGTCACCCGCCTCCAGGGGCAGGTGTCCCGGTTCCTCAGCCCCGAGGGCGACAACGCGGTCCGTCTGGTGAACAACCTCGACTGGACCTCGCCGCTCTCGGCGATCGACTTCCTGCGGGAGGTCGGCAAGTACTTCCGCGTCAACAGCATGCTCAAGAAGGACGCCGTCGCCGCGCGGCTGCAGTCCGACGCCGGGATCAGCTACACCGAGTTCAGCTACCAGATCCTGCAGGGGCTGGACTTCCGCGAGCTCTACCGGCAGTACGGCTGCACCCTGCAGACCGGCGGGTCCGACCAGTGGGGCAACCTGACGAGCGGGACCGAGCTGATCCGGCGGTCCGAGGGGGCGTCGGTACACGCCTTCGGGACCCCGCTCATCACCAACTCCGACGGCACGAAGTTCGGCAAGAGCGAGGGCAACGCGATCTGGCTCGACCCGGAGATGACCTCGCCGTACGCCTTCTACCAGTTCTGGCTCAACACGTCGGACGCCGACGTCGTCGCGCGACTGCGGGAGTTCACCTTCCTGACCCGGGACGAGATCGCGCGCCTGGAGCGGGCCGTCGCGGACGAACCGTTCCGTCGCGAAGCGCAGCGGACGCTCGCGCTCGACGTGACGACGACCGTCCACGGCGCCGCTGCGGCACGGGCGGCGATCGATGCGTCGGCCGCGCTCTTCGGCAACGGCGACCTCGGCGCACTCGACGACCGCACCCTGCGGTCGGCCATCGCCGAGCTCCCGGGCTCGGTCGTGCTGGGCGGAGACGTCGACGTCGCGCGCGCCCTGGTCGAGACCGGGCTCGTGAAGTCGCTGGGGGAGGCCCGGCGGGCGATCGACCAGGGCGGGGTCTCGGTGAACAACGTCCGTGCGACCGATGCGACCGCGACCATCGGTGCGCTCGCGCTGCCGGCCGGTGTCGTGGTGCTCCGCCGTGGCAAGAAGACCCTCGCCGGTGTGACGATCGGCTGACCTGCGGCCCTGCGGCCCTGCGGCCCTGCAGTCCCGAGGTCCTGAGGTCCTGAGGTACTGCGTTCCTGCGGACGCCCGGCTCTCCGACGAGGGGCGCCGGGCGTCGTCGCGTCCGGGGGCGCTCGGGATCGCGGTCCCGGGCGCCCCCGGTGTTGCACAGTGCGACACGCCCGGGATGGGGCCGGTGTTGGCCAGGCCTCCGAACGCTGCGTATAGTTTCCTCTCGTCACCCCAAAGGTGCGGCGGAGCGGCTGGAGCGAGAGCCCAGAGCCTGCCGGCCTCAAGTGGGGGCCATCCTCCACTGGAGTTCAGATCGGGTCTTGCACTCGTTCGCTCCGACGCCTAGGATGACTACTCCACCGGCCCTCTCCTACGGGATGAGCCACAGGACCTCGGTCCGACGCGTTGCCGGTGGCAACCAAGTACACAAGCCCCCCTGGCGGAATCCGGTTCGACCGGGTCGAGCGGTGGGTGCGTCTGGTCCTTGAGAACTCAACAGCGTGCACATTGTCAATGCCAATTTATTGACCCCGTGCCTGGCTGGCCTTTTGGTTGGTTGGGTCGGAGACAATTCCTTTTGGATTGAAGATTGTCCAGTGGACAGTCAACAGTCAGTTTCAACTCGCTGACACTTCGGTGTTGGTTGTAATTTTTTTACGGAGAGTTTGATCCTGGCTCAGGACGAACGCTGGCGGCGTGCTTAACACATGCAAGTCGAACGATGATCAGGAGCTTGCTTCTGTGATTAGTGGCGAACGGGTGAGTAACACGTGAGTAACCTGCCCCTGACTCTGGGATAAGCGTTGGAAACGACGTCTAATACTGGATAGGACTACTGGCCGCATGGTCTGGTGGTGGAAAGATTTTTTGGTTGGGGATGGACTCGCGGCCTATCAGCTTGTTGGTGAGGTAATGGCTCACCAAGGCGACGACGGGTAGCCGGCCTGAGAGGGTGACCGGCCACACTGGGACTGAGACACGGCCCAGACTCCTACGGGAGGCAGCAGTGGGGAATATTGCACAATGGGCGAAAGCCTGATGCAGCAACGCCGCGTGAGGGATGACGGCCTTCGGGTTGTAAACCTCTTTTAGTAGGGAAGAAGCGAAAGTGACGGTACCTGCAGAAAAAGCACCGGCTAACTACGTGCCAGCAGCCGCGGTAATACGTAGGGTGCAAGCGTTGTCCGGAATTATTGGGCGTAAAGAGCTCGTAGGCGGTTTGTCGCGTCTGCTGTGAAATCCCGAGGCTCAACCTCGGGCTTGCAGTGGGTACGGGCAGACTAGAGTGCGGTAGGGGAGATTGGAATTCCTGGTGTAGCGGTGGAATGCGCAGATATCAGGAGGAACACCGATGGCGAAGGCAGATCTCTGGGCCGTAACTGACGCTGAGGAGCGAAAGCATGGGGAGCGAACAGGATTAGATACCCTGGTAGTCCATGCCGTAAACGTTGGGCGCTAGATGTAGGGACCTTTCCACGGTTTCTGTGTCGTAGCTAACGCATTAAGCGCCCCGCCTGGGGAGTACGGCCGCAAGGCTAAAACTCAAAGGAATTGACGGGGGCCCGCACAAGCGGCGGAGCATGCGGATTAATTCGATGCAACGCGAAGAACCTTACCAAGGCTTGACATACACCGGAAACGGCCAGAGATGGTCGCCCCCTTGTGGTCGGTGTACAGGTGGTGCATGGTTGTCGTCAGCTCGTGTCGTGAGATGTTGGGTTAAGTCCCGCAACGAGCGCAACCCTCGTTCTATGTTGCCAGCGCGTTATGGCGGGGACTCATAGGAGACTGCCGGGGTCAACTCGGAGGAAGGTGGGGATGACGTCAAATCATCATGCCCCTTATGTCTTGGGCTTCACGCATGCTACAATGGCCGGTACAAAGGGCTGCGATACCGTAAGGTGGAGCGAATCCCAAAAAGCCGGTCTCAGTTCGGATTGAGGTCTGCAACTCGACCTCATGAAGTCGGAGTCGCTAGTAATCGCAGATCAGCAACGCTGCGGTGAATACGTTCCCGGGCCTTGTACACACCGCCCGTCAAGTCATGAAAGTCGGTAACACCCGAAGCCGGTGGCCTAACCCTTGTGGAAGGAGCCGTCGAAGGTGGGATCGGTGATTAGGACTAAGTCGTAACAAGGTAGCCGTACCGGAAGGTGCGGCTGGATCACCTCCTTTCTAAGGAGCATCTGGCTCGTCTCGTGTCTGCAGATGCAGGTGTGGGGTGGGTCCAGGCGCCCGGTTCGGACCGAACGTGTCCGACGGGTAGCTCATGGGTGGAACATTGACAGTGCAGGTGGGAGTCATGCTCTCGGCGTCAGTACATCGATCGTTCGCGGTTGGTTGGAAGGGGTCGGGGTGTGGTGAGCATCTGGTGCACGTTGTTGGGTCCTGAGGGACCAGGCTTCCCGGCCCGTTGTGGTTGGGGGTTGAGCCGTCTGGTGCTGCCCTGTGTGGGTGGTGCTGGGGACGCGGTTCTTCGAGTGGGCCATGTGATGCCGGCGCGGTTGCGTTGGTGGAGGATGGTGCCGATCGTATGTTGAGAACTACACAGTGGACGCGAGCATCTTTAGATTCGCGTCATCGCATGATCACCGGCTTCGGTTGGTGGTTGTGGTTGGCGTTGGATCGCAATTTTAATCTTTGTGGTCAAGTTTCTAAGAGCAAACGGTGGATGCCTTGGCATCTGGAGCCGAAGAAGGACGTAGAAATCTGCGATAAGCCTCGGGGAGCTGATAATCGAGCTGTGAGCCGAGGATTTCCGAATGGGGAAACCCCGCCAGGCGCTTTTGTGACCTGGTGACTCCCGCCTGAATATATAGGGCGGGTAGAGGGAACGTGGGGAAGTGAAACATCTCAGTACCCACAGGAAGAGAAAACAACATGTGATTCCGTGAGTAGTGGCGAGCGAAAGCGGATGAGGCTAAACCGATCATGTGTGATAGCCGGCGGGCGTTGCATGGTCGGGGTTGTGGGACACGTCACTCAGTTCTGCCGGACTGGGGCGGTTACAGCGCATCATAGTCGAACCGGTTTGAAAGCCGGGCCGTAGTGGGTGCCAGCCCCGTAGACGAAATGGTGTTATGGCCGGATGTGTATCCCAAGTAGCACGGGGCCCGAGAAATCCCGTGTGAATCTGTCAGAACCACCTGATAAGCCTAAATACTCCCAGATGACCGATAGCGGACAAGTACCGTGAGGGAAAGGTGAAAAGTACCCCGGGAGGGGAGTGAAATAGTACCTGAAACCGTTTGCTTACAAACCGTCGGAGCCTCCTTAGTAGGGGTGACGGCGTGCCTTTTGAAGAATGAGCCTGCGAGTTAGTGATATGTGGCGAGGTTAACCCGTGTGGGGCAGCCGTAGCGAAAGCGAGTCTGAATAGGGCGGTTCAGTCGCATGTCCTAGACCCGAAGCGAAGTGATCTATCCATGGCCAGGTTGAAGCGACGGTAAGACGTCGTGGAGGACCGAACCCACTTCAGTTGAAAATGGAGGGGATGAGCTGTGGATAGGGGTGAAAGGCCAATCAAACTTCGTGATAGCTGGTTCTCTCCGAAATGCATTTAGGTGCAGCGTTGCGTGTTTCTCGCCGGAGGTAGAGCTACTGGATGGCCGATGGGCCTCAACAGGTTACTGACGTCAGCCAAACTCCGAATGCCGGTGAGTGAGAGCGCAGCAGTGAGACGGTGGGGGATAAGCTTCATCGTCGAGAGGGAAACAACCCAGACTACCAACTAAGGCCCCTAAGCGTGTGCTAAGTGGGAAAGGATGTGGAGTTGCACAGACAACCAGGAGGTTGGCTTAGAAGCAGCCACCCTTGAAAGAGTGCGTAATAGCTCACTGGTCAAGTGATTCCGCGCCGACAATGTAACGGGGCTCAAGCACACCGCCGAAGTTGTAGATTTCGCACACAGACAAGCCTTCGTGGTTCAGTCGTGCGGAGTGGTAGGAGAGCGTCGTGTGGCGAGTGAAGCGGCGGAGTAATCCAGCCGTGGACGCCACACGAGTGAGAATGCAGGCATGAGTAGCGAAAGACGGGTGAGAAACCCGTCCTCCGAAAGACCAAGGGTTCCAGGGCCAGGTTAATCCGCCCTGGGTAAGTCGGGACCTAAGGCGAGGCCGACAGGCGTAGTCGATGGACAACGGGTTGATATTCCCGTACCGGCGAACAACCGCCCAAGCTAATCCAGTGGTGCTAAGAGTCCTAACCCGGTTCGTCGGATCCCTTCGGGGTGATGGTGTCCGGTCTAACGCTCGACCCCATGCTGGTGCGGCTAGCGTATGAACAGGTGTGACGCAGGAAGGTAGCTGAGCCAGGCGATGGTATCCGTAAGGTGAACCTGGTGTAAGGATGTAGGGCTGACGATAGGCAAATCCGTCGTCTGTACGCCTGAGATCCGACGCGTACCCGTAAGGGGAAATCAGTGATCCTATGCTGCCGAGAAAAGCATCGACGCGAGGTTGCAGCCGCCCGTACCCGAAACCGACTCAGGTGGTCAGGTAGAGAATACCAAGGAGATCGAGATAATCGTGGTTAAGGAACTCGGCAAAATGCCCCCGTAACTTCGGGAGAAGGGGGGCCGGACACGTGACCGGACTTGCTCCGTGAGCGTTGAAGGCCGCAGAGACCAGTGGGAAGCGACTGTTTACTAAAAACACAGGTCCGTGCGAAGTCGCAAGACGATGTATACGGACTGACGCCTGCCCGGTGCTGGAAGGTTAAGAGGAAGGGTTAGCCCTCGGGCGAAGCTCTGAATTTAAGCCCCAGTAAACGGCGGTGGTAACTATAACCATCCTAAGGTAGCGAAATTCCTTGTCGGGTAAGTTCCGACCTGCACGAATGGCGTAACGACTTCCCAGCTGTCTCAACCGCGAACTCGGCGAAATTGCACTACGAGTAAAGATGCTCGTTACGCGCAGCAGGACGGAAAGACCCCGTGACCTTTACTACAGTTTGGTATTGGTGTTCGGAGTGGCTTGTGTAGGATAGGTGGGAGACTGTGAAGCGGGCACGCTAGTGTTCGTGGAGTCATTGTTGAAATACCACTCTGGTCACTTTGGATGTCTAACGTAGGACCCTGATCGGGTTCATGGACAGTGCCTGATGGGTAGTTTAACTGGGGCGGTTGCCTCCCAAAGAGTAACGGAGGCGCCCAAAGGTTCCCTCAACCTGGTTGGCAATCAGGTGGCGAGTGTAAGTGCACAAGGGAGCTTGACTGTGAGACTGACAGGTCGAGCAGGGACGAAAGTCGGGACTAGTGATCCGGCAGTGGCTTGTGGAAGCGCTGTCGCTCAACGGATAAAAGGTACCTCGGGGATAACAGGCTGATCTTGCCCAAGAGTCCATATCGACGGCATGGTTTGGCACCTCGATGTCGGCTCGTCGCATCCTGGGGCTGGAGTAGGTCCCAAGGGTTGGGCTGTTCGCCCATTAAAGCGGTACGCGAGCTGGGTTTAGAACGTCGTGAGACAGTTCGGTCCCTATCCGCTGCGCGCGTTGGAAATTTGAGAAGATCTATCCCTAGTACGAGAGGACCGGGATGGACGAACCTCTGGTGTGTCAGTTGTTCTGCCAAGGGCACCGCTGATTAGCTACGTTCGGACCGGATAACCGCTGAAAGCATCTAAGCGGGAAGCCGTCTTCGAGATGAGATTTCCATGCACCTTGAGTGTGAGAGGCTCCCAGCAGACTACTGGGTTGATAGGCCGGATGTGGAAGCGGGGACTAACGACCCGTGGAGCTGACCGGTACTAATAAGCCGAAGACTTGACAACACAATTATTTCCCTACCCTTGTGGTGGGGGCTCGCGTCCACTTTGTGGTTCCCGACAGACGATCGGGAATCAAACTGAATACTTCAGACTGAACCAGCATGAAGGAACAGTGTTTGATCCGTTTCGGGTCGACAGTGTTCCGGTGGTCATAGCGAGAGGGAAACGCCCGGTCACATTCCGAACCCGGAAGCTAAGCCTCTCAGCGCCGATGGTACTGCAAGGGGGACCTTGTGGGAGAGTAGGACGCCGCCGGACTCAACTTCACGTACGACCAGGGAACCCCTGACCATTCATGGTCAGGGGTTTTCTGCGTTCCCGGGGACCCCGGACTGTGACGGTCGGGCGTCTTCTGCGTACCCGGGATACCTCTGGCCATGACGGCCAGGGATCTTCTGCGTTTCGAGGCTTTCATGCGTCGCACCCGTACCCGTACCCGTACCCGCACCCGCACCTGCGATGGCACGGTTGTCGGCACCTGCACCTGCGCCTGGCCTTGCGCGCCGGCCGTGTGCGCCTCCGCCTGCTGAGGTGTCGCGCCTGTCGGGGACGTTCCGGTCGGTCAACCTGCCCTGCGCCCGCCCACGCCCCGAGCACTGCAGGGCGCCACCCTTCACGGGGCGCGGCCGGAGTCGGCCGGCGGCTCGTTGATCGGATCTCGATCAGGACCCGCCGCTCGAGAAGCCGGGGAACGACGCCCGATCGCGACATTCCCTCGTCGGGTGCTACCGAGATCGGGCAGGCGCTCGTCAGAACCGCTGCGGGCGGGCGCTCGAGGACCGGCGGGCGGGGATGGATTGCGGCGACCGCCGTGGCGGTGTGTCCAATGCAACCGATGAACGGTAAGGACCCGTCGCTGGGGCCTTCGGACGCTGGAGCCGACCTTTGCGACGGGGCCGTGTCCAGGTCTGCACCGATGCACCGTGACGAGGGACGCACATCAAGCGTTCACATCGCGCGTACATCGACTCGGCGGCGTGGAGCGTCGGCCGGTCGAGAAGCTCGGGCTGCATCGGCCGCCGAACGAGTCGGGACCGGCAGGGCGCCCAGTGCATGATGCGGCTGCGTTCTCTCGCGGGTGTTCCGGCGATGGGGTCCCGACGGGTCAGCTGTGCCGTGGCACGGGCGGTCGGGGCGGCGTTCGTCGCCGCGGCAACATCTTCCGCCTGTTCGGCCACAGGTCGAGGCGAGCTGCCTTCGAGCTGATCGCGGTGGTTCCCCTCGAGGCCGCCGGCGCTTGCATACGAGGCCGGCGGGGAGCACCATCGCCGTGAGCCGTGAGCCGTGAGCCGTGAGCCGTGAGCCGTGAGCCGTGAGCCGTGAGCCGTGAGCCGTGAGCCGTGAGCCGTGAGCCGTGAGCCGTGAGCCGTGAGCCGTGAGCCGTGAGCCGTGAGCCGTGAGCCGTGAGCCGGGCCGTGGGCCACAGGGCAACAGAAGGTCATCCGCAGTCACGCCCGGCTTGCTCGTAGAGCGCGACACGCCCGGGAGTAGGCGTGGTTGGCGGTGCTGCTCAGTCCCGCGTAAGGTTGTACCTCGTTGCCGCTGAGGCGGAGAACGGAACGGCCGGGACGGTCGCCAGGTCATCGACTTGGGGATCTTGTCCGCCACGGTTCTTCCCCGGGCAACGAACCAGCTCCTTCGTGAAGCGCCCTGATGGGTGTGGAGTGGTGGGTGCGTCTGGTCCTTGAGAACTCAACAGCGTGCACATTGTCAATGCCAATTTATTGACCCCGTGCCTGGCTGGCCTTTTGGTTGGTTGGGTCGGAGACAATTCCTTTTGGATTGAAGATTGTCCAGTGGACAGTCAACAGTCAGTTTCAACTCGCTGACACTTCGGTGTTGGTTGTAATTTTTTTACGGAGAGTTTGATCCTGGCTCAGGACGAACGCTGGCGGCGTGCTTAACACATGCAAGTCGAACGATGATCAGGAGCTTGCTTCTGTGATTAGTGGCGAACGGGTGAGTAACACGTGAGTAACCTGCCCCTGACTCTGGGATAAGCGTTGGAAACGACGTCTAATACTGGATAGGACTACTGGCCGCATGGTCTGGTGGTGGAAAGATTTTTTGGTTGGGGATGGACTCGCGGCCTATCAGCTTGTTGGTGAGGTAATGGCTCACCAAGGCGACGACGGGTAGCCGGCCTGAGAGGGTGACCGGCCACACTGGGACTGAGACACGGCCCAGACTCCTACGGGAGGCAGCAGTGGGGAATATTGCACAATGGGCGAAAGCCTGATGCAGCAACGCCGCGTGAGGGATGACGGCCTTCGGGTTGTAAACCTCTTTTAGTAGGGAAGAAGCGAAAGTGACGGTACCGCAGAAAAAGCACCGGCTAACTACGTGCCAGCAGCCGCGGTAATACGTAGGGTGCAAGCGTTGTCCGGAATTATTGGGCGTAAAGAGCTCGTAGGCGGTTTGTCGCGTCTGCTGTGAAATCCCGAGGCTCAACCTCGGGCTTGCAGTGGGTACGGGCAGACTAGAGTGCGGTAGGGGAGATTGGAATTCCTGGTGTAGCGGTGGAATGCGCAGATATCAGGAGGAACACCGATGGCGAAGGCAGATCTCTGGGCCGTAACTGACGCTGAGGAGCGAAAGCATGGGGAGCGAACAGGATTAGATACCCTGGTAGTCCATGCCGTAAACGTTGGGCGCTAGATGTAGGGACCTTTCCACGGTTTCTGTGTCGTAGCTAACGCATTAAGCGCCCCGCCTGGGGAGTACGGCCGCAAGGCTAAAACTCAAAGGAATTGACGGGGGCCCGCACAAGCGGCGGAGCATGCGGATTAATTCGATGCAACGCGAAGAACCTTACCAAGGCTTGACATACACCGGAAACGGCCAGAGATGGTCGCCCCCTTGTGGTCGGTGTACAGGTGGTGCATGGTTGTCGTCAGCTCGTGTCGTGAGATGTTGGGTTAAGTCCCGCAACGAGCGCAACCCTCGTTCTATGTTGCCAGCGCGTTATGGCGGGGACTCATAGGAGACTGCCGGGGTCAACTCGGAGGAAGGTGGGGATGACGTCAAATCATCATGCCCCTTATGTCTTGGGCTTCACGCATGCTACAATGGCCGGTACAAAGGGCTGCGATACCGTAAGGTGGAGCGAATCCCAAAAAGCCGGTCTCAGTTCGGATTGAGGTCTGCAACTCGACCTCATGAAGTCGGAGTCGCTAGTAATCGCAGATCAGCAACGCTGCGGTGAATACGTTCCCGGGCCTTGTACACACCGCCCGTCAAGTCATGAAAGTCGGTAACACCCGAAGCCGGTGGCCTAACCCTTGTGGAAGGAGCCGTCGAAGGTGGGATCGGTGATTAGGACTAAGTCGTAACAAGGTAGCCGTACCGGAAGGTGCGGCTGGATCACCTCCTTTCTAAGGAGCATCTGGCTCGTCTCGTGTCTGCAGATGCAGGTGTGGGGTGGGTCCAGGCGCCCGGTTCGGACCGAACGTGTCCGACGGGTAGCTCATGGGTGGAACATTGACAGTGCAGGTGGGAGTCATGCTCTCGGCGTCAGTACATCGATCGTTCGCGGTTGGTTGGAAGGGGTCGGGGTGTGGTGAGCATCTGGTGCACGTTGTTGGGTCCTGAGGGACCAGGCTTCCCGGCCCGTTGTGGTTGGGGGTTGAGCCGTCTGGTGCTGCCCTGTGTGGGTGGTGCTGGGGACGCGGTTCTTCGAGTGGGCCATGTGATGCCGGCGCGGTTGCGTTGGTGGAGGATGGTGCCGATCGTATGTTGAGAACTACACAGTGGACGCGAGCATCTTTAGATTCGCGTCATCGCATGATCACCGGCTTCGGTTGGTGGTTGTGGTTGGCGTTGGATCGCAATTTTAATCTTTGTGGTCAAGTTTCTAAGAGCAAACGGTGGATGCCTTGGCATCTGGAGCCGAAGAAGGACGTAGAAATCTGCGATAAGCCTCGGGGAGCTGATAATCGAGCTGTGAGCCGAGGATTTCCGAATGGGGAAACCCCGCCAGGCGCTTTTGTGACCTGGTGACTCCCGCCTGAATATATAGGGCGGGTAGAGGGAACGTGGGGAAGTGAAACATCTCAGTACCCACAGGAAGAGAAAACAACATGTGATTCCGTGAGTAGTGGCGAGCGAAAGCGGATGAGGCTAAACCGATCATGTGTGATAGCCGGCGGGCGTTGCATGGTCGGGGTTGTGGGACACGTCACTCAGTTCTGCCGGACTGGGGCGGTTACAGCGCATCATAGTCGAACCGGTTTGAAAGCCGGGCCGTAGTGGGTGCCAGCCCCGTAGACGAAATGGTGTTATGGCCGGATGTGTATCCCAAGTAGCACGGGGCCCGAGAAATCCCGTGTGAATCTGTCAGAACCACCTGATAAGCCTAAATACTCCCAGATGACCGATAGCGGACAAGTACCGTGAGGGAAAGGTGAAAAGTACCCCGGGAGGGGAGTGAAATAGTACCTGAAACCGTTTGCTTACAAACCGTCGGAGCCTCCTTAGTAGGGGTGACGGCGTGCCTTTTGAAGAATGAGCCTGCGAGTTAGTGATATGTGGCGAGGTTAACCCGTGTGGGGCAGCCGTAGCGAAAGCGAGTCTGAATAGGGCGGTTCAGTCGCATGTCCTAGACCCGAAGCGAAGTGATCTATCCATGGCCAGGTTGAAGCGACGGTAAGACGTCGTGGAGGACCGAACCCACTTCAGTTGAAAATGGAGGGGATGAGCTGTGGATAGGGGTGAAAGGCCAATCAAACTTCGTGATAGCTGGTTCTCTCCGAAATGCATTTAGGTGCAGCGTTGCGTGTTTCTCGCCGGAGGTAGAGCTACTGGATGGCCGATGGGCCTCAACAGGTTACTGACGTCAGCCAAACTCCGAATGCCGGTGAGTGAGAGCGCAGCAGTGAGACGGTGGGGGATAAGCTTCATCGTCGAGAGGGAAACAACCCAGACTACCAACTAAGGCCCCTAAGCGTGTGCTAAGTGGGAAAGGATGTGGAGTTGCACAGACAACCAGGAGGTTGGCTTAGAAGCAGCCACCCTTGAAAGAGTGCGTAATAGCTCACTGGTCAAGTGATTCCGCGCCGACAATGTAACGGGGCTCAAGCACACCGCCGAAGTTGTAGATTTCGCACACAGACAAGCCTTCGTGGTTCAGTCGTGCGGAGTGGTAGGAGAGCGTCGTGTGGCGAGTGAAGCGGCGGAGTAATCCAGCCGTGGACGCCACACGAGTGAGAATGCAGGCATGAGTAGCGAAAGACGGGTGAGAAACCCGTCCTCCGAAAGACCAAGGGTTCCAGGGCCAGGTTAATCCGCCCTGGGTAAGTCGGGACCTAAGGCGAGGCCGACAGGCGTAGTCGATGGACAACGGGTTGATATTCCCGTACCGGCGAACAACCGCCCAAGCTAATCCAGTGGTGCTAAGAGTCCTAACCCGGTTCGTCGGATCCCTTCGGGGTGATGGTGTCCGGTCTAACGCTCGACCCCATGCTGGTGCGGCTAGCGTATGAACAGGTGTGACGCAGGAAGGTAGCTGAGCCAGGCGATGGTATCCGTAAGGTGAACCTGGTGTAAGGATGTAGGGCTGACGATAGGCAAATCCGTCGTCTGTACGCCTGAGATCCGACGCGTACCCGTAAGGGGAAATCAGTGATCCTATGCTGCCGAGAAAAGCATCGACGCGAGGTTGCAGCCGCCCGTACCCGAAACCGACTCAGGTGGTCAGGTAGAGAATACCAAGGAGATCGAGATAATCGTGGTTAAGGAACTCGGCAAAATGCCCCCGTAACTTCGGGAGAAGGGGGCCGGACACGTGACCGGACTTGCTCCGTGAGCGTTGAAGGCCGCAGAGACCAGTGGGAAGCGACTGTTTACTAAAAACACAGGTCCGTGCGAAGTCGCAAGACGATGTATACGGACTGACGCCTGCCCGGTGCTGGAAGGTTAAGAGGAAGGGTTAGCCCTCGGGCGAAGCTCTGAATTTAAGCCCCAGTAAACGGCGGTGGTAACTATAACCATCCTAAGGTAGCGAAATTCCTTGTCGGGTAAGTTCCGACCTGCACGAATGGCGTAACGACTTCCCAGCCTCAACCGCGAACTCGGCGAAATTGCACTACGAGTAAAGATGCTCGTTACGCGCAGCAGGACGGAAAGACCCCGTGACCTTTACTACAGTTTGGTATTGGTGTTCGGAGTGGCTTGTGTAGGATAGGTGGGAGACTGTGAAGCGGGCACGCTAGTGTTCGTGGAGTCATTGTTGAAATACCACTCTGGTCACTTTGGATGTCTAACGTAGGACCCTGATCGGGTTCATGGACAGTGCCTGATGGGTAGTTTAACTGGGGCGGTTGCCTCCCAAAGAGTAACGGAGGCGCCCAAAGGTTCCCTCAACCTGGTTGGCAATCAGGTGGCGAGTGTAAGTGCACAAGGGAGCTTGACTGTGAGACTGACAGGTCGAGCAGGGACGAAAGTCGGGACTAGTGATCCGGCAGTGGCTTGTGGAAGCGCTGTCGCTCAACGGATAAAAGGTACCTCGGGGATAACAGGCTGATCTTGCCCAAGAGTCCATATCGACGGCATGGTTTGGCACCTCGATGTCGGCTCGTCGCATCCTGGGGCTGGAGTAGGTCCCAAGGGTTGGGCTGTTCGCCCATTAAAGCGGTACGCGAGCTGGGTTTAGAACGTCGTGAGACAGTTCGGTCCCTATCCGCTGCGCGCGTTGGAAATTTGAGAAGATCTATCCCTAGTACGAGAGGACCGGGATGGACGAACCTCTGGTGTGTCAGTTGTTCTGCCAAGGGCACCGCTGATTAGCTACGTTCGGACCGGATAACCGCTGAAAGCATCTAAGCGGGAAGCCGTCTTCGAGATGAGATTTCCATGCACCTTGAGTGTGAGAGGCTCCCAGCAGACTACTGGGTTGATAGGCCGGATGTGGAAGCGGGGACTAACGACCCGTGGAGCTGACCGGTACTAATAAGCCGAAGACTTGACAACACAAATATTTCCCCACCCTTGTGGTGGGGGCTCGCGTCCACTTTGTGGTTCCCGACAGACGATCGGGAATCAAACTGAATACTTCAGCTGAACCAGCATGAAGGAACAGTGTTTGATCCGTTTCGGGTCGACAGTGTTCCGGTGGTCATAGCGAGAGGGAAACGCCCGGTCACATTCCGAACCCGGAAGCTAAGCCTCTCAGCGCCGATGGTACTGCAAGGGGGACCTTGTGGGAGAGTAGGACGCCGCCGGACTCAACGTAAGTGATGTGGCCATCGGCCCTCCATCGAGAACGCGCAGGGGAGACCCTCGTTCTCGTGGAGGCCGGTGGCCACATCTGTTTCTGCGCCGCACTCGACGTGCCGAGCGGTCCGTGATGGACTTGCTTCTGTGCCGACTTCGTGCGGCCTCTACACACAACGACACAGCGGACGATCGCCCGAGGACAGCTTCGGGCACGCGACGAGGAGCAACGGTGGCGAACGACGACGAGCAGCGACGGAACGACGGCGACCGCCAGGGTCGATCCGACCGGGAGCCACGTCGGGACGGCGGTGCACCGCGAAGCGACCGTTGGTCGTCCGGGCCTCGGGACTTCGAACGTCGCGAAGGGCAGCGCGGTGGCCGGGGCGATGAGCGCCCGCGCGGGGACACAGGCCCCCAGCGTCGCGACGTCGGCCGCCCCGCTCGTGACGGGGACCGTCCGTTCCGTGACTCTGGCTCCCGACCGGCGTGGCGCGGCGATCGCGATGACGCGGGTCGTCCCCCTCGCGGTGACGGGCCGCGAGGCGATCGTCCGTTCCCTGGTGGTGACGATCGTCGTCCGGCGCGTGATGGTGAGCGTCGCTCCTTCGGCGGTGACCGTGCCGCGCGCGGTGGTGATGACCGTCGTCCGGCGCGTGACGGCGAGCGTCGTCCCTCCGGCGGTGACCGTCCGTTCCGTGGTGGTGATGACCGTCGTCCGCCGCGTGATGGTGACCGTCCGTTCCGTGGTGGTGATGACCGTCGTCCGCCGCGTGATGGTGACCGTCCGTTCCGTGGTGGTGACGACCGTCGTCCGCCGCGTGATGGTGACCGTCCGTTCCGTGGTGGTGACGACCGTCGTCCGCCGCGTGATGGTGACCGTCCGTTCCGTGGTGGCGATGACCGTCGTCCGGCGCGGGACGGCGAGCGTCGTTCCTTCGGCGGTGACCGTCCGTTCCGCGGTGGCGATGACCGTCGTCCGGCGCGTGATGGTGAGCGTCGTTCCTTCGGAGGGGACGATCGTCGTCCGCCGCGTGACGGTGAGCGTCGTTCCTTCGGCAGCGACCGTCCGAACCGTGGCGGCGACAGCGGTGGCGAGCGTCGGCGCTTCGGCGACGGTGACCGGCACGCCGGTGCACGGTTCGGCGAGGCAGCGCGTGACGACTGGGAGGATCGCGACCCGTACGGCACGCGGTCGATCCGCCCGCGGCACGAGGACCCGGAGATCTCGGACGAGGTCTCGGCCCGCGACCTGGACCCGGCTGCACGCGCCGAGCTGAAGACCCTCAGCAAGGAGAACGCTGACTGGGTCGCGAAGCACCTGGTCATGGCGGCACTCCTCGTCGACGAGGACCCCGAGACCGCGAACCAGCACGCGCTCAGTGCAGCGCGTCGGGCCGGCCGCGTGGCGGTCGTCCGCGAGACCGCGGCCATCACCGCGTACCGCACCGGCGACTTCGCCACGGCGCTCCGCGAGCTCCGCACCTACCGACGGATCTCGGGCAAGAACGACCAGCTGCCGATGATGGTCGACTGCGAGCGCGGGCTGGGACGCCCTGAGCGCGCGCTCGAGCTCGGACGGTCGATCGACCGTGCTGCACTCGACCCGGCCGTGCAGGTGGAGCTCGCGATCGCGATGTCCGGTGCGCGGCTCGACCTCGGCAACCCCACAGCCGCGCTGGGCGAGCTGGAGATTCCACAGCTCGACCCGACCACGGCCTACACGTGGTCGCCGGCGCTCTACAGTGCTTACGCGGCGACGCTCGAGGAGCTCGGGCGACAGGACGAGGCCGACGAGTGGTGGGCGCGGGTGGACCGCGCTGCCGAGGCCCTCGCCGCCGCAGCGGACGAGAACGCATGGGAGACAGTTGATGTGGTCGAGGAAGAAGTCGAAGGACACGACGAGCCCGTCGCCGACGTCGCAGCCGACTCCGACGTCGTCGAGCACGGTGTCGACGGCCTCGACGACACCGCCCAGCTCGGGGAGCCCGTCGAGCCCGACGACGACATCGACGAGATCGACGACGACAACCCCCGCGACGTCGACGGCTCCGCAGCAGGCTGAGCCGCCGACGGCCGGTGTGGACGTCGTCCTCACCGACCTCGACGGTGTCGTCTACCGCGGTCGGAACGCCATCCCGCACGCGGTCGAGGCGCTCAACCTCGCTGCTCGGTCCGCTCGGGTCGGCTACATCACGAACAACGCCTCGCGTCGACCCGTCGACGTCGCCGAGCACCTCGAGCAGTACGGCTTGGTCGTCGGCCCGGAGGACGTCGTGACCTCGTCCCAGGCAGGCGTCCGTCTGCTCGAGACCCTCGTGCCGGCCGGTTCCACCGTCCTGGTGACCGGCGGGCTCGGGCTGACGAGCATCGTCGAGGAAGCCGGCTTCACGGTCACGGCGAGTGCCGACGACGCACCCGCAGCCGTCATCCAGGGCTTCTCGCCGGACCTCGGGTGGACGCACCTGGCCGAGGCGTCGTTCGCGCTCGCGGACCCGGACGTCCCGTGGGTCGCGACGAACATGGACTGGTCGATCCCGGTGGAACGCGGCATCGCGCCCGGCAACGGCACGCTGGTGTCCGCCGTCCACCAGGCGGTGGGCCGCATGCCGGTGGTGGCGGGGAAGCCCGAGCGCCCGATCTTCGACGCTGCGCTCGCGCGGTTCGGGGGCGAGCGGCCGTTGTTCATCGGTGACCGCCTCGACACCGACATCAAGGGTGCGAACGACGCGGGCATCCCCAGCGTCCTCGTGCTGACGGGCATCGACCAGGCGAAGCAGGTCCTCGCCGCCGACCAGCGCTCGCGTCCGACCTACGTGCTCGAGGACCTCCGCGGGTTGTCCGAGCCGTACCCGGTCACCGTGCGGCGCGAGGACCACGACGGCACGCGCTACGTCACGGTCGGCGACGCCACCGTCGCGATGCACGGGCACGTCGTCCGGGTCCTCGACCGCGGGACGCCCATCAACCTGCTCCGTGCGGGGTCGACCCTGATCTGGGAGTCGGGGTTGGCCATCTACGGCCTCGACGTGGACCCCGTGCTCCACGGCGGCGAGTAGCCTGACCGACGTGTCGAACGACGAGCGTGCGGGTGGTCCCGAGACGAGGCGACCCGCGCACGGACCCGACACCACGGACGCCCCCGACTCCGCAGGCGCCCCTGACACCGCAGGGTTCGCCCGCGCCGGGACCGATGCGGACGCGACCGCCGACGCACCCGACAGCGTCGCCTCGCGCGCCGCCGCCGCCGAGGCGCTGCCGCTCGAACAGCGCGCGGACGCCTTCGCGGCACTGCACGACGAACTCCGGACGCGCCTCGAGAGCGGGAGCGCCCACCGTGCCTGAGCCTCGCGACCAGGCCTCCACCGACGCGGGCACCCGGACGGACGAGGCGTCGCAGCCGGTCCGCCTCGACGCCCTCCTGGCCGCCCGTGGTCTGGCCCGCTCGCGGACCGCGGCAGCCAAGCTCGTGCAGGCCGGCCGGGTCACGGTGGACGGCCGCCCCGTGGTGAAGCCGTCCGCGCCGGTGTCCCCGCAGGCGCCGATCGTCGTCGACACCGAGGACGAGTGGGTCTCGCGGGCGGCGCTGAAGCTCGTGCACGCCCTCGACGCGTTCGACGTGGACCCCACCGACCGCGTCGTGCTCGACGTCGGCGCGAGCACCGGGGGCTTCACGCAGGTCCTCCTGCACCGCGGCGCCCGACGGGTGGTCGCGCTCGACGTCGGCCACGGGCAGCTCGATCCCTCGTTGGCGATCGACGCCCGTGTCCGGGTCGTCGAGGGGCTGAACGCGCGCACCCTCACCGCCGACGAGTACGCAGCCCTCGACGCCGCGGCCCCGGAGACCAGCCTGGTCGTCGGGGACCTCTCCTTCATCTCGCTGCGCCTGGTGCTGCCGGTCCTCGCCGGGGCGGTCCCCGCCGACGACTTCGTCCTCCTGGTGAAGCCCCAGTTCGAGGTCGGTCGTGGCGGTGTGCGCGAGGGCATCGTCCGCGACGCCGCGCTGCGCAACGACGCCCTCATGAACGTCCTCTGGTCGGCGTGGGACGCGGGCCTCGGGACGACCGGCCTCGCCGCGTCACCGATCGTCGGCACGCACGGCAACCACGAGTACCTCGCGCGCTTCCAGCGTCGTGTCGGTGGCGATCCGACAGAATGGGGGAACCCGACAGCGTGGATCGGTCGGGCGTCCGAACTCACTGAAGGGGCTGCATGAGCGACCGCCACATCCTGCTCGTCTCCCACACGGGGCGTCAGGACTCCATCGATGCTGCGGTCGAGGTCTGCGACCTCCTGCACGACGCCGGGCTCGTCCCGGTGATGCCGTTCGACGAGTACGCCGACGTCCGTCGCGCCGAGGCCTCCGTCGGGCAGGTCGACATCCTCGACGTCGACGTGCAGGCCGACCAGCTCGAGATCGTCGTCGTGCTCGGCGGCGACGGCACGATCCTCCGGGCGGCCGAGCTCGTCCGCGGCACCGGCGCACCGATCGTCGGCGTGAACCTCGGGCACGTGGGCTTCCTCGCCGAGAGCGAGCGCGACGGCCTGCACGCCACGGTCGAGCGGGTGCTCGCGGGCGACTACAAGGTCGAGGAGCGCGTGACGCTCCAGGTCGACGTGGTCGTCGGGCACGAGGTCGTGTACTCCTCGTGGGCGCTCAACGAGGCGACGATCGAGAAGGCGTCACGGGAGCGCATGCTCGAGGTCGTCACCGAGGTCGACGGGCGTCCGCTGTCCTCCTTCGGGTGCGACGGCGTCGTCGTGGCGACGCCCACCGGGTCCACCGCGTACTCGTTCTCCGGTGGCGGTCCCATCGTCTGGCCCGACGTCGACGCGCTCCTCATGGTGCCGCTCAGCGCGCACGCCCTGTTCTCCCGTCCGATCGTCGTCGGCCCGGACCGCACCCTCGCGGTCGAGGTGCTGCGCCGGACGAGCGGCGTCGGCGTGCTCTGGTGCGACGGCCGCCGCACCCACGACCTGCCACCGGGCGCACGGGTCGAGGTCCGTCGCTCGACGGACCCGGTCCGCGTCGCACGGCTCAAGGACGCCCCGTTCACCGACCGCCTGGTCGCGAAGTTCCAGCTGCCCGTCGCCGGGTGGCGCGGCCCCGCGGTCGAGGACGACGCATGATCGAGGAGATCGTCATCTCCGACCTGGGCGTCATCGGTGAGACGACGCTCGAGCTCGGCCCGGGCTTCACGGTCGTCACCGGCGAGACCGGTGCGGGCAAGACCATGATCGTCACCGCACTGGGGCTGCTCCTCGGCGCGCGCGCCGACGCCGGCTCGGTGCGCCGTGGTGCGTCGAGCGCCGTCGTCGAGGGCCGCTGGCACGTCCCGGAGCAGGACGCGGTCGCCGCGCGCGTGCAGGACGCCGGCGGGACAGTCGAGGACGGCGAGCTCATCCTCACCCGTACCGTGTCGGCCGAGGGCCGGAGCCGCGCGACGGTGGGCGGCCGCAGCGCCCCGGTCGCGGTGCTCGGCGAACTCGCCGACCAGCTCGTCACCGTGCACGGGCAGTCCGACCAGATCCGGCTGACGTCGGCGTCGGCACAGCGCGCCGCGCTCGACGGCTTCGGCGGTCGGGCCGTGCAGCGCGCCCTGGACGCGTACGTCACGGCGTACGACACCTGGCAGGCGCACGCGGGCGAGCTCGAGACCCTGGTCCGTGACCGGGACGACCGCGTCGCCGAGGCCGACCGGATCCGAGCGGCCTCCGACGAGATCGAGGCAGCCGACCCGCAGCCCGGCGAGGACGTCGAACTGACCGAGCGCGCGGAACGGCTCGGCAACCTCGAGGAACTCCGGCTGTCGGCCGGGACCGCCCACGAAGCCCTGTCCAGCGAGTCGCTCGACGACGCTCCGGACGTCATCGGGCTGGTCGAGACGGCGCGGCGTGCGGTCGAGCGCGTGGCCGGCTCGGACCCGGCGCTGCTGCCCGTCCTCGAGCAGCTGACCGAGCTCGGCATCCAGGCATCCGAGGCGTCGGCGAGCCTGTCGAGCTACCTCGGGTCGCTCGAGCCGGACGCCGGGCACGACCTCGAGCTCATCAACGAACGGCGGGCACTGCTCGCGAACCTGACCCGGAAGTACGGCGACACGGTCGACGACGTCATCGCCTACGGGCAGCGCGCGAGTGATCGGCTGCTCGAGCTCGACGGGGACGACGACCGCATCACCGCGCTGCAGGAGGCCGTCGCGCAGGACGAGCAGACGCTCGCCACCGCCGCTGCCGCACTGACCGCGGCACGGTCGAAGGCGGCGACCGACCTGGCGAAGCGCGTCACCGCGGAGCTGGGGACGCTCGCGATGGCCGGCGCGACCCTGGTCGTCGAGGTCACCGACGGCGGCGAGTACCGGCGGCACGGACGGGACCAGGTCGCGATCCTGCTGCAGCCGCACTCCGGTACCGACCCGCGCCCGATCGGCAAGGGTGCCTCGGGCGGTGAGCTCTCCCGGGTGATGCTCGCGATCGAGGTCGTGATGGCCGGCAGCACCACCGTGCCGACCTTCGTGTTCGACGAGGTCGACGCGGGCGTCGGTGGTGCCGCCGCGATCGAGATCGGGCGGCGACTCGCGAAGCTCGCGGAGCGGACGCAGGTCATCGTGGTCACGCACCTCGCGCAGGTGGCGGCGTTCGCGAACAACCACCTCAACGTCGTGAAGGACGCCAGTGGGGCGGTCACCTCGTCGAGCGTGCGGCGACTCGAGGGCGAGGACCGGCTGCAGGAGATGGCACGGCTGCTCTCGGGCCTCGGGGACAGCGCGAGCGGCATGGAGCACGCGCGCGAGCTCCTCGACGTCGCCGGTCAGCGCGCGTAGGAACGCGGCCGGTCGGGAGGCGCGGGTCGCCCGTCCGGGGCCGCCGGCGGTCGCGACGTGGTCACCGTCACCGCCACCGCCACCGCCACCGCCACCGCGCGTCCTCCGGCGCCGCGGGATGCCCGAGCGCAGGCCGCGCCGACGGCCGTCCGGCGCGTCCGGCGCGTCCGGCCGTCCGCATGCTCGGGAGCATGGGCCGCTCCGCCGGAGCGCCCCATGCGCCGTCGGGCACAGCGTGGAACGGAGGTCGCCCCGGCCGCGCCGCGGGATGCCCGAGCGGAGGCCGCGCCGACGAACGGCCGGCCGCTTCCGGCGCGTCCGGCCGTCCGCGCGGGCGGCGGCGCGACGTGCGTGGCGGGCGTGAGCAGCACCTCCCGGCTGCCGTACCCAGGCTCTGCGCGGGCCGCGGGCCGCGGGCCGCGGTGCGTGGCGGACCGGGGTCGCGCCTCCCGGCTGCCGTGCCCGGTCCAGCGCGCGGAGCGAGGTCCGTGGCGGGCGTGAGCAGCGCCTCCCGGCTGCCGTACCCGGCTCCGCGCGGGGCGCGCGAGGCGCGTGGCGGACCGGGGTCGCGCCTCCCGGCTGCCGTGCCCGGACCAGCGCGCGGCGCGAGGTCCGTGGCGGGCGTGAGCAGCGCCTCCTGGCCGCCGTCCCGGCACCGCGCACCGGGCGCAACGCCCGTGGCGGACCGGGGGTCGCGCCTCCCGCCGGTTCTGACGTACGATGGAACCCCGTGGCGGACACTCTCAGCGGCGGTACCCAGAACGACAGCAACTCGACCCCGAAGGTGACGAAGCAGATCTTCGTGACCGGCGGGGTCGTCTCGTCCCTCGGCAAGGGCCTGACGGCGGCAAGCCTCGGCAACCTGCTCACGGCGCGCGGCCTCAAGGTCGTCATGCAGAAGCTCGACCCGTACCTCAACGTGGACCCGGGCACCATGAACCCGTTCCAGCACGGCGAGGTCTTCGTGACCGACGACGGTGCCGAGACGGACCTCGACATCGGGCACTACGAGCGCTTCCTCGACATCGACCTGGCGCAGTCGGCGAACGTCACGACCGGGCAGGTCTACTCGACGGTGATCGCCAAGGAGCGGCGCGGCGAGTACCTCGGCGACACCGTGCAGGTCATCCCGCACATCACCGACGAGATCAAGCGCCGGATGCGCGAGCAGGCCGAGAACGACCCGCAGCCCGACGTGATCATCACCGAGGTCGGTGGCACGGTCGGCGACATCGAGTCCCAGCCCTTCATCGAGTCCGCGCGGCAGGTGCGCCACGAGCTCGGGCGCAACAACGTGTTCTTCGTGCACGTCTCGCTCGTGCCGTTCATGAGCGCCTCGGGCGAGCAGAAGACGAAGCCGACGCAGCACAGCGTCGCCGCGCTCCGGTCGATCGGCATCCAGCCGGACGCCCTGGTCCTGCGCAGCGACCGCCCGGTGTCGGACGCGAACAAGCGCAAGATCGCCCTCATGTGCGACGTGGACGAGGACGCCGTGGTGAACGCGGTGGACGTGCCCTCGATCTACGACCTCCCGACGCTGCTGCACGACCAGGGGCTCGACCAGGTCATCATCGACGCGCTCAAGCTCGACGCGCACGACGTGGACTGGTCGGCGTGGAAGCCGGTCCTCGACGCCGTGCACGAGCCGAAGAAGGCCGTCACGATCGCCCTCGTCGGCAAGTACATCGACCTGCCCGACGCCTACCTGTCGGTGACCGAGGCCCTGCGCGCCGGTGGTTTCGCGCACAACGCCAAGGTCACGCTGAAGTGGGTCGTGTCGGACGACTGCACGACGCCCGAGGGTGCCGCGAAGCACCTCGGCGACGTGGACGGCATCTGCGTGCCCGGCGGCTTCGGCGTGCGCGGCATCGAGGGCAAGCTCGGTGCGCTCCGCTTCGCGCGTGAGCAGGGCATCCCGACGCTCGGCCTGTGCCTCGGCCTGCAGTGCATGGTCATCGAGTACGCCCGCCACGAGGCCGGTCTGACCGACGCGTCGAGCACCGAGTTCGACCCGGAGACCTCGACCCCGGTCATCGCGACGATGGCGGAGCAGGTCGACATCATCGCCGGCGGCGACATGGGCGGCACGATGCGCCTGGGCCTCTACCCGGCGCACTTCACGGACGGATCGCTCGCCGCCGAGCTCTACGGTGCTCCCGAGGCGTCGGAGCGCCACCGTCACCGCTACGAGGTGAACAACCAGTACCGCCAGCAGATCGCGGACGCCGGCCTGGTGTTCTCGGGCACGTCGCCCGACGGCACCCTGGTCGAGTACGTCGAGCTGCCCCGCGACGTGCACCCGTTCTACATCGCCACGCAGGCGCACCCGGAACTGCGCTCGCGTCCGACGAAGGCGCACCCGCTGTTCGCCGGGCTGGTGGACGCGGCGATCGCCCGCCACGAGGCGTCGAGCCTCTTCGACCCGCAGGAGGAGTCGGCGGAGGTCGTCGCCTGACGCGACCCACGTCCTGACCGGAGGCGCGGTGCCGGCTGGCACCGCGCCTCCCGTCGTCCGTGGGGTGCGTGGGACGCGCGGTGCGCGCACGAGGTGGCCTGGTGACCGGGTGGCCCGCGAGGGGCTGCGTGCCAGGATGGGGCGGTGACTGACGCACCGATCGCCGACGAACCCGCCTCCTACCCGGTCACCGAGTCGACCGTCGTGTACGAGGGCGCGGTGTGGGACGTCCGCCGCGACGTCGTCGACTACGACGGGCACGACATGGTGCGCGAGTACATCGACCACACCGGCGCCGTCGCCGTGTTCGCCGAGGACGACGAGGGCCGCGTCCTCGTCATCCAGCAGTACCGGCACCCGGTCGGCCTGCGCGACTGGGAGCTGCCCGCGGGCCTGCTCGACCACGCGGGCGAGGACCACCTCGAGGCCGCGAAGCGCGAACTCGGCGAGGAAGCCGACGTCGCGGCGGACCACTGGGAGCCCCTCGTCCGGTACAACACCTCGTCGGGCGGCAGCGACGAGTTCATCCAGGTCTACCGGGCGCGGGGGATCCGTGACACCGAGAGCGCCTTCGAGCGCGAGGCCGAGGAAGCCGACATCGTGAAGCGGTGGGTGCCGCGCGAGGAACTCGTCGCGGCGGTCCTCGCGGGGCGGGTGCACAACTCGGCGCTGATCGTCTCGACCCTCGCGGCTGACGCGATCGAACGTCGCCGTGCGGACGAGGGCGGGTCCGGCCGGTGACGCAGGGGCTCCGGGCCCTGCTCGCCGCCGGGGCGTGGACGCACGAGCCCGCCGGGGTCGACCCCGAGGGCACCGTCCTGCGGGTCACCGCGGTCGAGGGCAGCGACGCGTGGCGGACGACCTCGTACGGGTTCGTGCACGACTCCGAGCACGCCCTCGTGCGGCCGACGGACGGGCCGTTCTCGGTGGAGGTGTCGTTCGTCCTCGACTTCACGGAGCAGTTCGACCAGGCCGGGGTGTTCCTGCGGGTCGACGACGGGCACTGGGTGAAGGCAGGCGTGGAGTTCGCGGACGGGCAGCCGCAGGTGGGTGCCGTCGTCACGCGCGGGGTGTCCGACTGGTCGGTCGCGCCGGTGCCGTCGTGGGCCGGGCGGACGGTCACCGTGCGCGCGAGCCGGGAGGGGGACGCGGTCACCGTCCGGGCCTGGGCGGAGGGCGAGGAGCCCCGGCTCGTGCGGGTCGCGCCGCTCGACCCGGACGCAGCGGTGTCGGCGGGGCTGTTCTGTGCGGCACCGACCAGGAGCGGGCTGACCGTGACGTTCACGGACTGCCGGTTCGGTGGCCCGGACGCGGCGCTGCACTGACGGTCCGGCTCCGTCCCGCGCTCGTCTAGGTTGGTCGGGTGATGCCCCTGGACCGTGCCGTGGAGACCTACCTCCGGCACGTCGCGATCGAGCGGGGCCTGTCGCAGCACACGGTGTCGGCGTACCGGCGTGACCTCGCCGTGTTCGCGGACTGGTTGCAGGGGGCGCCGACGGTCGACTCCGCCGGGGCCGACCGTGCCGGTGGGGCTGCGGCGTCGGCGGACGTCGCCCGGCTCACCCGTGCCGACGTCGCCGGGTTCGTCGGGCACCTGACCAGCCGACCGGAGGGGCCGCTCGCGCCGCGGTCCGTCGCCCGGATGCTCAGCTCGGTGCGGTCGTTCACGGCCTTCGCGGCTGCCGAGGGGTGGATGCCGCTCGACCCGTCGACGGCGGTCCGACCGCCGAAGGCCGCGGCGCGCCTCCCGAAGGCGATCACGGTGGACGAGGTGGAGCGGCTCCTCGAGGCCGCCGGCTCGACCGACGACGACGACCCGGTCCGCCTGCGGGACCGGGCGCTGCTCGAGCTGCTGTACGCGACGGGTGCCCGGATCTCGGAGGCGGTCGGGCTGTCGGTGGACGACCTGGCGACGCTCGCCGACGTCGAGGGCAGCGACGGTGGCGGCGGTGTCCTCGGCGCGGACGTCGTGGACGACGACGAGCCGCGTGCCACCGACCGCTCCGGCGTCGCGGACGTCGCCGTGGTGAAGGTCACCGGCAAGGGCAACAAGCAGCGCATCGTCCCGCTCGGCAGCTACGCCAGGGCCGCGGTCGACGCGTACCTGGTGCGGGCGCGGCCGGTGTTCGCAGCACGGGGCTCCGGGACGCCCGCGCTGTTCCTCGGCGCACGGGGAGCCCGGCTGTCCCGGCAGAGCGCCTGGCTCGTGATCCAAACCGCGGCCGAGCGGGCGGATCTGGCCGCGCACGTGTCGCCGCACACCTTCCGGCACTCGTTCGCCACGCACCTGCTCGAGGGCGGTGCCGACGTCCGGGTGGTGCAGGAGCTCCTCGGGCACGCGAGCGTCGCGACCACGCAGATCTACACGCTCGTGACGGCGGACGCGCTCCGGGACGTGTACCAGACGGCACACCCGCGGGCGCGGCGGTAGCAAGCGTCCGGCCCGGCCCGGCCCGGCCCGCTCCGGCCCGTTCCGGCCGCCCGTCGGGACCGGACGACGCCCGGCCGGCTCAGAACAGGTGGTACTGCGCGGACGCCGCCACGGCGCCCGTCCCGACAGCGATGACCACGGCGCTCGCCGCGAGGCTCCGCGCCAGCACGCGCAGGCCGCCGTCGCTCGCGTGCCGCCCGATCCCGAGCACGCCGGCGACCAGCGCGAGGAGGCTCACCAGACCGAGCGGGTTCCACGCGACCGACAGGAGCGCGAGCACGACCGCTGCGGTCGCGGCGATGCCGGCACCCGGCGAGGTGGCACCCGACGCCCAGGACCCCGTGTGCAGCGGCCCGTCCTGCACCGAGAACGACGGTCCGACGGGTGCGGCGACGGTCGGGACCGCCGGCCCCGGACGAGCCGGGGTCATCCGCGTCGCGGCGCCCCAGGCGTGACCGTCCCACCAGCGCAGACGGCTGGCGTCGCGCGGGTCCGGGAACCAGCCTGCGGCCGGCAGTGTCACGGGTGCTCCTCGAGGGTGCGGTGGGCGGTGCTGCCCTCGACGCTACGCGCACGGGAGGACCGCTCACAGTCCCAACGCGGGTGTCGGCAGGAAGGGGGACCAGTCCAGTGCGTCGGCCGGGTCCTGCGCGTCGCCTCCGGCCTGCGCTACGGTCGGCTGGTGGTCACCGCCTCCGACGCCCTGCCCGACTTCTGGGCCGCCCGCCGTGCCGAGATGCCCGCGCTGCCCGAGGCGGTCCCGGAGGCGTGGGCCTTCGGCGCGACCCCGGAGCAGGCCGACGGACTGCTCGAGCTGGTCCTGCGCGGCATCAAGGACGGGACGGCGTCGTCGATGTGGGACTACGAGGCGACCGGCGAGCCGCTGCCCGAGGTCGGCGAGCTCAGCGTGGTCCTCGATGGCCGTGGCGAACCGCGGGCCGTGATCGAGACGACCGACCTCCGGGTCGTGCCGTTCGACCAGGTCGACGCCGAGCACGCCCGCGCCGAGGGGGAGGGCGACCGCACGCTCGAGCACTGGCGCGCGGTGCACGAGCGCTACTGGCGTGAGCACTCCGAGAACGACCGCGGGTTCGAACCGGACATGCCGGTGCTGTGCGAGCGCTTCCGGCTGCTCTGGCCGATGCCGACCGACCGGACCTAGCGACCGTCGGACGCGGTGTGTGGGCGCTCCTCACACACCGCGTCCGGACCGGTCAGACGTGCACGACGGCCGCGTCGACCTCGTCCATCACGGCCTTCGTCGCCGCGAGCAGTCGGGCGTTGAAGTCGACGCCGAGCTGGTTCGGCACGGTGACGAGCACGGTGTCGGCGGCGCGGACGGCCTCGTCGGCGGCGAGCTCCGCCACGAGCTGCTCGGGCTCGCCGATGTACGAGCGGCCGAACCGGGCGAGCCCACCGTCGAGGTGTCCGACCTGGTCCTGCCCCTCGACCTGCGCGCGGACGCCGAAGGAGTGCCGCGACTCGTCGTCGGTGATCGGGATGATGCTCCGCGAGACCGAGACCCGGGGCTCTCGGCCCCAGCCCATGTCCGCCCAGGTGCTGCGGAAGCGGGCGATCTGCTCGGCCTGGAGCTGGTCGAACGGCACGCCGGTGTCCTCGGTGAGCAGGGTCGAGGACATGAGGTTCATGCCCTGCTCGGCGGTCCACTCCGCGGTGGCACGGGTACCGGCACCCCACCAGATCCGGTCGGGCAGGTCGTCGGACAGCGGCGAGACGGGCAGCGAGCCGACGGAGCCGGTCATCTGCGGGTTCGCGTTCGCCATCGGCTCGCCGGCGATCGCGCGGCGGAAGACGTCGGTGTGCGCACGGGCCATGTCGCCGCCGTTCGGGTCGTCCGCGTCGGGGACGTAGCCGAACTGCTGGTACCCGGCGAGGGCGGTCTCGGGTGACCCCCGGCTCACACCGAGCTGCAGCCGGCCGCCCGAGATGAGGTCGGTGGCCGCGGCCTCCTCGGCCATGTACAGCGGGTTCTCGTAGCGCATGTCGATCACGCCCGTGCCGATCTCGATGCGGCTGGTCCGGGCAGCGACCGCGGCGAGGAGCGGGAACGGTGCGGCCTGCTGCGGTGCGAAGTGGTGCACGCGGAAGTACGCCCCGTCGACGCCCGCCTCCTCCGCGGCGACGGCGAGGTCGATCGCCTGCACGAGGGCCTCGCGGCCGCTGCGCACGCGGGAGCCCGGCACGTCGCGCCAGTGTCCGAAGGACAGGAACCCGATCTTGGTCATGCCGATGCGAACGCATGCGACGGTGTGCACATTCCGCCCGCCCGGCAGTCCGCTCGATCCGCTCGACGGTCTTCGCGGTCGGCGGGCGGTTACCGTGGCGGCATGGACGATCCCCGCGCAGCCCTCACCGCCGAGCGGCAGCGGAACGAGCGCCTGCTGGCCGACGTCGAGCGGAGCATGCAGGACGTCAGCGACGCCCGGCTCGACGCGAACAGCGACGACGAGCACGACCCCGAGGGTGCGACCCTCGCGTGGGAGCGCGGCTCGCTCGGCGCGGTGCGGGACGCCGCCCGCGAGCGGGTCCGCCTAGTGGACGCCGCGCTCGCGCGGCTCGACGCCGGCACGTGGGGGCGGTGCGCCGTCGGCGGTGAGCCGATCCCGGAGGCCCGGCTGGCGGCGGTCCCGTGGGCGGCGACCTGCGTCGCGCACGCCTGACGCGCCCCTCCTGCACCCGCCTGCGGCGGTGACCGACGTCGAGGACTGGTGGTGCGCCTCCCGGCCGGGTGGGAGCCGCCACGGGACGGACGGGAGGCGCGTGGTCCGTCCGCCTGTCCGCTCGCCGGTGCGACACGGGACGGACGGGAGGCGCGTGGTGCGCCCGCCGGTCCGCTCACCCCGCGTGGACCGGTTGCGCCGCCGTTTCCCAGCCGCGCGTCCTACGGTGCCGCCATGGACGGCGACACCCACGAGCGACCCGATGCGGTCGTGCGTGCCGAGGCCCAGCAGACCGACGACCGACCCCACCGCTTCCGGTGGTTCCGCGACCTCCGGACGTGGATCCACGCGCGGCCCGGGCTGCACCTGTTCTACAAGGTGCTCGTCGGGATCGTCGGCGGTCTCGTCGTCGTGATCGGCCTGATCCTCGTCCCGCTGCCCGGGCCCGGGTGGCTCGTGGTGTTCATCGGTCTGACGATCCTGGCGAGTGAGTTCCACTTCTTCCACCGGATCATCACGTGGCTCCGCGCACTGCTGCACCGCTTCTGGGACTGGGCGAAGCGGCACGGGCCGCAGTGGCTCCGGAACGCCGCCGACCGGGGCAAGGCGGACGTCGACGCCGCACACGCCGACGCGCACCGGAGCACCGGGGTGCGGGCGGGGCAACGGCCGAACCCGCGGGCGAACCAGGCGCGCCCCGGGCACTGACCTCGGCTCGCGCTACTCGGCGGTCCGGACGGAGCCCGTCGCCGTGCGCTCGACGGCCTCGGCGGCGCGCTCCTCGACCGCTGCAGAACCGCGCGACGTTCCCTGCAGCACGAGGGCGATCGTCGCCGCGAGGACGATGAACGCGCCGTACCCGGCGAGCACGGGCACGAAGCCGAACGTCGGCTCGAGGAGACCCGCGACGACGGCCGGCACACCGAACGCCAGGTAGCTGACGACGTAGACCGACGACAGCAGTCCGGCGCGGTGCGTGGGGGCGGCGGTCGCGAGCAGCATCCGCAGCGGTGCCTGGAACCCGGCGCCGAAGCCGACCCCCGCGATCGCGCTCCCGACCACGAGTCCGGGCAGCGAGTGCGCGAACACGAACGACACGGTGACCACCGGGCCGACGATGAGCGCGACGAGACCGAGGAACAGGCTCCGACGCGTGTCGAGGCGCTGGATGGCGAGCCCGGTCAGCCCGCCGACGCCGGTGACGACCGCGATGAGGGCCCCGGCCGCGAAGTGGTCGTGGATGCCGAACACCGCGCCGAGCGCCGACGGCACGAGCGACAGGAACAGCCCGCCCAGCGCCCAGCTCGCGACGAGGGCACCGGCGACGCCGCGGAACAGTGCTCGCGACGCCCGGGGCACGGACACGGTCGGGCGGAGGGAGCGGAGCGCGCCCGGGCGGCGGGTGACCCGCTCGGGCACGACGGCCAGGGCGGCGACGAGCAGCAGCAGGAGCGCACCGAAGAGCACGTAGACGAGCTGCTCCGGCGCCGGGCCCCACTCGACCAGGGCGCCGCTCGACACGGCTCCGGTCGCCAGGGCGAAGGGCGGGACCGCACCGTTCAGGACACCGGCGAGCGACGGGAAGCGCTCGAGCGAGTTGTCGATGAGTGCCGCGCCGAGGGCGCCGATGAGGAGTCCGACCGCGACGCCCTGCACGATCCGGTCGACCACGAGTGCCGCGAAGCCGTCGGCGCCGGTGAACAGCACGAGCGACACGACGAGCAGCAGCCCGCCGGCGACGAGCACGGGCTTGCGACCGACGTGGTCCGACAGTCGACCGGCGACGAGCATGGTGACCAGGAGTCCGGCGACGTAGATCGCGAACACGCCCGTGAGCATGAGCGGGGTGAGGTCCCACTCGGCGGCGTAGACGGGGTAGATCGGCGACGGGACCGAGGACGAGGCCATCGCCACGAAGAGCATGGCGGCGAGGATCCAGAACCCCGCGACTCCGCGTGCTGGCTGCATGGGGCACCTTCCTGCCGGGTCGACTGCTGTACGAGCACATTCGTACAGCAGTCCGACTGTACGACGCAACTCGTACTGATCGAGCGGCGGTGCTACCGTCGTGGCATGCCCGCCGCGCCCGTGGACTCCGTCGCCCCAGAACGTCTGCCGCAGCCGACCGCGGCCGAGATGGAGCTGCCCGTCGTGCTCGACGCGCTGAGCGACCCGATCCGGCTCGCGATCCTGCACCGCTACCTGGTGGACGCGGCCGGCGGGGTGCGCAGCTGCGGGTGGGTCGGCGTCGACCGACCGAAGTCCACGCTGACACACCACTTCCGCGTGCTGCGCGAGGCCGGGCTGCTCGAGCAGCACCAGGAGGGACTCGTGCGGTCGAGCCGCGTGCGGGTCGACGACGTGCAGCAGCGCTTCCCCGGCCTGCTCGACCTCGTCGTCGACTGGACCGTGCCCGCCGCTCTGATGCGGGCGGAGGTCCCGGCGTGACCGCGACCGCGGCCCCAGGCGATGCCCTGCCCGGCACGCACCCCGTCGCGACCCCTGCTGCTCTCCGCGCCGCCGCCCACACCGGCCCGCGGCACGTGCTCCCGACCGTCCGCACCCACCCCGCCGTGGTCACCGCGCTCGCCGCGGACCTCGACGCCGCCGGCTTCACGGTCGACCGGGTCGACGCACTGTGGGGGAGCGAGGCGGCCGCGTCGCTGCACCGCGGCTCGCGGGTCGCCGCGCTCCGGGCCCTCGCCGCACGGGAGCCGTCGGCCCTGGCGACCCTCGCGACGCTGTTCGTGCTCGGCCTGCCCGTCCCGCGGTCCGACGCCGAGCGGGCCTTCCCGACCGCCGGACTCGACGGCGTGCTCGCCGCCGGGCTGCTGCGGCGCGACGACGACTCCGACGACGCGGGCGTCCCGGACGCCGGGCACGAGCGGGTGCGTCCGACCGTGGACCTGCGGCCCTACGCGTTCGTCGACGACCTCGGTGCCGGCAGCTGGTGGATCGTCTCCGACCTCGGGGAGCTCGCGCTCGGCACGGCCCTCGGCGAGGAGCACGTGCTCGGCATCGGCGGTGCCTCGACGACGCTGTCCGGTCTGCAGGTGCCCGTGCCCGTGCGGCGGGTGCTCGACCTCGGCACCGGGTGCGGGATCCAGGCGCTGCACGCCCGACGGTTCGCCGACGAGGTCGTGGCCACCGACATCTCGCAGCGGGCCCTCGACATCGCCCGGTTCAACGCGGCGCTCAACGGCGTCGACGGCATCGACCTGCGGCTCGGCTCCCTGTTCGAGCCGGTCGCCGGGGAACGCTTCGACCGCATCGTGTCGAACCCGCCGTTCGTGATCACCCCGCGCCGCGACGGTGTCCCGGCCTACGAGTACCGCGACGGCGGCATGGTCGGCGACGCCCTGGTCGAGACGGTGCTGCGCGGCCTGGCGGACCACCTGGAACCCGGTGGGACCGCGCAGCTGCTCGGCAACTGGGAGTACCGCTGGGGCGACGACGGGCTCGAGCGGGTGCGGTCGTGGTTCGCGGACACCGACCTCGACGTGTGGGTCGTGGAACGCGAGCGCGAGGACCCGCCCGCCTACGCCGAGACCTGGATCCGGGACGGTGGCACCAAGCCCGGCACGCCCGAGTCCGACGCCCTGGTCGACGCCTGGCTCGACGACTTCGCGACGCGGCGGGTCACCGGGGTCGGCTTCGGCTACGTCGTGGTGCGGCGACCGACGGGAGGCCCGGCCCGGCTCCGTCGCTTCGAGCGCGTCCCCGAGGCGCTCGGCACCAACCCCGCGGGGCTCGGTGCGACGGTGGCGCGCGTCCTCGACGCGGCCGCGTGGCTCGGTGCGCACGACGACGCGGCACTGGCGTCGGCGCACCTGCGGGTCGCCGGGGACGTCACCGAGGAGCGGCACTACTGGCCCGGCAACGACGACCCGACCGTGATCACCCTGGTGCAGGGCGGCGGGTTCGGTCGGCGCGTGGACGCGGACACGGCGCTCGCCGCGTTCGTCGGGGCCTGCGACGGCGAACTGTCGGTCGCGGCGATCGTCGCCGCCATCGCGCAGATCACCGGGGTCGACGGCGACGCACTGTCGGCCGACCTGCTGCCGCGGGTGCGGGACCTGGTGCTGGACGGCCTGCTGCTCGCGCCGACGTCCTGAGGCGACCCGCGCCTCCCGTCCGGCCGGGACCGCGTGCCTGCCTGCCGGTTCCCGTCCGCTGGACGCAACCGCCTGCGGGGCGCACCCGCCTGCGGGACGCGACCGCCTGCGTCGCGTCCCGCAGGCGGGGGACGGTGTCAGTGCGTGCGGTGGTCGCGCCAGCTGTGCTCGGGTGCGTAGCCGAGGAGCTCGCGAGCCTTCTCGATCGAGAGCAGCGAGCTGACGCCGTCGATGTCGGCGCGACGCTCGATGTCCGGCACGAAGCGCTCGACGAGCTCGATCGTCGGGGTGTCCATGACGGTGTCCGGGCTCGCGATGACGAAGGCCTCGAAGCCGGTGAGGTCGGCCTCGAGCGACTTCCGCACGGCCTGGGCGCCGTCGCGCGAGTCGATGTACGACCACAGGTTGAAGGTCTTCGCCTCGGGGGAGGCGTCCCACGGGAAGGCCGGGTAGTCGGTCTCGTCCATGACGTTCGAGAACCGCAGACCGATCATCTTCAGCTCCGGGTCCCAGCGCGTGAAGTGGCGGGCCATCTCCTCCTCGACGGCCTTGCCGAGCGAGTACGAGGACTGCGGGCGCACCGCGAACTCCTCGTCGACGGGCAGGTACGGCGGGTGGTGCTCGCCCATCGGGATGCCGAGCAGGGTCTCGCTCGACGCCCACACGACGTTCTTGATCCGGGCGACACGGGCCGCGTGGAAGACGTTGATCGACGCCGTGACGTTGTTCGTGATCAACGCCACGTCGGGCACCTGGCCCGGGGCGGGCACGGCCGCGAGGTGCACCACGGCGTCGACGGCGTCGTAGCGGTCGTCGATGCCGGTCAGTGCGCCGAGCACCTGGCCGTAATCGCTCAGGTCGACGCGGACGAACGGCACCCGCTCGGGCTTGTCGGGGGAGGGGACCCGGTCGAGCAGGACCACGTCGTACCCGTGCTCGTCGAGGTCGCGGACGACCGCCCGTCCGAGCTTGCCGCTGCCTCCGGTCACCACAACACGCGTCATCGCGTCACTCCACATCGTCGTCGGTCGGCCGTGGTCGGCCGCGTCCCATCCTGCCGTCCGGCGGGCGGGCGGGACCAGGCACTGGCGGTACCTGTCCGGCGGGCGCGAGGTGGGGCGGTGGTCAGACGGCGGGCGTGACGGCCTGGGCGACCGCGAGCCGGGCGACGAGCTCGACGTGCTCGGCCATGTCCCGCGTCGGGTCGTAGAGCCACTGGATCTGCATGCCGTCGGAGATCGCCAGGAGCACGCTCGCGAGCTGCTCGGGGTCGACGTCGGCACGGAGTCGGCCGTCCTGCTGCATCGCGCGGAAGTCGGCGGCGAAGTCCCCGCGGCTGCGTTCGTAGCGCTCGCGGAAGTACTCGTGCGCGGGGTGCTCCGGGTCGGTGGCCGCCGCGGCGGACAGGTTCACGAACATCTGCACGAGGCCGGGGACCTCGGTGTTGTGCCGGACGATCGCCGCCAGGAACGAGCCGGGGTCGGACGCGGCGGCACCCCAGTCCTGTGCGAGGTCGACCTCGTCGCGGCGGCGGAGCACCTCGACCCAGAGCTCGTCCTTCGAGTCGAAGTAGTGCAGCAGCCCGGCCTGCGTGAGCCCCACGGCGTCGGCGATGTCCTTGATGCTCGTGCGCCGGAACCCCTGCTGGGCGACGAGGTCGAGCGCGACCGTGAGGATCTCCTCGCGCTTCGCGATGCCCTTCGCGTACGAACCCCGTCGTGCCATGGCGCGAGCGTACCGTCCGCTCCCACCCGCAGAAACCGACTTAAGATAGGTTTTCGGTGCTACGCTGGCCCGAGCCGCCGACGATGGCGCGCGGAGGTCCTGCCCCGGCGCCCGTCGAACACCGAAGGGACCGACCATCGTGACCACCGTGGACGAAACGACCCGCGCCTCCCGTCCGTCGCCGCTGACCGAGCGCATCGACGCGCTCCTCGGACAGCTGACGACCGAGGAGAAGGTCCAGCTGCTGACCGGACGCGACTTCTGGACCACCTGGCCGATCGAGAAGATCGGTCTGCGGCGCATCCTCATGTCGGACGGTCCGTCCGGCGTCCGCGGCGAGGTCTGGGACGAGCGCGACCCCTCGCTCAACCTGCCCTCGGCCACCGCGCTGTCGGCGTCCTGGGACCGTGCGATCGCGAAGCGCTACGGTGCCGCGGCCGCCGTGGAGGCCCGGCGCAAGGGTGTCGACGTCGTCCTCGGCCCGACCATCAACCTGCACCGCTCCCCGCTCGGCGGCCGGCACTTCGAGGCGTTCAGTGAGGACCCGCTGCTGACCGGCGACCTCGCCGCGAGCTACGTCGCCGGCGTGCAGGAGAACGGCGTCGCCGCGACCCCGAAGCACTACATCGCGAACGACTACGAGACCGACCGCTTCACCGCGTCGACCGAGGTGTCCGACCGGGCGCTCCGGGAGCTGTACCTGCTCGCGTTCGAGAAGGCCGTGACCGAGGCGCACGCCTGGGCCGTGATGTCGTCGTACAACGCGATCAACGGCGTGACCGCGTCGGAGAACGACCTGCTCGAGACGCCGCTCAACGCGGAGTGGGGCTTCGACGGGATCGTCGTGTCCGACTGGACGGGCGTGCGCTCCGTCGAGTCGGCGAAGGCCTCGCAGGACGTCGCGATGCCCGGACCGAACCCGTGGTGGAGCGAGGGCCCGCTGCTCGCCGCCGTGCAGTCCGGCGAGGTGCCCGAGGCGGCGATCGACCGCAAGGTCCGCCGCATCCTCGTGCTCGCCGCCCGTGTCGGTGCCCTCGAGGGCTTCGAGCCGGTCGCCGAGCGTCCGGTGCACGTCGAGGACGGGATCGCCTTCGTGCGCCGTGCCGAGGCCGAGGGCACCGTGCTCGTCCGGAACACCGGCGTGCTGCCGCTCGACCCCGCCGCGGTCTCCCGCATCGCGATCGTCGGGCACAACGCCGACCAGGCCCGCACGCAGGGCGGCGGCTCGGCGACCGTCGTGCCGGAGCGTGTCGTGTCGCCGATCGACGGCGTCCGGGCGGCGTTCCCGGGTGCGACGGTCGAGTACGCCATCGGTGCGGTCGTGCAGGAGGGGATCGCCGAGTTCCCGCTGTCGACCATCACGAACCCCGGCACCGGCGAGCCCGGCGCCCGCGTCGCGTTCGTGCGGGACGGCGAGGAGCTGTACGTCGAGGACCGCCGTGCCACCGCGCTGTTCTGGTTCGGCGGCGACGCCCCGACGCGGGAGGCCGACCGGCTCGACATCACCACCTCGTACACCCCGGAGACGACGGGCACGGTCCGGATCGGCATCGGCGCCGCCGGCCACTCGCGCCTCTGGATCGACGGCGAGCTCCTGCTCGACGAGACCGTGCCGTACGAGGGTGACCAGCTCGGTGCCGCCTTCCTCAACCCGCCGGCACGCTCGGTGCCCGTGCCGGTCGAGGCCGGCCGACCGGTTGCGATCCGGATCGAGCACGACATCGTGCAGGACGAGGCGCTCGGCGGGGTGCTCGCGTACCAGTTCGGCACCGAGCCGAGCGACGCCGACCCCGCGGCCCTCGTCGAGGCGGCCGTCGCGACCGCCACCGGCGCGGACGTCGCGATCGTCGTCGTCGGCACGAACAGCAAGGTGGAGTCCGAGGGGTACGACCGTTCGTCGCTCGCGCTCCCCGGACACCAGGACGACCTGGTCCGTGCGGTCGCCGCCGCGAACCCGAACACCGTCGTGGTGGTCAACTCCGGGTCACCGGTCGAGATGCCCTGGCGGGACGACGTCGCCGCGGTGCTCCTCACCTGGTTCGGCGGCCAGGAGTACGGCAACGCCCTGGCCGACGTGCTCACGGGCGCGGCCGAACCCGGCGGTCGCCTGCCCACCACGTGGCCGGCGACGCTCGAGGACGTCCCGGTCGCGAACGTCACCCCGGTCGACGGGAAGGTCGCGTACGACGAGGGCGTGCACGTCGGGTACCGGGCCTGGCTCCGCGCCGGGACCGAGCCCGCGTACCCGTTCGGCCACGGCCTCGGCTACACGACCTGGGCGATCGACGGCATCAGCGCGACGCCGACCGTCCGCGAGGGCGATGCGGTGATCGTCACCGCGACCGTCGCGAACACCGGCGACCGCGCGGGCAAGCACGTCGTGCAGGTCTACGCCTCGCGCGAGGAGTCGGCCGTCGACCGCCCCGTCCGCTGGCTCGTCGGCTTCGCGCCGGTGCGCCTCGACGCCGGTGCGTCGACCGAGGTCTCGATCGAGGTGCCGGCACGGGCGTTCGCGCACTGGGACGGTGCCTGGCGGTACGAGCCCGGCACGTTCTCGCTGCACGTCGCCGAGTCGGTGACCGCGATCGTCGGGACGACGACCCTCGAACTGGAGTAGCCGCTTCCCGCGCGCACGACGACCCCGAGCAGTACCATCGACCAGTGCTCGACGGCTGGTTACCGTCAGCACACGCACCACCACGGGGTCGTCGTGTGCGCGACGCGGTCTCCTGATCCGACCGTCGAAGCCCCCTCGACCCTGGTGCGTCCGGATGCGCCCCTGCCTCGACGCGGGGGCGCATTCCTCTTCCGGGCACGTACATGCAGCCGCATGCTCTGCCGGGACCGTCCGCGCTGCTGCGCCTCGGATCGCTGGGACCGGCTGGACGCAACACGCCCGGGCGTCGAAACAGGCGTGAACATCAGTCATCTTGTCCGAGCAGCGATGATGACAAACCACTCAGGCGGTGCGAGAGTGGAGCGACCATCCGGTGTGGATCAGGAACCGGATGGACATCCGGCCGGGTACCGGGACCACCGTGCGTGGGCCCGGCCGGATGCCTGGTCCACCGCGAGCCGTCACCGCAGCTGCGGGACGACCTCCTCGGCCACGATCCGCAGGATCCGCTCGTGCGACGCCGCGTCGCCGTTCGCCGGCAGGGTGACGACGAGCTCGTCGGTCGCCGTCACGGCCGGGTCGGCGGCCAGGGCGTCCACGATCTCGGAGACGCCTCCCGCGACGACCTTGCTGAAGCGGAACGGCGGGCCGGAGAGCGGTCGGCCCTCGTCGTCCATGCCGCTGGCGTACCCGGTGAGGAACTCCTCGTGCACGGCACGGTCGTGGTCGTCGAGGAGCGGCACGACGATGCGCCCGACCGCGACCTTCGGCGTGCGGCCCGGGTGTCGTTCGGCGAAGCGGGCCCGGTACGCCTCGACCTGGGCCGCCTGCGCGACGGCGAACGGTTCGCCGGTGTCCTCGGTGTTCAGCGTGGAGCAGTGCAGCAGCAGGCCCTTGTCGGCGGTGCGCTCCGCGGTGCCGAGGCTCCCGCCGCCCCACCAGACGCGCTCGAGCAGCCCCGGGCTCTGCGGCTGCAGGGTCAGTTCGGTGTCGGCCGGGATGCTCTCGTAGCCCTTGCCGGAGGTGCCGAGCGGTTCACCGCGCAGGACCTCGAGCAGGCGGGCGGCGCGTGCCTCGGCCTCGTCGCGGAAGCTGCGCTCCGAGGCGCCGAACACCGGGTCGAGGATCGGGCCGTAGCCCGGGATGCCGGTGCTGATGCCGAGCTGCACGCGGCCGCCGCTCAGGAGGTCGACGGTGCTCGCGTCCTCGGCGAGCCGGACCGGGTCCTCGTAGCGCATGCCGAGCACGGCGGTGCCGAAGCCGATCGAGCTGGTGCGCTGGGCCGCGGCGGCGAAGAAGGTCATCGGGCTGGTGAGGAACGGCTCGAAGTGCCGACCGCGCACCCAGCCGGTGCCGTAGCCGAGGGACTCGGCCGTCTCGAAGAGCCGCAGGCCGTCCTCGAGCGCGGCGGCGGCACCCGCAGGGCCGCCGTGGTTCGGGACGAAGGACAGGAAGCCGAGTTCGCGCACGGGTCGAGTCTATGCGCGCGCATCCAAACGTGGCCAGGGTCGGACGGGAGGCGCGTGGCGGGCCCGCACCGCGCCTCCCGTCCGCCCCGTGCCGGACGGGAGGCGCGGGTCGCCGCCGCCACGTGCCTCCCGGCTACCGCGTGCGTGACGGGACGCTCGTGGCGGGCCGGCACCGTGCCTCCCGTCCGTCGGGCGGTCACCGCCCACCTGGGAGGATGGGTGCATGACCGACGTCACCACCGTCCCGCCCCTCGTCGCCGCCCTGCCGGCGGCGGTCGACGGCGTCGTCGACCCCGACGCGGTCTACGAGGCGTTCGCCGACTGGGCGGCGTCCGGCGGCCGACCCCTGTACCCCGCGCAGGACGAGGCCGTCATCGAGCTCGTCTCCGGTGCGAACGTGGTCCTCAGCACGCCCACCGGGACCGGCAAGTCCCTGGTGGCGGCGGGTGCGCACTTCGCGGCGCTCGCCGAGGGCAAGCGGAGCTACTACACGGCGCCGATCAAGGCGCTCGTCTCCGAGAAGTTCTTCCAGCTCGTCGACCTGTTCGGCGCGCAGAACGTCGGCATGGTCACGGGCGACTCGAGCGTCAACGCCGACGCCCCGATCGTGTGCTGCACCGCTGAGATCCTGGCGAACCTCGCGCTGCGGCAGGGACCCGACGCCGAGGTCGACGTCGTCGTGATGGACGAGTTCCACTTCTACGGCGACCCGGACCGCGGGTGGGCGTGGCAGGTGCCGCTGCTCGTGCTCGAGCGCGCGCAGTTCCTGCTCATGTCCGCGACCCTCGGCGACGTGACGACCATCGCCGACGACCTGTCCCGGCGCACCGGTCGGCCGACGGCCCGGGTCACCGGCGTCTCGCGGCCGGTCCCGCTGTCCTACGAGTACGTGATGACGCCCGTGCAGGAGACCGTCGAACGGCTGCTCGAGGAGGGCAAGGCGCCGGTCTACATCGTCCACTTCGCCCAGGCCGCCGCGCTCGAACGGGCGCAGGCGCTCATGTCGGCGCGCGTCGCCTCCCGCGAACGCCGTGACGAGATCGCCGCGGCCATCGCCGGGTTCCGGTTCAGCGCCGGCTTCGGGCAGGTGCTGTCGCGGCTCATCCGCGCCGGCATCGGGGTGCACCACGCCGGGATGCTGCCGAAGTACCGGCGGCTCGTCGAACAGCTCGCCCAGCGTGGTCTACTGCCCGTCATCTGCGGCACCGACACGCTCGGCGTCGGCATCAACGTGCCGATCCGCGCGGTGCTGTTCACCGGGCTGACGAAGTTCGACGGCACCAAGATGCGGCAGCTGTCCGCCCGCGAGTTCCACCAGATCGCCGGCCGTGCCGGTCGCGCCGGGTACGACACCGAGGGCGACGTCGTCGCCGAGGCGCCCGAGCACGACATCGAGAACGCACGGGCCGTCGCGAAGGCCGGGGACGACCCGAAGAAGAAGAACAAGATCAAGCGCAAGAAGGCGCCCGAGGGGTTCGTCTCCTGGGGACAGCCGTCGTTCGAGCGGCTCATCGGTGCCGAACCGGAGCCGATGGTGTCGCGGATGCGGATCACGCACGCGATGGTGCTCTCCGTCGTCGCACGCGGGGGATCCGTGTTCGAGGACGTGCGGTCCCTGGTGTTCGACAACCACGAGCCGCGCTCCCGGCAGCTCGCGATGGCCCGGCGGGCGCTCACGATCGCCCGCACGTTGATCAACGCCCGCGTGATCGAGAAGGTCGACGGCGAGTACCGCCTGACGGTCGACCTCGCGCCGAACTTCGCGCTCAACCAGCCGCTGTCGCCGTTCGCGCTCGCCGCGTTCGAGCTGCTCGACCCCGAGTCGCCGACCTACGCGCTCGACATGGTCTCGATCGTCGAGGCCACGCTGGACGACCCCCGGGCGATCCTCGCGCAGCAGCAGTTCAAGGAACGCGGCGAGGCCGTCGCCCGCATGAAGCAGGAGGGCATCGAGTACGACGAGCGGATGGAGCTGCTCGAGGAGGTCACCTGGCCGAAGCCGCTCGACGAGCTGCTCACCGCGGCGTACGAGTCGTACGCGGCCGAGCAGCCCTGGGTGCTCGACTTCGCGCTCTCGCCCAAGGCCGTCGTCCGCGACATGTACGAGCGGGCCATGACCTTCGGCGACTTCGTGCGGTTCTACCAGCTCACCCGCTCCGAGGGCCTCGTGCTCCGGTACCTGTCCGACGCCTACCGCACGATGCGCCAGACCATCACCGAGGAGCAGCGGACCCAGGAGCTCGACGACCTGATCGAGTGGCTCGGCGAGGTCGTGCGGCAGACGGACTCGTCCCTGGTCGACGAATGGGAGGCGCTGCTCAACGGTGACCTCCTGCTGGCCGCCGAGGAATCCGGGGTCGCTCCCCACGCCGAGATCGCGCCGCCCCAGCCCGCGCGTCTGACCGGCAACGTCCGGGCGTTCCGGGTGCTCGTGCGCAACGCCCTGTTCCAGCGGGTGCTGCTCGCCGCGGCCGACGACCCCGCCGGACTCGGCGAGCTCGACGCGACGAGCGGCTTCGACCGTTCCGCGTGGGACGCGGTGCTCGAGTCGTACTACGAGGAGCACGACGCGATCGGCACCGACGCCGACGCGCGCTCGATGCAGTACCTGGTGCTCGACGAGGCGCCGGGGACGGGGCGCGCCGGTGGTACGGGCGGGGGTGCCGCGGGCGGCGGTGCCGGTGCTGCTCCGCGGGTCTGGCGGGCGCGGCAGATCTTCGCCGATCCAGAGGGTGACAAGGACTTCGGGTTCTCGGCGACGATCGACCTCGACGCCTCGGACGAGGCCGGCGAGGCGGTCGTGCGGGTGACCGAGATCGGGCGGTTCGACGGGTGGGCCGAGGTCGACGTCGACTGAGGTCGTCGTTCCGCTCGGGTGGTGCGGGACGCGTGCGCCGACGGGGCGAGGACGTGTCGTCCCCGCCCCGTCGGCGGTGTTCCCGGGGCCGCTCGTGGCGCTCCCGCGGTGGGCGTGCTCGGATCAGATGTGCACGGTGAACGTGAGGATCGGCGCGTCGCGACGGTCGATCACGACCTGGTGATCGCCCGCGCCGCCCATGTTGCGCAGCTGCACCCGTCCCGTGCCGTCTGCCCGCAGCGAACCGTAGGTCGAGAAGTTCCCGTCGACCCAGACGCGGATCCCGTAGCCGTCGCCGATCGCTGCGTCGTCGCGCAGGCCGATCGTGGCGCTGCCGCCGAAGAACGTGCTCGCCCGCTCGACGGTGGCGACGAGGGTGGTCTCGGCGCCCTCGCCGGCGCCGGGCTCGACGGTGAAGGCCGGGTCGACGGGGGTGCCGGGGTTCGGCTCGGCGACCACGGGCTCCGGCTGCGGCTCGGGCTCGGGCTCGGGCTCCGGCTCGGGCTCCGGTGCGGGCGCCAGGCCGACCACGGGGAACGACGCCCACTTCGAGCCGCTCGTGCTGAAGGCCAGGGCGCTCACCTTGGTGGTCTCGCCGTGGCGCAGCTCGAGCTGGACGACCACGACACCGTCCGCCGGCACGACGCCGTTCGCGATGGTGCCGTGGTCCCCGCTGATCTGGTAGTTCGCACCCGGCGTGCCGCGGAACTCGAGCTCGGTCGCGGAACCGGCGAGTCGCGTGTCGACGAGCCGGAACGCCTCGAGCTGCTCGACGCCCTCGTTCGCGTTGCCCGTCACCTCGAAGGAGCTCGACTGGACCTTGCCGGAGCGGCGGCTCTCGGCGAGGAACCGGCGGTGCTCGCCCGTGTGCAGTGCGGTGTCGAACGAGACGAGTCCGTCCGCGGGGACCCGCTCGTTCAGCACGGTGTGCCCGTCCTCCTGCCGGACCGACAGCTCGTCACCGGGCGTGGCACGGACGGTCACCCGGGTCTCGAAGAAGTTCCCGTTGGGTTCTGCGGAGACCAACTCCACCGGACCGGGGGCGGTCGCGCCGGGACCGGCGGTGAAGCCGGGGTCGACCGGACCCGGGGCCGGGACGGCGACGACCGGTTCAGGATCCGGGGTGCCGCCGTCGCCGGGGCCGGCGCCGTCACCCTCGTCGCCGCCGCCCGGCGTGCCGGCGTCGCCGCCGTCGAGGAACGACTCGATCACGAACGGGTCCGACTCGCGGACCTGGTCGCTCTCGTCGACCGATGCGGTCAGGACGTGCCGGCCCGCGCTGAAGTCGGTGAGGCCGCAGTCGAACCAGCGCACGCCCGGCGTCGGTGCGTCGAGGTCGCAGAGGACGGTGCCGTCCTGCTCGGTGAGCGTCAGGTGCCCGGGTTCGACCGGGGTGATCAGGACGTGGAAGTCGCGCTTGTCGACCTGGAACTCGGTGATCGGCGACTCGCTGACGGGGGCCCGTCCGTCCACGCGGAACGGCGACGGCTTCTCCCACGGGTGGGCGTGGTTCTCCGCAGCCGTGGCGGCGGGGGCGATCCCCGCCGTGGCTCCGGTCGCGACGGCGGTGGCGGCCAGGGCGCAGGCGGCGAGCCGCTTGGCTGCCCGAGGGCGGGACTTCTTCGGTTCGTGCACGGTGTTTCCTCTCGGCGGCAGGTGTCTGCCGGATCCTGGTGGGGGAGGTGCGGTGCGGCGAGGGCGCAGCAGCCCGACCGCGGTCGAGACGCTGCGTGGGGTGCTCCGGAGATGACCGGAGTCGAACCGCTCGCCGACGACGGGATGCGTCGGTCATCGCCGGGACATTGTGTCCCGCCCGGGATCAAACATGTTGTATTTATGCCGAACGCAATGCTGCGGCGATGCGCTCGAGCCGGGCCGGGCCGGGCCGGTGTCGTCGGTGGGCCAGCCGGAGGGGCGCGCAGGCGCGCCCGCGCCAGGGGTGCCGTGAGCGCTCGCGAGGCCGCCGGGAACGCTCGCCGGGCCGGACGGGTACCTTCGGCGGCAGCCCATCGCCGACCGGCCGGGCCCGACGAGAGGTCATCCCATGCGCATCGGCTCGAGCATCGCCCTGATCGTGATCGGCGCCATCGTCGCGTTCGCGCTCGACTTCCAGGTCGCGGGCGTCGACCTGCGCCTGATCGGCTACATCCTGATGGCCGCCGGCGTCGTGCTGCTCGTCATCAGCCTGGCCGTCGGCTTCGGTGGACGACGGACCACCACGACCACCCGTTCCGGGGTCGACCCGGCCTCGGGGGAGCAGATCACCCGCCAGGACCGCCGCGACGGGGCGTACTGACCCCCGAGGGGGCCTCCTGACCGCGGGTCAGAACAGGGTCGCGGGAGGCGTCGCCTCGGGCAGCGCCGTCGGCTCCTCGACCTCGACGCCGGGCCAGCCCGGACCGTGCGGGACGTCGGTGCCCTGCTGGTAGGCGGTCGCTGCACCACGGGCGCGGACGTCCGCGGCCTCGTTCATCTCGTGTCCGACGTGCCCGCGCACCCACTCGAAGGTGACCTTGCGGCCCTGCAGCTCGGCGTCGAGCTCCTTGATGATCTCGACGTTCAGCACCGGCTTGCCGTCGGCCTTCCGCCAGCCCTTCCGCTTCCAGCCTGCGAGCCACTCGGTGCAGGCCTTGATGGCGTACTGGCTGTCGCACAGGATGTGCAGCGGCTCGTCGGTGCCCTTCGTGGCGCGGAGGAGCTGGAGCACGGCGGTGAGCTCGCCGATGTTGTTCGTGGCGCGCGGCCAGCCACCGGCTGCCCAGCGGTCGTCGTCGACGTACCAGGCCCAGCCGGCCGGGCCGGGGTTGCCGAGGGCTGAGCCGTCTGCGGCGGCGACGATCGTCACGGTGGGACCTCCAAGGTGGTGCGTGTGCGGGGTCGAGCGTAACGGACCCCGGTCATCCCTCGGCGTCAGCGCGTGACGGGGTGGGGCGGACGTCCCCGGGGATCAGCGCGCCGCTGGGTCGAGGTTGAGGTCGGTGTCCTCGTACAGCCATCCGTTGCCGCGCACGTGCATCGTGGGGTTCAGCCACCGCAGTTGCGGCAGGGTCAGACCGAGTCGCTTCGCCACCGTGGTCTGGTCGTCGCCGTGGGACACCCGGTAGGCGGTCGGTACGGCACCGCCCGGAGCGGCGAGCTTGTCGCCGGCGGCGTCGAACACCCAGCCGTAGGCGCCCGGCCGAGCAGCGCCGGCCCGCGGTCGGAGGTCGGGGAACGGCGACGGGATGCGCCAGTGGAGTTCGGCCGCCGCGAGGACGGTGCCGACCCACGGGCGATCGGCGTCGAGGGACTCGTCCGCGTCGTCCGAGTCGGCCGGGACCTGGGTCGTGGCGGCCGGGACGAGGACGACGCTGTGCAGCCAGTCGGGGTACGCGCCCGCGTCCGAGAGGCTCACCGAGTCGGGCGCCGGAGCGTCGGCCTGCCAGGTGGTCGAGGCGACGGAGTCAGCATCGAAGCCCTCGCCGGGGGTGGCGACGGACCGGCGGAACTCGATGCTCATCGGTTGCGGGTTCGTCGTCCGGTACCCGGAGAGCTGCGCGTCGAACGTGCCGGCATCGTCCGCCACGATCCGCACGTGCACGGCCGTGTCCCCGGACTTCGACACGGCGTCGGTCTCGGCGACCACGGTGCCCGCGGGCACCGCCTGCTTCGTCGACACCTGCTCGGCGTCTCCGCCCGCGCCGTCCCCGTCGACGCCGCCGTCCGGACGCGCCGACGCGCTCGGAGCCGCGTGCCCCGTCGGCTTCGGCAGCGGTGCGTCGTCGCCGAACACCGAGCACCCCGTGAGCAGCAGCGCGCTCACCCCCGCGAGCGCGATCGACGCCGTGACCGTCCTGCGTCCCATGTCGGACCCCCTCGTCACGACCGTAGCCGAGCGTGGAGCGGACCACGACGCCCGTGACCGAACCGACACCGGAGGTCGTCGGCCTACTGTGCACGGCATGAGCGACAGCAACCCCGACGCACCGGGCCCCGAGGCCTCCGACGACCACGCACGCGACGACGCCCTGCGCGAGACCGCACACCACGAGGGCGCCGACGGCGTCGGGGAGTCCGAGCAGCGGGCCGCCGACACGTCGTACAGCCCGTCGAGCGAGCGGGAGACCGTCGCCGCGCAGACGCGGCAGCGCGACGACGAGGACCTGCGCCGCGACGGCATCGACCCGTCGCGCATCGTTGCTGCCCCGGGGACCGGCGGCGCCGACGACGCCGGTGATGTCGAGCCCGAGCCGGGTGACCTGCACCTGCCGTGGCAGTCGGAGGACGACCGGCGCCCGTAGCCGGGAACGACGAACGGCGGGCCCGTGCGGGCCCGCCGTTCGCGGTGCGGGTGCGGCATCGACGATGCCGACCCGGTCTGGAGGCGCGGCTCGCCTCCGGCGGTCAGGCCCCCGTGTCGCCCGTGGTCGCCCCGATCGCGCCCGGCACCGTGTAGGGCACCGTGGCGATCACCCGGTCGCCGATCGCGAGGGTCAGGGTGTGGTCGCCCCTCCCGCCCAGGTTCGCGATGGTGCGGTCGGTCGGTGTCGTGGTGATCAGCGCGGCGGCGACCTGCTTGCTGTCGACGAGGACCCGGGCGGAGTAGCCGGAGCCCGCGTCCGGGTCGGACACACGGAGGGTTCCTGCGTGGGTGATCGGGTTGATCGCGGTCAGCTCCGCCGACACCCGTTCGCCGGCGTGCTCGCCGGGCTGCGGGACGCTGCTCGGCACGGTGTACGCGACCGAGGCGATGACCCGGTCGTCGATCGCGAGGGTCAGGGTGTGGTCGCCCTTCGCGCCCAGATCAGCGATCGTCCGGTCCGTCGGCGTCGCGGAGATGCGGGTGGAGGCCACCTGCTTGCCGTCGACGAGGACGCGGGCGGAGTAGGAGCCGTACCGCGCGTCCGGGTCGGACACGCGCAGGGTGCCGGCGTGGCTGATCGGGTTGATCGCGGTCAGTTCCGCCGCCACTCGCTTGCCGACGAGGTCGCCACCGCCCTGGCCGGCACCGCTGCCCGGCCCCGCACTGCCTTCGCCTGCACCGGCACCGGCACCGGCACCGGCACCGGGGCCTGCACCTGCACCTGCACCCGCACCTGTACCTGCTCCAGCGCCGACTCCGGTGCCGCTGCCCTGGTCGCCGACGGGCAGCGGGAAGCCCGGATCGGTCGGGCCGGGTGCCGGGATCGCGACCACCGGCGTGGTCGGGACGCCGGTGTCGACTGCCGCGGCGACGTCGAACGACCCGTTCAGGACCGCACCGTCGTCGCCGTGCGCTTCCCAGTGCACGGTCGTCGTGGTCGGCGAGGTCGGGACGGTCCAGGCCACGCGACCGTCAGCGGGGACGGTGCCCTGCGTGCGGCGGGGCGAGTTCGCCTGCTGCAGCAGGTACCACGTCCCCGGCGTCCCGCGGAGGACGACGGTCGTGCCCGCGGCGCCCGGCGTCGTCTCGACGAGCTCGAGCGGCGTGGTCGTCGGGACGGGTGCGGCGTCCGGAACCACCTCGAGGTCGGTCACGACGCGGTGGCCCGACCGCTGCGTCTCCGCGTGCACGTGCACCGGCTCCGTCCACGTGCGGACCGCTGCGACGACGTGACCGGCCGGGTCGACCGTCCCGCGTGCGAGCTCGTAGCCCTGGTCGTCACGGAGGACGTACCGGTCGCCCGGTGCGCCACCGAAGGTCTCCGCGGTCGTCCCGGGAGTCGTGCCGGGTGCGGTCCGCTCGACCGAGAGTGGTGAGGGCTCGGCGCCGTCGTCGGGCATGTCCTCGGCGTACGACTCGAGCACGAACGGGCGCGAGGAGCGGGTCTCCCCGTCCGTGGTGATCGAGGCGACCAGGCGGTGGGAACCCGGACCGACGAAGGCCGGGCAGCCAGCGTGTTCACCGAACACGTAGTCCGGCACGCTGCAGACGACGTCGCCGGTCTCCTCGTCCCGGATCGTCAGCGCACCCTCGTCCGCGTCGACGACGACCGAGGAGTCCCAGCGGTCGGTCTGGAACACGTCCGTCCCGTCCTTCGTGTCCGCTGCCGGGCGGCCGTCCACCGTGACGATGCTCGGGTCGTGGGGGTACTGCAGCTGCGTCGCGCTCGCGAGGTCGCACGTCGCCAGGACGGCGGTGCCGGCGAGGGCGGTGCCGAGCAGCAGGCTGGCCACTCGCGCGCGGCGGCCGGTGGTCGTGTGTGTCACGTGGTTCTCCTTGTCCGCGGCCCACACGGGCCGCCGAGCAAGGATCGCGGACGAGTATTCCGTACTCTGTATTCCTGCCGGGTGCGATGAGCGAAGAAGCCGAGCGGACCGAGGTGCCCGGCCCACTCCCGCTCCCGCCGCTCAGGACACGGTGTCGGGGTGGGACCCGGTGCGCTGCCCGGACTCGAGCGTGGCGATCGCCGCCAGGTCGTCGTCGGTCAGGGCGAAGCCGTCGACGTCGATGTTCGAGCGGATGCGTGCCGGTGTGACCGACTTGGGCAGCACGACGACGTCCTGCTGCACGTTCCACCGCACGAGCACCTGCGCGACGCTCACGCCGTGTGCCTCGGCGATTCGCGTGAGGACCGGTTCGTCGACGAGCCGGCCGCGGCCGAGCGGCGACCACGCCTCGGTGACGATGCCGTGCTCCTCGTGGAAGGCCATCAACTCGCGCTGCGGCAGCCACGGGTGCCGTTCGACCTGGTTGACGACGGGCACCTCGCCCGTCTCGTCGAGCAGTCGCTGCAGGTGCGGCACCTGGAAGTTCGAGACACCGACGCTGCGCGCCAGCCCCTGGTCGCTCAGCTCGACGAGCGTCCGCCACGTCTCGACGTAGCGGTCGTTCGCGGCAGCCGGCCAGTGGATGAGGTACAGGTCGACCGAGTCCAGGCCGAGCCGCTCGAGGCTCGCGTCGAACGCGCGGGGGGTGGCGTCGCGGCCCTGGTGGTCGTTCCAGACCTTGGTGGTCACGAAGACGTCGTCACGGTCGAGGCCGGAGGCGCGCACCGCCCTGCCGACGCCGGCCTCGTTGCCGTACATCTCGGCTGTGTCGACGTGCCGGTAGCCGGCGTCGAGGGCCGTCGCGACGGCCGTCTCGGCCGCCGCGTCGTCGACCTTGTACACGCCGAAGCCCACGGCGGGGATCGTCGCGCCGTCGTGGAGGGGGATGGAGGTGACCATGTGCCCATCTTGCCCAACGTGGCGGGGGTGCGCCGCGCCTCCAGGCCGGGTGTGGAGCAGGTGCGCCGGGCGGTGAGCTGTGGAGGAACCGCGACGGGTCAGGGCGTGGAGCGAGGACGCAGGGTGAGCGTCATCGTGGGTGTCGTTCGACAGTGGAGGTGTCGCTCGTTGCGGGCGCATCGGGTGCCCCGGGCGGAAGCGCCATCGCGGGTGTCGTTCGACAGCGAGGAGGTCGTTCACCCGCGGCGGCTCGGTCGCGCCGCCGCCCGCGCCCCACCGACGGCCTCGGTCAGCTCGGCAGCGTGACCGGCTCGGTGTCGGGCAGCGGGCTCGCGTCGCGTCCGCGCAGGTCGGGGAGCCACCGCCGCATGACGAGCGGCAGGACCACCCCGGCGGCCGCCATCACCGCGCCGACGGTCATGCCGCCGGTGGGGCCGTTCGCGTCGATGAGGAAGCCGGCGACGGCCGACCCGCCCGCGGCGCCGATGAGCTGCCCGGTACCCATCCAGCCGTAGGCCTCGGCGGTGTCGGAGAACTTCACGGTCGCGGACACCGAGCCGAACATGACCGCGAGGGCCGGGGCGATACCGGCACCGGCGATGACGAGCGCGAGGCACAGCCACCAGAAGTCCGTGCCGCCGACCGCGAGCGCGAGGCCGACGAACACGATGCACATGCGCGCCCACAGGGTGTTGCGCGAGATCGGTCGGTGCCCGAGCGCCAGGCCGCCCGCGAGCGAGCCGACCGCGAAGACCGCGAGGACGATGCCGGCGTTCGGGCTGCCCTCGCCGAAGACGCTGGTGACGCTCGCCTCGACCGCCGAGCACGCCCCGATGAGGAGCAGGCCGGTCAGCGTGGCGACGACGACCGAGGGCCGCTTGAGCACGACGCCGAACGCGCGCTTCGACCGGGGGATCCGGACGCGACCGAGTTCGGGGGAGGCGATGAACCACACACCGCCGACCACCAGGAACACCATCGCCACGACGATCGCCTGCACGGTCCCGACCTGCGTCGCGACGAAGGTCGTGATGACGGGGCCGGCGACCCAGATGAGCTCCTGCGCGCTGGCGTCGAGCGAGAACAGCGGTGTGAGCTGCGACGAGGTCACCATCTTGGGGTAGATGGTGCGCACGGCCGGCTGCACGGGCGGCACCGCCAGGCCACCGAGGAACCCGACGACGACGTACCCGCCGAGCGCCATCGGGACGAACGCGATGACGACCATGCTCGCGAGCGCGACGATGCTCGTCAGCACGAGGACCGGGCGCATGCCCCAGCTGCCCATCCACCGACTGGTCAGCGGACCGGCGATGGCCTGGCCGATGCTCGTCGTCGCGAGCACGAGTCCGGCGGCGCCGTACGAGCCGAAGACGTGCTCGACGTGCAGCAGGTAGGCGAGGGAGAGCATGCCGAACGGGAAGCGCGCGGTGAGCTGCGCAGCGATGACGCGGCCGACTCCGGGGGTCTTCAGCAGGGGTCCGTAGGCGCTCACGGTCCGAGTGTACGGACCGGACGGAATCCGCTGACACCCGTCCGGGGGTGCTGTGGACGAGCCGCCTCGAGCACCCCTTGTGGAGGACTCACCGCGACACGCCGACGCGCCGATTCCACACCTGTGGATCGAGGTCGTCCACCGGTGTGGGGAAGTGTCGGTGGTGCGCCGCAGACTGGCGGAACGACGGGCCTCCCGGGAATCCACAGACTGTGGAGGGCGTTGTGGAGAACTACACGGCTGTAACACTTCCTCTTGTGGTCGGTGCCGTGGCCAGCCACTAGATGTAGTGTGGAGTCACCGCAGCGGCCCCTTCCCGGACACGTCTGCGCAGGTGCCAGTGGCACCCGACACCAGCACCACTCCACAGCACGAACAACCAGCAAGAACCAGGGGAGATCATGGCCGTCACCGTCTACACCAAGCCGTCCTGCGTGCAGTGCACCGCGACGTACCGCGCGCTCGACAACAAGGGCATCCAGTACGAGGTGCTCGACGTCTCCGCCGACGAGGCCGCGCTCGAGCACGTCAAGTCGCTCGGCTACATGCAGGCCCCCGTCGTCGTGACCGACGACGACCACTGGTCGGGCTTCCGTCCCGACAAGATCGCGACGCTCAGCGCCGAACTCGCGTGAGCCGTGCGGGTCCCGTCACGGGACCCGCGGCTCCGCCGGCCTGGAGGCACGCACCGCCTCCGCCAGGCCCCTCCTGATCTGCTGTCCGCACCTCTCGCAAGGAGCGCGCACATGAGTCGCCTCGTCTACTTCTCGAGCGTGTCCGGGTACACCGCACGCTTCATCGAGAAGCTCGGCCGTGACGCGGACCGCATCCCGCTCTACCCGGGCGACCCGTTCCTGCACGCGGACGAGCCGTACGTGCTCGTCCTGCCGACGTACGGCGGCGGCAACGGGCAGGGCGCGGTGCCCAAGCAGGTCATCAAGTTCCTCAACGACGAACACAACCGTTCGCTCATCCGCGGCGTGATCGTCGGGGGCAACACGAACTTCGGCGAGGCCTACGGGCTCGCAGGGGACGTCATCTCGCAGAAGTGCGGCGTCCCCGTCTTGTACCGCTTCGAACTCTTCGGAACGCCTGACGACGTGCAGGCGGTCAACTCAGGATTGGATGCATTTTGGACGCAGCAGTTGCAGACGTCGATCTGACGTCGCCGCAGACGGGGATGGACTACCACTCCCTCAACGCGATGCTCAACCTCTACGACGCGGACGGGAACATCCAGTTCGACAAGGATCGTGAGGCCGCCAAGCAGTTCTTCCTGCAGCACGTCAACCAGAACACCGTCTTCTTCCACAACCTGAAGGAGCGGCTGGACTACCTGGTCGAGAACGAGTACTACGAGCAGGCGACGATCGACCAGTACTCGATGGACTTCATCCAGAAGCTCAACGACCTGGCGTACTCCAAGAAGTTCCGGTTCCAGACGTTCCTCGGTGCGTTCAAGTACTACACGAGCTACACGCTCAAGACGTTCGACGGCAAGCGCTACCTCGAGCGCTTCGAGGACCGCGTCGTCATGACCGCCCTCGGCCTGGCGCAGGGCAACGAGCAGCTCGCGATCGACCTCGTCGAGGAGATCATCGCCGGCCGCTTCCAGCCCGCGACCCCGACGTTCCTCAACACCGCGAAGGCCCAGCGCGGTGAGCTCGTCTCCTGCTTCCTCCTCCGCATCGAGGACAACATGGAGTCGATCTCGCGCGGGATCAACTCGTCGCTGCAGCTCTCGAAGCGCGGCGGCGGCGTGGCCCTGCTGCTCTCGAACATCCGCGAGGCCGGTGCCCCGATCAAGCAGATCGAGAACCAGTCCTCGGGCATCATCCCCGTGATGAAGCTGCTGGAGGACTCCTTCTCGTACGCGAACCAGCTCGGTGCGCGTCAGGGTGCCGGTGCCGTGTACCTGTCGGCCCACCACCCCGACATCATGAAGTTCCTCGACACCAAGCGCGAGAACGCCGACGAGAAGATCCGCATCAAGACGCTGTCGCTCGGCGTCGTCGTGCCGGACATCACGTTCGAGCTCGCGAAGAACAACGAGGACATGTACCTGTTCTCGCCGTACGACGTCGAGAAGGTCTACGGCGTCCCGTTCGGCGACGTCCCGATCTCCGAGAACTACCGCGCGATGGTCGACGACTCGCGCATCAAGAAGACGAAGATCAAGGCGCGTGACTTCTTCACGACCATCGCCGAGATCCAGTTCGAGTCGGGCTACCCGTACATCGTGTTCGAGGACACGGTGAACAAGGCCAACCCGATCAAGGGTCGGATCAACATGTCCAACCTGTGCTCGGAGATCCTGCAGGTCAACACCCCGACGACCTTCAACGAGGACCTCTCGTACAAGGAGATCGGCAAGGACATCTCCTGCAACCTCGGCTCGCTGAACATCGCGCTGACGATGGACTCGCCGGACTTCGGCAAGACCATCGAGACCGCGATCCGCGGCCTGACCTCGGTCTCGCAGATGTCGCACATCACCTCGGTGCGCTCGGTCGAGGACGGCAACGACAAGTCGCACGCCATCGGCCTCGGCCAGATGAACCTGCACGGCTACCTCGCTCGTGAGCGCGTGTACTACGGCTCCGAAGAGGGCATCGACTTCACGAACATCTACTTCTACACGGTGCTGTTCCACGCCCTGCGCGCCTCGAACAACATCGCGATCGAGACCGGCGAGACCTTCGACGGCTTCCGCGACTCGAAGTACGCGTCGGGTGAGTTCTTCGACAAGTACACCGACCAGGCGTGGGTGCCGGCGACCGAGCGCGTCCGCGAGCTCTTCGCGAAGGCGAACGTCACGATCCCGACGCAGGACGACTGGAAGGCGCTGAAGGCGTCCGTCCAGGAGCACGGCATCTACAACCAGAACCTGCAGGCCGTCCCGCCGACCGGTTCGATCTCGTACATCAACCACTCGACGTCGTCGATCCACCCGATCGCGTCGAAGATCGAGATCCGCAAGGAAGGCAAGCTCGGTCGCGTCTACTACCCGGCGCCGTTCATGACGAACGACAACCTGGACTACTACCAGGACGCGTACGAGATCGGTGCCGAGAAGATCATCGACACGTACGCCGCGGCGACGCAGCACGTCGACCAGGGGCTCTCGCTGACGCTGTTCTTCAAGGACACCGCCACCACGCGCGACATCAACAAGGCCCAGATCTACGCATGGCGCAAGGGCATCAAGACGATCTACTACATCCGTCTGCGCCAGCTCGCTCTCGAGGGCACCGAGGTCGAGGGCTGCGTTTCCTGCATGCTGTGACGCCTTCGGCGTCGTGCATGCAGTGACCACCGGTCGCTGACGCGACTGCCCACATCCTGGAGGCGCGGTGCCAGACCGCACCGCGCCTCCAGTCCGACATCAGATCACCATCTCGAATCCGGAAGACGATCCCATGACCCTCACCGACCCGGTCCACGCAACGGGCAAGTCCATCCCGCTGATCAGTGCGGTCAGTGCCATCAACTGGAACCGCATCCAGGACGACAAGGACGTCGAGGTCTGGAACCGGCTGGTCAACAACTTCTGGCTGCCCGAGAAGGTGCCGCTGTCGAACGACGTGCAGTCGTGGAACACGCTGACGCCGGAGGAGCAGCAGCTCACCATGCGGGTCTTCACCGGCCTGACGCTGCTCGACACCATCCAGGGCACCGTCGGCGCGATCAGCCTGATCCCCGACGCGATCACCCCGCACGAAGAGGCCGTCTACACGAACATCGCGTTCATGGAGTCGGTGCACGCGAAGAGCTACTCGTCGATCTTCTCGACGCTCGCCTCGACGCCCGAGATCGACGACGCCTTCCGCTGGTCCACCGAGAACGTGAACCTGCAGAAGAAGGCCCAGATCGTCCTCGACTACTACACCGGTGACGACCCCCTGAAGCGCAAGGTCGCCTCGACGCTGCTCGAGTCGTTCCTGTTCTACTCCGGCTTCTACCTGCCGATGTACTGGTCCTCGCGCGCGAAGCTCACCAACACCGCCGACCTGATCCGTCTGATCATCCGCGACGAGGCCGTGCACGGGTACTACATCGGCTACAAGTTCCAGAAGGGCCTCGAGGGCGCTTCCGAGGAGCGCAAGCAGGAGATCAAGGACTACACGTTCAACCTGCTGTTCGAGCTCTACGAGAACGAGGTGCAGTACACGCAGGACCTCTACGACGGTGTCGGGCTGACCGAGGACGTCAAGAAGTTCCTGCACTACAACGCCAACAAGGCGCTGATGAACCTGGGATACGAGCCGATGTTCCCGAAGGAGACGACGGACGTGAACCCGGCGATCCTGTCGGCCCTGTCGCCGAACGCGGACGAGAACCACGACTTCTTCTCCGGGTCGGGCTCGTCGTACGTCATCGGCAAGGCGGTCGTGACGGAGGACGAGGACTGGGACTTCTGATCCTGGTCTGATCCGCTCTGACTCGTGGGGACGCCCCGCTGGCTCCGGCTGGCGGGGCGTTCGCGCGCTTCGAAGCTGATGCCGGGCGGGTCCTCGGAGGCAGGCGCGCCGGTGCTCGTCTACGCTGGGCTGCTCACGAGGGGGACGTGGTGCGATCCGGACGATCTGTGGTCATCGCCAGCATGCTGAGCGCGGTCGCCGTCGCGCTCGCCGGGTGTGCGACGTTTCCCCCAGCTCCCCGAGGGGTGGGGTCTGACTGGCCGAGCGCCGCGGTGCCGAGTGCGGTGCGGTGGCCCTCCGACTGGATCGACGGCATCTCCGGCGAATCCGAGGCCGTGGGCGGTCCGGTCGTCGGGCTCCGCCTCGAGTACGTGGCGGAGCAGTGGGTCTGGCGGATCCGCAGCACCGATCCGGGGAGGACGGACTTCATGGGGGAGTCCGACGCGGAACCGACCAGCGGTGTCGAGGCGCTCGTCGACGCCGCGGACCTCAGCCTCGTGCGGAGACGCGAGGTCACCCTGACCGAGGCTGAGGTCGCGGAGACGGACACCAGCTGTGGCGACGCCGTCCGGGCCTCGGGCGAGGAGTGGCCCGGCTCACGACTGGTCGAGCTGGCGCGTGTCGTCGACGGGCGCGAGCCGACGTGGCGGGTCACGACGTACGACACCGAGGACGGCGACCTCACCCCGCGGACGCTCTGAGTACGCGCTGCACGTGCACGAGACCGTCCGGTTCCGTCCTTGTCATGTGACCGCCGAACGCCGATCGGCTACCGGACGACGTGCAGCGCCCTGAGCTGTCCGACCAGGTCCGCGGCGTCAGCGTGCATCCCCTCGAAGATCCGGTAGAGGGTCTCCGATCGATCGACAGGACCGACGGCCCAGCAGCGCTTGCCAAGGCCGAACGCGATGCCTGCTTCGATGTGTGCAGCAGCCCCGGCCGGCAGCACGAGGACAAAGTGATCGGCCGCGCGGAGCTCCGCCAGGTCTTGTTCGAAGAGCTTCCGCACCCCTGCCGAGTCGAGAGCTGCGTCGTCTGCGCCTCCCGGATTCGCGAGGACGGCGGCCTCTTCGTCGTACTCCGCTCGCACGAAGGAGTACGACGAAGCCCCCGCGCGGTCGAGTGCTTCGACGACGTCGAGCACTGCTGCCCGGTTGCGCCAGCTGCCTGCGATGAAGAACTCGCTCATGGGAAGACGCTAATGCGGCGAGCGTGGTTGCGGTGCTGCTCCTCGGGAACGCGTTCGCCCCGTGGCGGCCGCTCCTCGGCGATCACGACGCCGGCGAGATCGCGTGCAGGAAGCTCTCGTTCGCCATCGCGTTCCCCGCGCATCGCGGCCTGGAGCTCCGTGTCACCGGAGGGACGACTCTGGCTCGATGAGTCGATGCGGTACCTGCGCGGTGCACACCCGCGTGCCCGGCGGAAGTTCGCCGTGTTCGAGCTCGTAGTCGCACTCACCGCAGGTCGCGCCCTTCGCATCCCGTTCGGTGGGGTGTTCGGCCCACGGGTGTGGGCACACGTCACAGGCGTGCTGCCGGAGGCGTCTCGACACGGCGCGGAAGTCGAGGATCACCGGCGTCGATCCGTCCCACGGCCGCCATCGCCACCGACGGCGGACCGCGATGAGCGTCGTGCCGACATCGAGCAGCACCTGACTCTGGACGGACGTGGTCACGGCTACCTCGCACGGGATGACGCCTCGGAGCGTCACTGTCGTCGAGGTCACGTCGATGGCTTCGAGGACGAGGTCGCCCGTCCCATGGACGTGATCGACGACGACGTCCACCGCGTCCGGCACGGTCAGCGTGACAGGCAGGAGAACCGTTCCGGCGCTCGTGTCGTGCTCGACGACCGAACCGTTCAGGACGAACCGTCCGTCGACGGCCCGTGCGGCGGTGACGTCGAACGTCGCATCGTCGAGCTCGTCGAGGGAACGCAGTGGCACGGTGTGATCCTCGCAGTCCCAGGTCCCAGGTCTCGTGGTCTCGCGCATGCGGGTCGAGTGAGCTGTTCGATCGCGGATCGACCGACGGAGCTCGTGCCCGGGACGGTGCCCGGCCCTGCAGCGCGTCGCAGCCCTACGACGCCTGCGACGACCGGCGGACGGCGCGGTGGGCGGCCGGGATGGACAGGAGCGCCCCGCCGACCAGGAGGCCCGCGGCGACGAGCACGGCGGCCGGTGTGCGGAGTGGTTCGACGCTGATGCTGATCGCTGCCCACGTCACGGTGGCGATCGCGGAGATGATCGTCGGTCGCAGTGCTGCACGATGGCTGAGCCGCCACGCCTCGTCGCTCGACAGCGTGATCGACGTTCGTACACCAGCGAGCCTGTTCCGCGGCAACGATCCGTTGGCCGCTCTCCAGGTCAGCCACGTGATGAGGGCCGCTCCGCCGACTTCGAGCGTCATCGCGAACACCAGCACTCCGAGCATGTCAGCCGCGGTAGAGTACGAGTCGAAGAACGGCAATGTTTCAGTCGCGCATGGGAGGGGTGGCCGCTCGGCTCACGCCGGTGGCGTCGTGCCCGCGCCCTCGGTGTCGTCCGCGCCGGCCGGGCCGGTGCCGGCCTGGTCGAGGTTCTCGTGCGGGTCGCCCATGTCGCCGGTCGCCTTGCCGGCCGGGGAGAGCCCGAAGTGCTTGCGGGCGGCGTTCTCGTCGGCGAGGGGCAGGATGTTCCCGGCGCCGGGGGAGGGCGCGTCCTTGATCGCACGCTTCGTGTAGCCGACGTGCAGGTCCGTGCCGTCGAAGCTGGCGTCCTCGACGGGGACGAGAGCCGTGTGACTCCCGAGGAGCCCGGTTGCGACGCTGACGAACGCAGCGCTGCCGTCCTCCGCGGAGGGGAACACCTGCGCGACCTTGCCGACCGATGCGCCGTCGCGGTCCCGGACGGTGGCGTTCTCGACCTCGTGGATCCTGTCCTTGGTGATCATGGACGTAGTCAACGCCCCGCGCCTGGCGCTTCGCGGCGGAGCGTCTCATGGTGCTGAACGGCTACGACCAGGATGTGGTGGCTCCGCCGTCGAAATCGGCGGAGCCACCATGGCTCAGCGTCGAGCGATCGCCGACGCGGCCTCGATGATCGTCGTGCCCGGATGGTCCTCGCGGTACCGACGAACATCACGCGGGTCGACGCGAGCGCCGCGGAGATCGACGGCGATCGAGTCGTCGGCACCGGGAGAGGCCGCGGCGAACCACAACGTCCCGAACGCCACCATGCCCGCTGGCGCGGTACCGAACAACGCGAAGGCGCCCACTGCTGCCATCACTCCGCTGACGATCACGAGGGCGCGGGTCCGCGCGTTTACGACGATCATGACCTCCCTTTCGACCCCGGCGGCCCTCGCCACGGTGCGAGCATCGTGCCCGACCGACGGAGAAAGATCAAACGTGGTGTATCTGCACCTCAGGCATGCATCCGCGGCGGTCCATTGCTGCAACCTGCGGACGTGACCTGCGGGACGGAGGTGAGCCGCGCCTCCAGGCCGGTCGGCAGAGCAACCACCTGCCGGACGGGACGCGGCGGACGGTGCCGGGGCTCGGCGGACGCTAGCGCTGACGAACGAGCCCCGGGATCCGCTCGCGGAACGGGAAGAACCCCCGCGACGCGTACGGCCACGCGCGGCCGTCCCAGCGTCGGCGGACGGTGACGAGCGCGATGCCCTCCGCGGCGAGGCGGGCGCGCAGGAGGTCGAGTCGCTCCCGGACGGGGCCGACGGGCGCGTACGGGACGACGATCGAGTCGAGGTCCTCGGCGGCTGCCCAGTTGAGCACAGCGGACGGCTCGAGCGAGTCGAGCCCCGTCGCGGGACGACCTGCTGCGTCGGTCGTCCGTGACGCCGCGTCCGCTGCCGCGCCGGTGGTGAAGGCCACGACCGCGGGCGACACCTCGGCGGGGGAACGGTGACGGGGGTCGGCGGCGACAGCGGCCGCCCGGATCGACCCGGCGAGGGACGGGTGCTCGGCGAGCAGGCTCTCGGGCTCGAGGTCCTCCTCGTGCAGCAGCAACCCGACGCGTTCGCCCGGCTGGCCCTCGACGTCGTCGGACGCGACCGGGACTGCGGGTGGGAAGGGCTCCTCGTCGAGCGCGCGCGCCTCGGTGGCGAGCCCGGTCGGTGCGAAGCGTCCGTCGGTGTACCGAGCGATGTTCTCGGTGGTCGCCAGGTAGGTCTTCCCCCGGGTCTGGAGACCGGCCACCCACCGCCACGACAGGGTGTTGGAGGCGGCGTCGCCGTCGAGGAGGTGGCGGTGGAAGAAGTCGGCGCCGAGTTGCCACGGCAGCTCGAGGGTGAAGACCCAGATGCTCGCGAACCACATCCGCGTGTGGTTGTGGAGGTACCCGGTCTCGACGAGCTCCGCGGCCCACGCGTCCATCGCGTCGATGCCGGACCGTCCGGAGACCACGTCCTCGTAGCGGGCGGGCAGATCCCCGGCGAGCAGGTCGGCGACCTCGGCACGGTAGCGGCGCCAGACCTCGGGGCGCTGTTCGAGCCATCCCTTCCAGTAGGTGCGCCAGAAGACCTCCTGCACGAACTTCTCCGCGGCGTGCAGGCTGTGCCGTTCGAGCACGGCGTCGACGACCTCCTGCTCGGTGACGAGCCGGTGCCGGATGTACGGCGACAGACCGGAGACGTTGGTCCGCCCGGGACCCGTGTCGAGGTTGCGGTCGCGACGGTAGTCGGCCCCGGCGTGCGGGACGAACGTGTGCAGGGCGTCGAGGCCGGCGGCTCGGGTGGGGGTGGTCACCCCGCCATCCTGCGCCCGCCGCCACCGGAGGAGCCGCGCGCGGCGGGCGCAGGAGGGGGAGACCGGACAGGTCGGCCGGATCAGGCGATGCTGCTGCCGCCGTCGACGAGGAGCTCGCTGCCGGTCATCCCCGAGCTCTGGTCGGACACGAGGAAGAGCACCGTGGCGGCGACCTCCTCCGGGCGCAGGAGCCGGCCGAACGGGAGCCCGCTCGCCATCTGCTCGAGGAGCGCGTCCGGGTTGCCCGGGGCGAGGCCGGCGAGACCAGGTGTCTCCGTGGGGCCGGGGACGACGGTGTTGATCCGGACGCCGCGCGGCGCGAGCTCGGCCGCCCACGTGCGGGTCAGCGCCGCGATCGCGGCCTTCGACGCCCCGTACAGGCCGAACGACGGCTCCGTGCCCGATGCCGCCGTCGATCCGGTGACGACGACGGCCGAGCCCTCGTGCAGGAACGGCAGGGCGCCCTGCACGGTGAGGGTGGTCCCGCGGACGTTGGTGCCGAACGTCGCCTCGAAGTCCTCGGCGGTGACGGCGTCGAGCGACTTGAACTCCCCACCACCGGCGTTCGCGTGCACGGCGTCCAGGTCGCGACCGCGCTCGGCGACCGCGGCGAAGACCTCCGCGATGTCGTCCGGCTCGGCAGCGTCGGCGCGGATCGGCGTGACCGCGTCGCCGAACTCGTCGCGCAGGGCGTCGAGTGCCTCCTGCCGGCGACCGGTGACGAAGACGTGCGCGCCTTCGTCGACGAAGCGGCGCACGACCGCGAGTCCGATGCCCGACGTCCCGCCGGTGACGAGTGCGGTCTTGTCCTGCAGTACTCCGACCATGGTGACCTCCTGGGGTTGTTGTTGACTGCTTGGTCCAGAACGGTACGCCGTGCTTGACTGATCAGTCAACAACGAGTTCCGAGGAGTCGACATGCCCCGACCGCGCAAGTTCGACGAGGCCGAGGTGGTCGAGCGCGCCCGGCGCGCCTTCGCGGCGTCCGGGTTCGACGGCACGTCCCTCGACGACCTGCTGGCGGCGACCGGGCTCGGGCGGCAGAGTCTGTACAACACGTTCGGGGGCAAGAAGGAGCTGTTCATGCGCGCCTTCCTGAGCGACACCGCCGAGGCCGTCGAGGTCGTGCAGTCCGTCCTCCGGAGCGCGGAGCACCCGATCGCGCGGATCCGGACGCAGCTGGTGTCGGTGGCGGTCGAGCACGGGGCGGCGCAGGGGGCACCGTCACTGCTGCTCCGTGCGGCGGTGGAGCTGTCGGCCCGCGATCAGGAGGTCGCCGCGACCGTCTCCGAGGCCTTCGACACCATCCGCGCGGGCTACACGGCCTGCATCGTCGACGCGCAGGCGGCCGGCGAGGTCGAGGCCGACGCCGACGCGGAGGCGCTCGGCACCTACTTCTGCGCGGTGATCGAGGGGATGGGCGCGATCGGGCGCGTCGGGACGTCGCGCGCTGCGCTCCTGCAGGTGGGGATCGCGAGCCTCGCGGCCCTGCCGATCACACCACTCGGCGAGGAGCACCTCGGGACCGCAGACGGTCCCTGGGACTGAAGGTCACGGCCGGCCGAGGTGACGGCGCAGCGACGTGACCGGCGGGGCGGACGGCTGCCGGGCCTCCAGTCCGGGTCTGGAGGCGCGCATCCGGCGGGAGCACCGCGCGGGTCGGGTCCGTCGGTCGTTGGGTAGTGTCGGACACCAGCTTGCGAACCACACGGGGGTGTGCGTGACGACTGTGTTCGATGACGGGGTGACCGACGTCCGCGTCGCTGCCGTCGGGGGAACTTCCGGGGGCCTGCGGGCTCACCCCTCCCGTCCGCGACTGCGCGGCGCGATCGTGACCGTGCTCGCGGCAACGGTGCTCGCGACGACCGGATGCGCCTCGGGCGGCGCAGGCTGCGTGCCCGGGCAGGACGCGCGAGACGCAGCGGGCACGACGCAGGCGCAGGGAGCCGACCGCTCGTTGCAGGACGAGTTCGAGCTGGCTGGCGAGCGGTACGAGCACGGGCAGGCCTTGCTCGCAGCTGCACAACGACGGATATCGGACGGCACGTGGTACTGGAACGGCGGAGACGTCCGTCCCCTGCCCGCGGGCGACGATGCGTTCGGCACGGCGCCGGAGGGTGCGACAAGGGAGAACTCCTACGCGTTCCGAGCCGTGCGGATCATCGAGCCGGAGGGTGCAACCGGCGCGGTGCAGGACCTCGAGCCGATGCAGCGCTACTTCGACGAAGAAGGGTGGCGCTGGAGCAGCGCGAAGGTCGGAACGGATCACGAGGTCCGGGCCGACACCGGCGACGGATGGTGGGTGACCTGGAACGTGCGGCCGAACGGACAGTACTCGCTCGGCGTGTACAGCGAGGCGTTCTGGGCACACGACGCTCCGGGGCTCATCGAGGCGATCGCACTGCGGGACCCCGCCGACTTCCCCGATGCATCCGAGCCGGGTGTCTCGGAGCCGTTCCCGAATTGGAGCGATCCTGTCCGGCAGCGCTGATCGCCGGACGACGGTGCGCCTCGCGGACGCCGACCGGTCAGTGAGCAACACCCGCGTGGAACCCATGCGGTGGAGGGCCGTCGCCGTTCTCCGAGCGACCGCAGCCGCGCTGCTCATGGTCGTCCTCGCCGGCTGCAGCGCCGGGGTCGGGAAGAGCCCGGACCACGCGAAGCAGTCCGTCGTCACGTTCGTCGAGGGCTCGACCGACGTGGTGGGGGACGGCTGGGAAACCAGCGACGGTCCCGGACTCGGGAAGTGTGATGTCGGCTTGGGGGAGCGTGGCGTCCAGTACGTCTACGTCAAGGTCCGCGCTGCGAGCGCTGACCCGAAGGCGGATGTCGAGGCGGTGGAGCAGCACTGGAAGGACCTCGGGGTCACGACTGAGCGGTACCAGACCGGCGGCGAGGACCCGATCCTCGGCGTTCGAGGTCGGGGTGGGCCGGTGGGCTCCTCGGACTTCCGCGCTGATCCGCGTGGGTACACGATCGACGGCAGCTCGCTGTGCGTCGCGGGCGACTTCGACGAGATGAGCCTCGACGGCCAGGAGTGACCTCGGCGGCCTGATCGCAGCAACGGAGCCGCGCCTCCGGTCCGGGCTGCGACCAGGTCACGTGGTCAACGCCCGGGGTCTGACCCGATCGCGTGAGGCCCCGCTCGTCGTCGGTTCGTCGCTCAGGTGCGGTCCCAGTGCGTGGCCCAGAAGGCGTCGATGCGCTCCCTGTCCGTCCACCAGTGCACATCGACCTCGCGGGTGAGCGCGTCGATGAGGCCACCTTCCTGGCCGGGGACCCGATCGTCCGTGAACCACTCGATCTCCTCGGGGCCGTCCCACACCTCCACCTCGTACCAGTCGAAGCCGGCTGCGGTCCAGTGTGGATGAGCCACGACCGTCGAGCCGGCCGCGGGCCCCGAGCCGATCGTCCCGATGATGCCGTTCCGGCCCCAGTCCGCGAGCTTCGGGACTCGGGGATCGATCTCCTCGGGATGCGGTGCGGGGGGCTTTCGGTTCCGCCAGGGTCGCATGGAAGCATGCTGGCACGGACGTGTCGATCTGCTGGAACGTCGTCTCGGCCGACGCGACCTCTGCCGCGAAAGCGACCCGAGCCTCCAGGCGGGACCTGAGCGCCATTCGGCCGCCGCGACGCCGCGCTACCGCCCTGCCGGCACCGCCACGCGAGCGAGCTCGGCCCGCACGATGTCCGCCCCAGCGGACAGCGCGCTCAGCTTGCCGAGCGCCGCGTCCCGCGCCAGCGGCGCCATCCCGCAGTTCGAGCTCGGGATGAGCTTGTCCGCGTCGACGAACTCGAGCGCTCGCCGCAGCACCTCGGCGACCTCGTCCGGGGTCTCGACGGTCTCGGTGGCGACGTCGACCGCGCCGAGCATGACCTTCTTGCCGCGGATCAGCTCGACGAGTTCGAGGGGGACGTGGGAGTGGATGCACTCGAGCGAGACGATGTCGATCGACGACTGCTGCAGGAGCGGGAAGGACTGCTCGTACTGCCGCCACTCGGCGCCGAGGGTCTCCTTCCACCGGTTGTTCGCCTCGATGCCGTAGCCGTAACAGATGTGCACGGCGGTCTCGGCGCGCAGCCCCTCGGCGGCGCGTTCGAGTGCGGCGACGCCCCAGTCCTGCACCTCGTCGTGGAAGACGGTGAAGGCGGGCTCGTCGAACTGGATGACGTCGACGCCGGCGTCCTGGAGCTCCCGCGCCTCCTGGTTGAGGATCGTGGCGAACTCCCACGCGAGCTTCTCGCGGCTCTTGTAGTGCTGGTCCGACAGGGTGTCGATCATCGTCATCGGGCCGGGGAGCGCCCACTTGATCGGACGGTCGGTCTGGGCGCGGAGGAACTTCGCGTCCTCGACGAACACGGGCGCAGGGCGGCTGACGGCGCCGACGACCGTGGGCACGGCGGCGTCGTAGCGGTCGCGGATCCGGACCGTCTCCTTGCGCTCCTGGTCGATGCCGTCGAGGTGCTCGATGAACGTCGTGACGAAGTGCTGCCGGGTCTGCTCGCCGTCGCTGACGATGTCGAGCCGTGCGCGCTCCTGCTCGTGGACGGCGATGCGCAGGGCGTCCTGCTTGCCCTCGGCCAGGGCTGCGCCGTCGAGCAGCCAGGGCGACCAGAGCTTCTCGGGCTCGGCGAGCCACGACGGCTTCGGCAGGCTGCCGACGATGGAGGTGGGGAGGAGGGTGCTCATCGGTGAAGGTCCAGGTTCTCAGTGGGTCGGGACGGCGGCGTCGGCGGCGATGCGCTCGAGGAACGATCGGTGCGGCTGCACGAGGTGCTCCTCGGTGTAGCGGCCCTGCGTCACGGCGAGGCGGCTCCGCTCCTCGCGGTCGTAGGTCACGTCGGGCCGCGTGAAGTCGGTGTGCTCCAGGGTCGGGCGGTAGGTGCTCGGGGCGACCGTGTTCGCGTTGTAGATCTCCGGGCGGTAGATCTTCTGGAAGGTCTCCATCGTCGCGATCGTGCCGACGAGCTGCAGGTCGGAGTGGTCGTGCAGCAGGTCGCCGCGCGTGTAGAACGCGAGCGGGGCCTTGCCGCCCGGGGGCATGAAGTAGCGGACCTGCATGCCCATCCGGCCGAAGTAGTCGTCGGTCAGGGAGGAGTGCTCGTGCGCGTACTCGGCGCCGAGCACCGGGTGCACGGTGCCGGTCTGCCGGTAGGTCTGGCTCGTGGAGACGCTGATGCAGACGACGGGCTCGGCGTGGAACTCGGCGCGGAAGGCGTCGGACTCCACGAAGCGCTGGAAGAGCTGGCCGTGCAGGTGGCCGAAGTCGTCGGGCAGGCCGACGGTCTTGTCGAGGGTCGGCAGCAGCACGGCGAAGTCGTAGTCGCGCAGGTACGACGAGAAGTTGTTGCCGAGGATGCCCTGGTGGCGCTCGCCGGTCTGCTGGTCGACGATCGTGACGTCGAGCATCTCGAGCAGCGGGAACGCGACGGCGGCACCGTCGTCGACGAAGTGCGCGGTGACCGAGACGATGTCGAGCTCGACGTGGAAGCGGTCGGTGACGTCGCCGTCCGACGACGCCAGGTCGTTCGCGCGGCGGTCGATCATCGCGAGGGCGCTGCGGAGGTTCTGCTGCCGGTGTTCGCCGCGTGCCAGGTTGGCGAAGTTCGTGGTCAGCCGGGAGCTGTCGGCGGGGGAGTAGTCCTCGTCGAAGCGGGTCCGGGTGATGCTGAAGGTGAGGTCGTTCGCCATGCTCGGCATTCCGTACGTCGTGCGCCCGAGGGCACTGGGAAGGTGTCCCTCGATCATGACGGCGGAGCGGAGTCATCAGGTAATACCGAGACGCTATGCGCTGCTATAGCCTCGGCCTATGGCTCGGGTCGCGAACGACATCACCCTGCAGCAGCTGCGGTACTTCATCGAGGTCGCCTCGGAGGGCTCGATCAGCGCGGCCGCCGACCTGCTCTACGTGTCGCAGCCGACGATGTCCGCAGCGATGAAGGACCTCGAGACGCGGATCGGGCGCCCCCTGTTCACCCGGTCGGCCCGGGGCGTGGTGCTCACCGTCGACGGGGTCGAGTTCCTCGGGTACGCCCGGCAGGTCGTCGAACAGGTCTCCCTGCTCGAGCAGCGCTACGTCGGACGGCAGGCCTCGCGGCGGCTGCTCGGGGTCTCCGCGCAGCACTACTCCTTCGCCGTGGAGGCCTTCGTCCGCATGGTCGAGGCGGCGGCCGCGGACGAGTACGAGTTCTCGCTCCGGGAGACCCGCACGTGGGACATCATCGAGGACGTCCGGACCCTGCGGAGCGAGGTCGGGATCCTGTACCGCAACGACTTCAACCGGCAGGTGCTCGGCAAGCTCATGCGGGACGCCGGGGTCGTGTTCACGCCGCTGTTCGTCGCGCAGCCGCACATCTTCGTCGCGCGGCGCAACCCGCTCGCCTCGCAGGATCGGGCCACGCTCGACGACCTCGCCGACCTGCCCCGCTTGACCTTCGACCAGGGCGCCAACAACTCCTTCTACCTGGCGGAGGAGATCCTGTCGACGATGTCGAGCAAGCGCGAGATCCGCGTCGCGGACCGGGCGACGATCTTCAACCTCATGATCGGCCTCGGCGGGTACACGATCTCGACGGGGCTGATCAGCGACGACCTGGACCCGGAGATCGTCGCGATCCCGCTCGACGTCGACGAGCGCATCGAGATCGGGTGGATCGCGCACGCGTCGGTGCCGCTCACCGTGCAGGCGCAGACGTACCTGGACGAGCTGCGCGCGGTGGTCGTCAGCTACGGGGTGGAGCCGCTGGGCTAGGCCCGGCGGCCCGGCCTGCGTCCGCAGGCCGGGTGACGACCGGCCTGGCGGCGTGGCCTGCGTCCGTCAGGCGGGTCGCGTGTGCGGCGACCGGTCTGGAGGCGCGGCCTGCGCCGGTCGGGTGGGTCGCGTGGGTGCGGTGACCCGGCAGGAGGCGCGGCCTGCGTCGGTCAGGTGGGTCGCGCCTCCAGGCCGCCCGCTACCGCCGGACCGGACCGAGCGTCGCGCTCTTCGGTTCGCGTCCGTCGCCGGACGACCGTCCGGTCAGGCGCCGGCCGACCCAGGGGAGGACGTGGACGCGGAGGTGTTCGATCGTGGACGCGCGCGCCGCGAGCGTCGTCGTGTCGTCCCAGTCCGGGACGTCGACGCCGAGCGCCGCGAGGACGTTGGCCGCGACCCGCCGGTGCCCGAGTGTGTTCAGGTGGAGGCGGTCCGGTGCCCACAGCGCGATGTCGTGGAAGACCGGGTCCGACCAGTTGTCCACGACGGTGACGTGCGGTCGGTCCGCCCAGCTGCGGATGTGGTCCGCGTACTCGTCGCCTCGTCGGCGGATGAGCCGTCCGAGGGGGAGGTGCTGGGTCATGTCGGCGACCGTGACGAAGAGGACGTCGGCTCCCGCGGCCACGGCGGCGTCCAGGCCGGCCGCGATCCGTCCCGCGTTCGCGGCGATCGACACCTTCGGGCGGATGATGTCGTTGTTGCCGCCGCTGATGCTGAGCAGGTCCGGCGCGAGGCGCAGTGCTGCCGGGAGCTGTTCGTCGAGGATGGGCGTGAGGAGCTTGCCGCGGACCGCGAGGTTCGCGTAGGTCACCTGCTCGTCGGTGGCTGCTGAGAGCCCTCCGGCGACGAGGTCGGCCCACCCTCGGGGCGAACCGTCGGACCAGTCGTCGCCGACCCCTTCGGCGAAGCTGTCGCCGACCACCGCGAACTTCGTGTGCATCGTCGCCATCCTCCCACCGCCGCCCGAGCGCGTCCCCGGACAGGGGTCGCCGCCGCCCGGCCGCCCGACCGACCCACCGCGCGCCCGTTCGATCAGCACCCGGCCACCCGGCGGCCCGGCCACTCGGTCGCGCGTCGCGCGTGCGTGAACGGGCCGCCGGGGCGACCGCTCAGCTCGTCGGGACGACGTCCCAGTGCTCGCGGATCAGACCGCCGTCGACGCGGAACAGGTCGGCCGCGAGCAGCGGGGCGTCCGGTGCCGCGCCGACCGGCTGCGAGAACGTCCACACGATGTCACCGTCCGCGAGTGAGATGACGGACTGCTGCGCGGGGAACTGCGCGCCGCTGCCGAACAGCTGCTTCAGTGCGGCGGTGCCGTTCGGTGCGATGGGGTTGTGCTGCAGGTACGCGGGGTCGAAGTCGCGGTCGAGCACGGACACGTCGTGGTCGCGGAACAGGGTGTCGTAGGCGGACACCGCGAAGGTGCGGTTGCGCTCCTCCTGGCGCTCGGACGGCGCCGGGGCCGGCCGCGCGGGGCGGTACAGGTCGCTGAACATGGTGTTCGTGTTGCCGCTCGCCGGGGTGCCGGTGGCGATCGGCTGGTCGAGGGACCAGTGCTCGACGACCCGGCCGTCGCGCAGTCGGAACAGGTCGACCGCGGCGTCTCCGCGACGCTCGTCACGGACGTCCGGGGCGACCTGCCAGTGCACGGCGACCAGGTCGCCGTCGGCGGCGATGTGCTTCACGACGGCCTGGGCGCCGGGGACGCGGGTGCGGTCGGCGGCGAACTCGGCCAGGACACCGGCGGGCCCGGCAGCAGCCCCGCTCGTGTGCGTGACCGCGTCCGGGGCGACGAGCGCCTGCGCCAGGCGCCGTGCGGCCGGGCTGGTCGGGTCCGCGAAGGTCCGCGTCAGGAGCGTACGGACGGCGCAGCGGTTGCGGTGCTCGGTCGCGGTGTCGTACCGCGAGGCGGTGGTCCCGCCGTCGGCGACGGTGTTCGTGGCGGCGGTCGCGGTGCCGGCTGCCGCGCTCGCGCTGGCGGTGACGGGGGCGCTGAGTCCGGCGAGCAGGGCGCCGGTGACCAGGGCCGTACCGCTCACGAGGGCGGCGCGGCGGCGGGTGGGGTGCTTCGTCGTGGGCTGCATGGCGTCGACGGTAGGTCGGGCGTCCACTGGTCGGAAGGACGCACTTCTCCGTACGGTACTGACATGGACGTCGGAATCGTGGCCCCTGACGGATCGATCGACACCACCGCGGACGAACCCGTCCGGTTCCCCGCGGCGTGTCCGACGCGAGTGGTGCTCAGCCACGTGACGAGCCGGTGGGGCGTCCTCGTCCTGCTCGCGCTGCGGGACGGTCCCGTGCGCTGGGGCGAGCTGCGCCGGACGATCGAGGGCGTCAGCGAGAAGATGCTCGCCTCGACGCTCCGGACCCTCGAGCACGACGGCATCGTGCACCGCGAGGCACAGCCCACGGTGCCGCCGCGGGTGGACTACTCGCTGACGGAGTCCGGGCACGAGCTCGCCGAGCGCCTCGTCCCGCTCATGGAGTGGCTCGTCGAGCACGCGGACGGGATCGTGGACCGGGGGCGGCCCGGCGGGGTGGGGCGGGGCACCGACGGCGCGTGAGCACCGCGCACAGCCCACGCTCCGGCGGCTCGGGCTCGTCGCCGTGGACGCCGAGCCGGACGCGCGGGGCATGGGACCGGGCGCCGGCGGTCCTGCAGACGTGACCGGAGGACGGACGGGAGGCGCGGTGCCAGGCGGCACGCGGCAGCACCTCAGACGCGCGTCGCCTCGACCACCACGTTGTCGACCGACGGCCGCCCGTCCGGCCGTTGCAGGCACGTCACGACGACGAGGCGCCCCGGGGTGTCCGCCCAGACCGCTGCGTCGGCGGGGAGGTCGCGCTTGGCGACCGTCTCCGACCGCGTCACGCGGTACGTGACGTCGTCGACCGTGACCGTGGCCCCCACGGCGACGCGGGCCCGGCCGTGCGCGACGTCGATCAGGGCGTTGCCCGGACCGACACCCCCGCCGCGCAGCGAGTGCATCGCGACGAAGACGGTGCCGTGGGCCGCCGCCGCCGGCTCGACGCCGAGGTTCCGGACCCAGTACGCCGTCGTGGACCCCGGCGGTTCGACGACCCCGTCGGCCACGTCCAGCGCACCGAGGGGGACGTCGAGCCCGACCGACGGCACCGTGAACCGGCCGTGCCCGGACGGCGTCGCCGAGGCCGCGGGCTCCGGCGGCGGCCCGTCGAGCCGCACGGGGTCGCCGGCGAGGTCGACGCCCGTCGTTGCCGCGGTCCCGTGCGGGTGCGGGGTCAGGAGCTCGACCCCGGCGACGGCGATCATCGCCACCGCGACGACCGCCGCGAGGGCGGTGAGGCGAGCGCCCCACCGCCCCCGCGGGGACGTGCCGGTCACTCAGCGCCCCGCGCGGCGACGGGAGCGGATGCGGAGTGCACCCGTACCGCCGAGGACGAGGGCGCCGAGGCCACCGAGGGCCAGCCAGGGTGCGTCGTCCCGACCGCCGGCGACCGTGCCGCCCGTCGCGACCGACGGGCCGACCGCAGCCGTGGTCGCCGTCCCCGCGACCGATCCGGAGGCCGCAGTCGTCGTCGCCGACACGACCGTCAGCGCGAGCGGGTCGCTGACCGCGGTGCCCGTCGCGTCGGCGAGGAACAGGGTGTGCGCGCCGGGAGCGAGGTCGGCGGGCAGCGTGACCGAGGCGCTGACGGAGCCGTCCTGGGCGGCGGTCACGCGGCCGAGCACCTGCGGGGTCGAGTGCACGACGACCTGGTACGAGGCGCCGGGCGTCAGTCCGCTGCTGCCGACCGTGACGGTCGACCCGGGCGTGAGCGCGCCGTGCGCCCCGAGGGTCAGCGTCGGGCGGGCGACGTGCACCCGGTAGGTCGTCGTCGTGGTGCCGTCCTCCGCGGTCACGGTGACGACGGCGGTGTCGCCCTGCACCGCGACCGTCGACCGGGCGGAGGGGTCCGTCGTCGACACGTGGACGTCGGTGTCCGAGATCGTGGCGACCGGGGCGGTGACCGTCGCACCCGCGGTGGTCGCGGCCGCGTCGAGCGGCACCGTGACGCCGTCGACCGTGATCGCCGATGCGGAGGCGTCGTCGGACACGAGGAAGCGGGCGCGCAGGGCGGCTTCCTCGTCGGCGGTCACACCGATCGTCCTGGACAGGTACGAGTCCATCCCGGCGTACTTCGTCGCGACGTCGTGCTCGAAGGTGCCCTGCAGCAGCGCGGGTGTCGCCCACGTGACCCCGAGCTGCGTGTTCGAGAGCAGGTAGTCGTGGAGGATGTCCGCACTGCCGACGCCGAGGACCCGGTCGAGCAGGTCGACCACGGTCCCGGTGCGGTCCATGCCGTGCGAGCAGTGCACGAGCACGGTGCCGCTGGTGTGGGTCGCGAGGATCTGCAGGACCTGCGCGTACGCGGTGATCATCGGCCCGCGGTCGGTCGCGTCCACGTAGCCCTTGTCGACGAGGTCGTGGTACATCGCGGTGTCGTCGCTGTAGTCGCCGTCGGCGCCGAACATCGAGATGTGGACCTCCTGCGCGCCGGGGATCGCCACGTCCGGCTTCGCCGCGACCTGGTCGGGCGTGCGGAGGTCGACGACGAGGTCGACGTGGTACTCGCTCGCGAGCGTCTGCGCACCGGCTGCCGTGACCTTGTCGAGCGACTCCGACCGGATGAGGCGGGAGGCGTCGACCCGCTGGCCGCCGAGTCCGGTGAAGGCACCGAGCTCGCGACCGTTCACCAGCCCCGGGACGTCGGTGATCGGGTGGTTCTGGGCGGTCAGGGCCGGTTGGAGGTCGGAGTCGGCGTGGGCGGCGGACGAGAGCCCGACGGCGCCGAGGACGGCGGCAGCTGCGATGGCGGTGGCGCTCGCGCGGAGGAGCGCGGACGGGCGGACGGGACGGCGGGACACGGTTCTCCTCGGGGACGGGGCACGGGGGAGTCGCCCGGGAGCACCGGACGGCCCGCGGAGCAGCGTGACGAGGCCGCCCGTCGCGTGGGTGAACGGCCGCGGACCGTCGGGTTGCCACCACATGAGGCAGGGCTCAGGTGGGTGGGCCCGCGCCGCCGACCCGGCGCGGCGTTCCGCCGTGCCACCTGACGGACGGGAGGCGCGGTGCGGGCCGGCACCGCGCCTCCCGTCCGTCAGGTGGTGACGCGCCGTCGCTCGGTGGCCGGTGCGGTGCGGAGGACGAGCCCGTGTCGGTGGGTGGTGAGGGTCACCGACCGGACGGTCCCGAAGGGGTCGCCGTCGAGTTGGAGACGCTCCGCGGCGTCGAGGTCGATGTGGAGCGTCCGCGCACGTGTCGTGGGCAGCACACGTGAGGGCGGCAGGAACCGGGACAGGAACCGCCCGGTGCGCGTGCGGGAGGAGAACCGGGCGAGGGTCAGGGTGGTGCCGATCGCGGTCCAGCCGAACCAGCCCGTCGGGCGGAACGCGACGGCGTCGAGGATGCCGTCGTCGGGTGCCGCGCGGGGGAGCAGCAGCACGCCGGCGGTGAGACTGCCGCAGTTGCCGACGATGACCGTGTGCGCCCGCATCGTCCGCGTGGGACCGGAGTCCAGCCGGTAGTGCACGGGGATCTGCCGGTTGCCGATGATCGACCGCGCGATCGGGTCCGAGTACGCCACCCAGCCGAAGCGACGCTTGACCCACGCGTTCGTGTCCGCGGCCATGCTCGCGTCGAGACCGATGCCCGCCATCACGAGGAAGGCGTGCGTGGTCGTGGTGCCCTCGTCGTCCGTCAGTGCGGCGAGCCCGACGTCGATGGGCCGGTCCACCCCGGTGAACGCGGCGGCGACGGCACCCGCGGTGTCGCCCCGGGGGAGGCCGAGGTTGCGCGCGAACAGGTTGCCCGTCCCGCTCGGGACCAGCGTCACGGGGATCCCCGTCCCGCGGAGCTCCTCCGCGACGACCCGCAGGGTGCCGTCCCCGCCGGCGACGAGGACGACGTCCGGCTCGGCGGCGACCGTTGCGCGCGCCGCGGCGCGACCGTCGTCCTCGGCGGCGGTCTCGAACCAGTGGGTCCCGGGAGACCAGTGGTTGCGCCGTGCCTCGGCGTCCACGAGCGCCCGGAGACGTTCCCGGTCGTGCTTCACCGGGTTGACGACGACCGCGGCGACGCGCTGCGGCCTCGACGTGCTCACGGACGCGAGGGTCGGTCGGCCCGCGCGGGCTTGTTCGCGGAACGACGGAGTGCGCCGAAGACGACGGTGGCGACGAACAGGACGATGCCGATGATCGCGAGCCAGAGCAGCCCCTTCAGGGCGAAGCCGACGATGGACAGGATCAGCCAGAGGGCGAGGAGGACGACGACGGTCTTCACGGTGGTTCCTTCAGTGGATACGGAGTTCGGAGACGAGCGGGCAGGTGAACGGGTCGCGGGCGGCGAGGCCGACACGGTTGAGGTACCGCACGACGATCCCGTAGGACCGCAGCAACGTCGTCTCGGTGTACGGCACGTCCAACGTGTCGCAGTGGTCCCGGACCAGCAGCCGCGCCTGCTTCAACGCGGGCCGCGGCATCGACGGGAACAGGTGGTGCTCGACCTGGTAGTTCAACCCACCCATCAGGAACGACACCCACCAACCCCCACGGATGTTGCGGGACGTGCGGACCTGACGGGAGAAGAAGTCGACCTTCGCGTCGTGCGCGATCGTGGGCATGCCCTTGTGGTTCGGCGCGAACGAGGCACCCATCATCACCCCGAACACCGCGAGCTGGACCCCGAGGAACGCACACGCCATCCCGAACGGCAGGAACCAGAACACCACCGTCAGGTAGATCGCGAACCGCGCCGCCAGCAGCACCCCCTCCAGCACCCGGCCCTTCGTGTCCGGACGACCCCCGGCACCACGCACCACCGACACGACCGCGTGCCGGTGCAGGTTGATGCCCTCGAGGGTCAGCAGCGGGAAGAACAACCACCCCTGGAACCGCAGGAACGTGCGCATCAGCGGACCGCGGGCAGCGGCGGCGTCCTCGGGCAGGAACCGGATCCCGTCGGGCGCGATGTCGGGGTCCTTGCCGACCGTGTTCGGGTTCCCGTGGTGCCGGGTGTGCTTGTTCATCCACCACGAGTACGACAACCCGACCAGGAACGTGCCGATCCACCGGCCGGCGTGGTCGTTCCACTTCTGCGAGTCGAACACCTGCCGGTGCGCGGCCTCGTGCGACAGGAACGCGAACTGCGTGAACACCACACCCAACGCACCCGCCACGATCAACTGGAACCACGAGTCACCCAACAACGCGAACGCCACCCAGCACGCAGCCGTGGCGACGACCAGCGCCGAGAAGAGCGCCCAGTAGAAGCCTCGACGCCGGCGCAGGAGCCCGGCCTCCTTCACCTGGGCGAGCAGGGCGGAGTAGGTGGACGTACCTCCGGTCCGGGCGCCGCCAGGGGTGGCGCCGGTCGTGCGGTAGTGGCCGGCCATGGTGTCCTCGGCGGTCACGGTGTTCCTTTCGTGCTTCCTGACGGTGTCAGGTCCGGGGGCGTCCCGGCTCGCGGTCGCGGTCGTCGGTTCGAGGAGTGGAGAACGGGGCGGTGTCCACCGGACCGGACGGCCCGGTGGTCGTGGTGCTGGTCGACGGTGCCGCGGGTGCACCGGTACGACGCGACGCACCGGTGCGTGTGCCGTCGTGGTGCTGCTCCATGCCTGTGCCTCCCGTTGTGCGACTGGAACGAGGGATCGTTCCGGCAACCGGGGTCAGGGGTGGCTCGTCCATCACGGTAGAACGAGCGCCCGAGCCCGCGCAAGTCCCCGGGCTCGGGCGCGTCGGGGTCGTCGGGGACCCCGTCCGACGACCGGTTACGGTGGTGGCCGGACCAGGAGGAGGCCGCCCGCCGATGATCGAGACCCGCGAGACACGACTCGTCGAGACCTTCGTGACGCTGACCGACAACCTCGTCGCCGACTACGACGTCCTGGACGTCCTGCAGACCCTCGTCGACCGGTCGGTGGAGCTCTTCGACGCCGCAGCAGGGGCGATCCACCTGCTGAACCGGGACGGTGTCCTCGAGGTGGCGGCCTCCACCAGCGAGCGCAGCGAGTTCATCGGGCTCCTCCAGCTGAACGCCGGCGAGGGGCCGTGCATCGCCGCGGTGACCTCCGGTGAACTGGTGACGTCGGAGGACGTCGGGTCGCTGACCGAGCGGTGGCCCCGGTTCGCCGCGGCGTCGAGGGACCACGGGTACCGGAGCGTCCACGCGATCCCGTTGCGGCTCCGTGAGGAGGTCATCGGATCGCTGAACCTGTTCCGCGAGATGGAGGGGGCGCTCAACGGCGCCGACGCCCGGGCAGCGCAGGCGCTCGCGGACGTCGCGACGATCAGCATCCTGCAGCAGCGGACCATGCAGGACGCCGCCGTCACCGCCGAGCAGCTGCAGCACGCGCTGGACGCCAAGGTCCCCGTCGAGCAGGCGAAGGGCTACGTCGCGCGCGCCCTGTCGGTCGACGTGGACACGGCCCGCGAGGTCCTCCGCGGGTACGCCCGACGGACCCAGCGCAAGCTCAGTGCCGTGGCCGTCGAGGTGGCCGACGGGGAGCTCACGCTGGACGAGCTGGTCGCGGGTGCGACCGGCGGGTCCGTGCCGGACGACCGCGGCTGAGCGCGGCGCGGCACGGACGCTGCCGGACGGATCCGTCAGCTCCCGTGCTGGCCGCGGCGCGTGCGCGTGCTCGCGCTCCGGATCGCGCTCGCGCTCCGGCGGTGACGGGCGACCAGCGCGAGACCGAGGCCCGCCGCCAGCAACGCTCCGGCGATGCCGAGCGGCACCGTCGGGTCGCTGCCGGTGAAGGCGAGCTCGCCGTTCGGGGTGCCACCGCCCGAGCCTGCGCCGGCGATCGGGGTCCCACTGGGCGCCGTGGCCGGCGCGGTGGGCGTCGGTGCGGTCGCGGGAGCGGTCGGCGTGGTCGTGGCCGACGGCTGCACGGTGATCGTCACGGTCTGGGTGGCGTCGGGCGCGGTGCCGTTGGAGGCGGTCACGGTGACGGTGGCGGCACCCGGCGTGGTCGGGGTGCCCGAGACGACGCCGGTGGTGCTGTCGATGGTCAGGCCGGCGGGCAGTCCCGTCGCGGTGAACGTCGGGGAGGGCGTGCCCGTCGCGGTGACGGTGTACGAGTACGGGGTCCCGGCGGTCGCGGGGGTCGGAGCGCCGGACGTGATGGTCGGCGCGACCGTCTGCGAGGGCGTGCCCGGCGTCGGGCAGCCGGTGGGGGCCGTGATGGTGTTGGTGTCGAGGGTCACGGCACCGGTCCGGGCCAACAGGCGACCGACGACCGTCGCGCCGGTGGTCGCGGTCACGGACTGCTGCGCGAGCACGGTGCCGCGGAACTGCGCTCCGGTGCCGATGGTCGCGGAGCTGCCGACCTGCCAGAACACGTTGCAGGAGCTCGCGCCGCCGGTGATCGTGATGCGTGTCCCGGAGCCGATCGTGAGGGTCGACGCGGCCTGGAACACCCAGACGGAGTCGGCGCTGCCGGCGAGGGTGAGCGACCCGGTGTCCGCCAGGGAGAGCGCCCCACCCGAGTAGACCCCGGGGGACAACGACAGCCCGTCGAGCTCGGTCAGGCCGGTCTGTGCGGGGGTGAGCGACGCGGCGACGTCGTACGCGGTGGTCGTGTCCCGCTGCGCCTGGGCGGCCGCGGCGTCCGTCTGGTGCACGGTGCCGTTCACGACGCCGTCGGGAGCCGCGCCGAACCCGGTGATCGAGGTGCCGGGCGAGACGCCGAGGTCGCCGTCGACCACGGTCGGACCGGTGTTCGTGACGGCGCTCGCACCGAGGACGCCGTAGGTCGCGGCGGTGCCGAGGTTCACCGGCCCGTCGAGCACCGTCGCAGCGGACGCCGCCGACGTGCTCATCACCGCCAGGGACGCGGCGAGTCCGATGCCGGTGAGGGCGAAGAGGGTGGGGCGGAGGAAACGGGACGTGGCCATGGAAGGCACCTGTCTGGGACGGGGAGGCACTCGGCGAACGTCGACGACGCGCACGTGATCCCCGGTCTCCGAAGTATGCGCGCGGCCGGACAGGAGGACGAGGGTCCCAGCGGGATGCACCGCGCACTGCCAGGAACCACGTCGCGTGGACAGCGAGCGCACCCGCCGCTGTCAGCGGCTCACCGGTCCGGCGACGTGCTCCGGCGACGACCACGGACGACGGCCGCGGACACGAGCACCGCGCCCACCATCGCCGGGTGGGCGCTGACCGCCGCGTACCCGAGGGCGTCCGTCGGGCTCAGCCATTGCGTGGTCCCCGTCGTCCACGACACCCGCTGCACGACCGCGAACACGGTGACCAGGAGCACCACCGCCCCGGCGGTGACACCCACCGTCGGCCAGCGTGTGCCGACGGCCACGGCGGCCGCACCGACGAGGGCGAGTCCGGCGAGCACCAGCGGGTGGGTGGTCGAGTCGCCGCCGAGCGGGGCCGTCGCGATCACCGCGACGACGTACACGGCGACGACGCCGACGACGAGCCCGGTGCCGATCCGCGCTGCGAGCCGGAACCGGTGTCCTGCCCGGAGTCCTCCGGCCGTGATCTCCGACGTCGTCATGGTCTGCCCCCTCCACCGGCGCGTCGTCGTGCCGGGGTACCAGGGTCGCACGGCGGACGGGGCCACGGACAGACCCGCCTGTGTGGTGTCCCCGTGCGGTGTCGTCCCCGGTGGTGCTCGGCCGAGCCGGTGCTACCGGTCCGTCGGGTCCGGCTCGAGGGCTGCGAGGACCGCGGTCCGGAACGCCCCCGGGCCGAGGAGCTCGTGGTCGACGAGGAGGGATCGCATGCCCGCGCGCCGGGCGCCGGCGACGTCCCGCTCGGCGTCGTCGCCGACGAAGAGGCACTCGGACGCGCTGACGCCGAGGTCGCTCGCCAGGGCGGCGAACGCGCGCACGTCGGGCTTCTGGAACCCGGTGCGCCCGGAGACGTGCACCACGTCGAACGCGTCGGGGAGACCCGTCACGGCGAGCTTGTCACGCTGCTGCTCCTCCGTCCCGTTCGTCAGCAGACCGAGGCGGTAGCCGCGCGACCGGAGTTCGTCGAGCAGTCCCCGGCTCCCGGGGAAGGCGCGCCAGGCCGCCCGGTACCGCCGGAGGTAGCCGGCGAACAACTCGTCGAGGCGGTCGTCGTCTCCGTCGCGGCCGTCGAGCGCGTGGCCGAGCGGCGGGAGCACCGCGCGCAGGCGCTCCCGCCGCTGTTCGGCGAAGCCGATCTCCCCCGAGCGCCACCGTTCGAACTGGTCGTCCTCGGCGTCGGACCAGGCGCGGAGCGCCGCCTCGGACGCGGGCAGGCCGAGGCTCGTCAGGAACCCGGACGCACCGGTTCTGGCCGCTCCGCGGTGGTCGAGGAGGGTGCCGTCCAGGTCGAACCCGACCGCTCGGAGGTGCCGCACGTCTGCAGGCTACCGCCGACGTGACGGACTGCTGCGCGCCTCCCGACCGGGGTGGCGGGGAGCGCGGTCGCACGGCCTCCCGCCATCTCCTGCAGGATCCGGTGGACCTGGCGGCTGTAGCTGGACTCGTTGTCGTACCAGACGTACAGGACCACGTGCTCGGAGCCGTCGGCGATCGTCGCGAGCCCGTCGACGACGCCGGCGCGGCGACTGCCGAGGAAGTCGGTCGACACGACCTCGGGGGACTCGACGTAGTCGATCTGCCGCCGGAGCGACGACGTCAGCGACGCGTCACGGAGCAGGCCGTTCAGCTCGTCGCGGCCGACCGCACGGGCGAGCGTCAGGTGCAGGACGGCGAGCGAGACGTTCGGCGTCGGGACCCGGACGGCGTTGCCCGTGAGGCGCCCGCGCAGCTCGGGCAGGGCCTTCTCGGCCGCCCGTGCCGCGCCGGTGGCGGTGATGACCATGTTCAGTCCGGCCGCGCGTCCGCGGCGGTCGGCGGGGTGGTAGTTGTCCACGAGGTTCTGGTCGTTCGTCGCCGAGTGCACGGTCTCGACGTGGCCGTGCACGACGCCGTACGCGTCGGAGACCGCCTTGAGGACGGGGACGATCGCGTTCGTGGTGCAGGACGCGGCGCTGACGACCGGCGCGTCGCCGATCGCGTCGTGGTTGATGCCGTGCACGACGTTCGGCAGGTCGCCCGTGCCCGGGGCGGTGAGCAGGACGCGGCCGGCCCCGGGGGCGAGGAGGTGCTGCTCGAGGCCCTCGGCGTCGCGCCACCGGCCCGTGGTGTCGACGACGATCGCGTCCTCGATGCCGTGTGCGCGGTAGTCGACGGCGCTCGGGGCGTCGGCCGAGATGAACTGGACGAGCGTGCCGTTCGCCGTGATGGTGTCGTGCTCGGTGTCCACCGTGACGGTGCCGGCGAAGGGGCCGTGGATCGAGTCGCGGCGGAGGAGGCTCGCACGCTTGACCAGGTCGTCGGGCCCGCGGCGGCGGACCACGACGGCGCGGAGGACGAGGGGGGCGTGCTCGCCCGCGCGCTCGAGGAGGATGCGCGCGAGCATCCGACCGATGCGGCCGAAGCCGTACAGGACGACGTCGCGGGGCGCGGGTCGTGGAGCGTCTCCGGACGAGCCGCGCGCGAGGAACAGCTCGTCCTCGAGGAACTCGCGGAGGGGTGTCCCGAGCGGGTCGGCGCGGTGCCGGGCGGCCAGGTCCGCGAGGTCGACGGACGCGGACGCGACGTCCATGGTGTCGAGCTCGGTGAGGATCGCGAGGCTCTCGCTGACGGGCAGCTCGGTCTCGTCGACGCGGCGGGTGGACCGGTGTGCCTTGACGATCCCGATCGGGGACTCGCCGACGAGGGGCCGGCCGTACACCGAGGGGACGACGTCGTCACGGCGGTACAGCCGGCCGATGAGCGGGACCATCGCCTCGGCCGCGGCGAGCTTGTCGGTCCAGGCGTGCTGCAGGGCGGCACGGTCGGCGGCGGACGGTGCGTGCTCCATCAGGCCACCTGCACAGCGGGTTCGGCGGCGGGCGTCGCCGAGGCCTGCAGGGCGGCGCGACGCCCGTCGAGGACGGCGGTGAACACGGACGGCGTCCGTCCCGCGAACTCCGCGAGGAACTCCTCGGTGCGGTCGCACTCCTCGAGCCAGGAGTCCGGGTCGACGGCGAACAGGGCGTCGAGGTCCGACGGCGGGAGGTCGAGGCCGCGCACGTCGAGGTCGTCGACGTCGGGGAGCAGACCGACCGGGCTCTCGACCGCGGGCACGCTGCCCTCGACCCGGCGGGCGATCCACTCGAGCACGCGGGCGTTCTCGCGGAAGCCCGGCCAGAGGAACGAGCCGTCGTCGCCCTTGCGGAACCAGTTCACCTGGAACACCGCAGGGGCCCCCGCGCCGAGCTGCGCACCGACGTCGAGCCAGTGCGCCCAGTGGTCGGCCATGTCGTAGCCGCAGAACGGCAGCATCGCGAACGGGTCGCGGCGGAGCTCGCCGACGGTGCCCTCGGCCGCGGCGGTGCGCTCGGACGAGACGGTCGCGCCCATGAACACGCCCTCCGCCCAGGTGGGGGCCTGCGCCACGAGCGGCACGTTCGTCGAGCGTCGACCGCCGAACACGACGGCGTCGATCGGGACGCTGTGGTCGAGGTCTGCCGCGCGGGACGGGCAACGGTCGAGCGCCACGGTGAACCGGGCGTTCGGGTGCGCCGCCGGGGTCCCGCTCGCCGGGGTCCAGTCGGCACCCGTCCAGTCGACCAGGTGCGCCGGCGGCTCCGGCGTGAGGCCCTCCCACCACACGTCGCCGTCGTCGGTCAGGGCGACGTTGGTGAAGATCGTGTCCGCCGCGATCGTCTCGACGGCGACCGGGTTCGTGTCGACGCCGGTCCCCGGCGCGACGCCGAACAGCCCGGCCTCGGGGTTGATCGCGTGCAGCCGCCCGTCCGACCCCGGACGGAGCCAGGCGATGTCGTCACCGATCGTCTCGACCGACCACCCGGGGAGCGCCGGCTGGAGCATCGCGAGGTTCGTCTTGCCGCAGGCGGAGGGGAACGCCGCGGCCAGGTGGAACGCCCGGCCCTCGGGCGAGGTCAGCCGGATGAGCAGCATGTGCTCGGCGAGCCAGCCCTCGTCGCGCCCCATCACCGAGGCGATCCGCAGCGCGAAGCACTTCTTCGCGAGCAGGGCGTTGCCGCCGTAGCCCGAGCCGTACGACCACACCTCGCGGGTCTCGGGGAACTGCACGATGTACTTCGTCTCGTTGCAGGGCCACGCCACGTCCTCGTGCACGGTGCCGTCGTCGTCGCGGAGGGGCATCCCCACGCTGTGCACGGCCGCGACCCACGGCACGCCGGCGCCGATCGCGCGGAGCACCTCCGGACCGAGGCGGGTGGTCTTGCCCATGCTCAGGACGACGTACGCCGAGTCGGTGACCTCGACGCCGAGCTGCGAGATCGGACCGCCGACCGGACCCATCGAGAACGGCACGACGTACATCGTCCGACCGCGCATGCTCCCCGCGAAGCGTCCGTCGAGCTCGGCGCGCATCGCCGTCGGATCACGCCAGAGGTTCGTCGGGCCGGCGTCCTCCGGGGTGGCCGAGCAGGTGAACGTCCGACCCTCCACCCGGGCGACGTCGCCCGGTGCCGATCGGGCGAGGTAGCTGTTCGGTCGGCGCTCCGGGTCCAGCGCGACGAGCTTGCCCTCGTCGACGAGCTGCTGCGTGAGGCGAGCCGTCTCGTCCGGTGACCCGTCGCACCAGACGACCGCGTCGGGGCAGGTGAGGGACGCGACCCGGGCGACCCACGCCTCCAGGGCGACACGGGGTGAACCGGGGACGGTGGCGGGGGCGGGACTCGTGTGGTTGGGGTTGGTGATCATCGGCGATCTCCTCGGGGCGGGCCGGCGCGTCAGCGCCGGGCGGGACGGGCGGAGTGGTGGTGGGCGCGGAGGCGGCGGTCGGCCGACCCCGTCAGTGGGGGCCGGCCGTCGCCGTCAGCGGCGGTCGGCGGACGCTGCGGAGCGCTCGGGCTCGACGATCGTGCGGACGGCCTCGGTCGAGATGCGCTCGCGCTCGACGGGGGCGGGAGCGCCGTGGTCGTCGGCGGACATCGTCCGCTCGTCGAACGGCGCCGCTCCGGACAGGACCCGCTCGACCTGCTCCTTGTCGATCTGCCGGGTCCACGTGCCGACCAGGACGGTCGCGACCGCGTTGCCGGTGAAGTTCGTCAGGGCGCGGGCCTCGGACATGAACCGGTCGATGCCGACGATGAGCCCGACGCCGTTCACCAGGTCGGGGCGGTGCGCCTGCAGCCCGCCGGCGAGGGTCGCGAGGCCGGCACCGGTGACGCCCGCGGCGCCCTTCGAGGCGATGATCATGAAGACCAGGAGCGAGATCTGCTCCGGGATGTTCAGCGGGGTGCCGAGCGCGTTCGCGATGAACAGCGACGACATCGTCAGGTAGATGGCGGTGCCGTCGAGGTTGAACGAGTAGCCGGTCGGGACGGTGACGCCGACGACGGGCTTCGAGACGCCGAG